>DYHD01000041.1:0-18301 GCA_020724365.1 Thermodesulfovibrio yellowstonii | reverse complement strand
TTTTCCCAGCATCTGAGAAGTTCGTGGAGATTGGCTGCTGCCATCTTGTTTGAGTCTTCTTTCAACATCTCAAGCTGTTTCAATCCTTCTTCGAGCATTGTCTTGGAAGTCATATACCATGTTGCTACTCCACCAAAATACTCATCAGCAATCTTCTGTAGCCTTGCTTGTAGCATCTTAGGTCTGATGTAGTTAGGATTTATAAATGGGTCTGTTGAGAGTGTTTTATATTTCTCATAAACCTCATATGGCAGATAGAGCTCGGCTGCCATTGTATCCACTGATACCTTCGGAGTTGGTTTGAAATCAGCATTGTCAAGTATATAAGCAAGTGCTGCTTTGGCTGCAATTCTTCCTTCGGCGTGTGAGCCTGAGGAGAATTTATGTCCGGAAGCGCCGACAACATCACCAGCCATAAAGAGACCATTGATAGTTGACATCCTATTATAACCCCATGTCCACTCCGCAGGTGTACCAGGAACATCACCAGGTCCGCTTACCCAGAAACCAGCGCAGCCTGCGTGAGAGCCGAGGAGATAAGGCTCTGTAGGCATAATTTCAGAAGGCTCCTTATCTGGTTCAACATTCTTTGATGCCCAGAGTCCAGCCTGTCCGATAGCCATATCGAGGAAGTCTTCCCATGCCTCTGCTTCAAGATGAGCAATTTTCTTTTTAGCAGACTTCTCGCCGAATTTCTCAATAAATGTATCTGAGATTTTCTTCATCGCATGATGTGTGTTCATGAGGATTGGCCCTTTACCTTTCTTCATGTCGAGCATCATCATATGATTTCTAATAGCTGTACCCATCTTCTCAGCATATGGGCTGTAAAGCTTCTTGGTCTCTTCGAAGTTGTCACCAGTGCAATAATCTTCACCAAGTGAATTTGTTGCCTGTGCTTTGAAGAAAAGGAACCATGCGCCGACAGGTCCATAACCATCTTTGAATCTTGCTGGTACGAATCTGTTTTCCATCATTGTCATTTCAGCGCCAACGCTCATGCCAAGATAGAATCCAGAACCGGAGTTCCATACTGGATACCATGCTCTTCCCTGACCTTCAGAGATCGATCTTGGTCTGAAGCAGTTAACCGCTCCACCTGCTGCATTGACCATTGCCTTTGCTTTGAATATGTATATCTTATTCTCTCTAACGCTAAATCCAGCGGCGGCTGCTACTGTATCAGGTTTGTTAGCATCTTTGTAAAGCTTAACGATGAATACTCTTTCATATAGATTCTGAGCATCGCCCGTAGCCTTTCTGTTGTATTCAAGGGCGGATTTGGCAGCTTCTGCTACGACAACTTTGTAAGACTCACCATTTATCATGATCTGCCATTTACCAGATCTTACAGGAGTACCACCATCGCTTAATAAGGCTTTGCCTTCATCTCTTGCTTGAAAACCATCAAGGGAGAATCCATCATCACCCCTTTTCCATATTGGAAGTCCCCATTCCTCAAAAAGGTGGACTGAATCATCAACATGTCTTCCCTGATCAAATACTATGTCCTCTCTGATGATGCCCATCAGGTCGCCTCTAACATATCTAACATAGTCTTCAACCTTATTCTCGCCGATATAAGTATTGATGGCTGAAAGTCCCATTGCAACGGCACCGCTTCTGTCAACGGCAGCTTTATCAACCATGGTAACCTTAATCCCTTTTGGGGTTGCCCAGCGGCATGCCTCAACTGCGGATCCACAACAAGCCATTCCGCCGCCGATGAGCAGAAGGTCTGTCTCAACCTCTACAACCTCTGGTCTCTGACAATATGAAAACGTGCAGGTTTCTTTTTCCATGTTCTCCCTCCTTACTCTGTTCTTGCGGGATTATTGAAGAATCCCGGCCCTTTTAGTTTTGAAAAATCAGGTTCAGGCTTTCCTGCATAAACATCAACAGAACCCTCTGCTGTTAGCCTTATTGGGAACTTAAATCTTTTAAGTGAACCATTTCTGAACTTAACAGTCCACATAATTGAGTCAGTTCCTCTAAGCGGAATTACATTAGCTCCCATTGGTGCAAAATCTTGATATGCTCTGACCTCAATTGCTTGCTGAGGGCAAATCTTTACGCAATTATAGCATTCCCAGCACTGCTCAGGCTCTTGGTTATATGCTTTCATAAGATCTCTATTTAATATCATGAGATCATTCGGGCATATATACTGACATGCAGTTTTATCCTGTGCCTTACAGCCGTCACATTTTTCAGTAATAACATAACTTGGCATAAAGTAAACCTCCTTTTCGGTTGTGATTGTTAGAAATAAAATTAACAAAGATATTTAAGTGTTTATATTTTTTATCTTTGGTTCTGTTTCCCACCTCCTTTTAAGCAAATTCCAGCAGATTAGAGCTTATATTAAGAAAGGAAAAAATAATTTTATTGCTCACTCTGCCGTTAGATTAAAAATAAAATAATTACTTCTTCTCGCCTTCAGAGTATTTATGAAGTTTAACCTCAACTTTTTCAGTTAATCCCTGATAATATTCTTGCAATACTTTGAGAACTTCGGGTCTGCTGAACTGAGATGATACAGATTCGCCGTCTGAAAGCATCTTTCTGAGCTTTGTTCCGCTCAAAAGCACTCTGTCATCTTTGCCATGAGGGCAGGTCTTCATGGAAGCCATTCCATCGCATTTATAGCAGTAGAATGTCCAGTCAATTTTTAGCGGCTTTGTTTCAAGTGCATCCTCTGGAATCTCATCAAAAATCTTTTGAGCATCAAAAGGTCCGTAATACTCTCCAACACCTGCATGGTCCCTACCTACGATTAAGTGGCTGCAGCCATAATTCTGTCTAAAAAGTGCATGCAATAGAGCTTCGCGGGGCCCTGCATATCTCATATCGAGGGGATAACCTGCCTGTATGCATGTGTCTTTTACGAAATAGTGCTCAACAAGGGTATCAATAGCTTTTACCCTAACTTCTGCAGGAATATCACCAGGTTTAAGCTTGCCCAAAAGTTGATGAATTAAAACGCCATCGCAAATCTCTATTGCGATCTTTGCAAGATATTCATGGGATCTATGCATTGGATTTCTGAGTTGTAATGCTGCTACAGTGCTCCAACCTTTTTCTGCAAAAAGCTTTCTTGTTTCTACTGGTCTCATATAAACGCCTGCATATTCAGTTGGGAATGTTCCTTCACTGAGAACTTTGACGGGTCCTGCAATATTGACCGCTTCTTGATTCATAACCATTGCTACGCCAGGATGCTCCATATCAGTTGTTTTATAGATATTTTTGCACTCAAATTCTTTATCAATTTTATATTTCTCAGTGACCTTCATGGTTGCCATAATGTCACCTGTTTCTTCGTCAAATAAAGCAATCTCTTCACCAATTTTTATGCTGTCTGCCTGCCCTTCAGTAGTGGATGCAGTTATTGGGATAGGCCAGAAGGTGCCATCAGCCAATTTATAACTTGAACAAACCCCTTTCCAATCTTCATACCCCATGAAACCATCAAGAGGCGTAAAACCACCTATGCCTAACATTATAAGGTCTGCTGCCTCTCTTGATGTAATCCTTACTTGCGTAAGCGTTTTTGCTTTTGCCTTCTCTGCTTCGAGTTCACTGCCAACAAGAAGGAGAGGTTTCAACTTCTTCTCTTTACCATGCGGGTTAACTAATGACATATTACCTCCTCCTTAATTTTCTTAAATTTAAAGCCAAAGATATTGTTTTGTTTTGCCTATAAAGCAGCTTTACTTAATTCCTAATGCAGAACAGATATTAGCAAAGATATTATCAATGCTTCCTGTGCCAGCAACTGATTTCAGAATACCCTTATTTTTGTAATAATCAAATAGCGGAGCGGTCTGAGCATTATAGACATCGAGTCTCTTTTTAATGGTTTCTTCTTTGTCATCATCTCTTTGGAATAGCTCTCCACCGCATTTGTCGCATATTCCGTTTTTTTGTGGTGCATTAAAATAAATATTATACATCTGACCACAGGCTTTGCATGTTCTTCTGCCTGTAAGCCTTTTCATTAAATCATCAAAAGGAACATCCACGCTAACTGCTGCATCAAGCTGCATGTTCAAAGCTGAAAGCATTTTGTCGAGTTCTTCTGCCTGTAATGTATTTCTTGGAAAGCCATCAAGAATATAACCTTTTTTGCAATCATCCTGCTTAAGTCTTTCCTCAACCATGCCGAGCACAACTCTGTCAGGAACGAGCTCGCCTTTGTCCATATAAGACTTTGCTTCTTTACCGAGTGCTGTTCCTGCAGCGACAGCTGCCCTTAAGAGATCGCCTGTAGAAATCTGAGGGATTGAATATTTCTCAACCAGTTTTTTAGCCTGAGTCCCCTTTCCAGCTCCAGGTGCACCTAAGAAAACTAATTTCATGGAAAATCCTCCAATTTGAAGTAAATTTCAAAACAGAAATGCTTATAAAATTAATAAAGTATAGGATAATTTAATTGAAGATGACGATGAATACAAATTAAAAAATGTAATGTAATTATTGAAATTACTTATGTATTATTATCTTCTATAATTTTGAAGATACTTCTTAAGCTTTAGAAGTGCTTGTTTTCTGTGACTTACAGAATCTTTTTCTTCAGAAGTCATCTCAGCAAATGTTTGGTTATAGCCTGAAGGATAAAAAACCGGGTCATAACCAAAACCCTTATTCCCTCTTATCTCTCTTCCAATAAATCCATTAACATACCCGAAAAAGGTTTCTTGCACGCCATTCGGGAAAACGATAGCTATGCAGCATACAAACCTTGCAGTTCTCTTCTCATCTGGTACATCCTTAAGCTTGTTCAGCAGTTTGAGGATATTATCATAATCTGTAGCGTTAACTCCAGCATAATAAGCTGAAATAACGCCGGGCGCTCCACCAAGGGCATCTACTTCAAGACCAGAATCATCCGCTACTGATATTAATCCAGTATGCTGCGATACTGCAATAGCCTTCTTCAAAGCGTTGCCTTCAAAGGTGTTTCTGTCTTCGATAACTTCGGGGCAATCAGGGAAACTATCGAGAGTGAATATTCTAATAGAAGTATCGGCAAGAATCCTTGTTAGTTCTTCAGCCTTTTTTAGATTTCTTGTTGCAAGTACAATATCTGTCATAAAATAACCGCTGGGATTAAATTTTTTACTATAGAGGCAATTATAAAAAAAACTTATTGAAAAAACAATTTTCTCCAAAATCCCGATTTGGATATATCAAAAAACATTGGCACTGGTAGGACAATCGCCTGCCTGTGCGTGTCCGCATGCAGACAGGTCTCGCTTGTCCTGAAAGATGATATGGCATAAGACAGCCGGGACGGCTGTCCTACTAGATTAGGGATGTTTAAAAAATTCTATATCGGGACTTGGGTTTCTTTGAATTGAGAAGTACTAAGAGGAAAGAAAGCGGTAGTTTGAAAGATATAAGAGATTGGTTATAGAATAAAATATGTATGAAAAACTCAAAATCGGAAAGATACCTTATATTAATCTCTTTCCTATTTATCATACTATTCAAAGTAAATTTGATTGTTCAGCCTATGAGTTTATCGAAGGTGTTCCATCTGTGCTTAACAAAATGCTAAGACAAGGCGAGATTGATATCAGTCCATCTTCTTCTATTGAATATATAAGGAATCCGCATCTATACAAGTTAATTGATGGGCATTCTATAAGTTGTTCAGGTTGCATTGCGAGTATACTCTTATTTTCTAAAAAGCCTATTAATGAACTTGATGGCTGTAAGGTATATGTTACCAACCAGTCTGAAACATCCATAGCGCTGCTCGGTATCGTTCTTAAGAGGTTTTACGGGGTGCAATCAGACTTAATTGTTACCGATAAACCCGAAGAATGTGGTGGTGAAGCCTTTTTTTTGATTGGTGATGATGCCCTTAAATCAGGGAAAAAATTGCCTTCTATTGACCCTTTTTTTATATACGACCTTGGTGAGATATGGGCAGAGCATACAAGCCTTCCTTTTGTTTTTGCTTTATGGATAGCTCGAAAAGAAATATATCAAGACGAAATTAAAAAACATCTGCTTAAAAGATTCATTGCTGACCTTGATAAAGCAAAAAATATATTTAAGGCAGACCTAAATATAATTAGTCAATCTGCATCTTCAATTGAATTCCTAACTGAACAAGATATTGTTGCTTACTGGAATAAAATTAGTTACGACTTGGATGCTGAACACAGGACAGCCCTTGAATTATTCAAGAGGTATCTGCAGGAGATATCTTATTTAGGATAAATCAATATTATTTAAGATTTTTTTTGAATTGTTGAATCAGTTCAATCGCCCCATCTTCATTGTGAAGAGTTACGGCTCTTAACTCTTTGTATTGCTTTTGAACTTTTTTATCTTTATTTTTTATTTCTCTTTCAAGGGCTTTAAGCTCTTTATCAATATTCTTTGAGAGATTAAGATATTTTAAATATTTATCATTCTCCGTTTTTATGGAGAAATCACCTGGCATCTGCCATCTATCACTAAAAAAAAGCCATGAGGCAAAATCCTCAAGCTTGTAGCCTTCAGCCACTAATATCGGGGTATAATTCTTCATATCCGTTATTTTAAGACCATCTTTTCCAGCCTCAATCCTATAACCACCCTTGAACGGCTCTTTTGCACCTTGGTCATCTTCATATTCCCACTTGGAAATTGAAACTTGTTCCTTTCTATGACAACTCTCGCATGTTCTGCCTTTGCCATAAGGATGGGAGACATGTTGAATCTCAATCCATAAAAGATGCTTGTCATTTGAGCCTATGCTCTCAGTACCAACTATATAATAAGGGTCTTTAGTTTCCCCGTCTTTCCAACGAAACATGATTCCTTCAGAAGGTTTTACATCAGGCTTGAAGTTGCCCAATGAGTGAGGAAACACCTTCACTGCCATCCACTTGCCCTTTTGGTCTTTCATAATTATAGGGGGGCTTTGTATGCCGTGATATAGTGAATACTTTTTGAAGGGATTAGGTTTCCCTGCTACCATACCAGGACCATATACGACAACCTGATATCCTCTCAATTCATTAATATGACATGCAGCACACTCAAGATTTTTATGAATGCTTTTAGAATGTGCATCCTCTATTTCGATATGGCAGTCTTGACAGCTTGCCTTTCTCTGTATATCTCCCATGCCTTTCGCCCCAGTCAAGTGGCAGTCAATACAGATAATATCTTTTTTATAATGGGTATCTGCTTTCATCCCAGTTGGCAGGGAATAGTCCCCGCCGACATAGGTTCCCCCTCTCCTGCTATGCAGAGAACCAGCATGACACATGCTCGTATTTCTTCCATATCCTCCGCAAGTCTGGGGAGATGGTTTAGATACAAAATTATGAACACCCTTTTTAGGGTCTGGTTGATAATGGCAGTCTAAACATCCCGTATGGCAGACATTGCAGAATTTTTGTTTAGCTATTGCCTGTTCATTCGTAAAAGGCAGGTTAATCTCTTTTGCTATCTCTTGAGTATTTTTGAATGAGAAACCTTTATCTTTTAATACCTCCGACGGAGGTATGTCCGCAAAGGATGGCCCTCAATTCTGAGGTCCGTATGGATTAAGCCATGTAGTCATCGTCCTCTGCCTGAAATTAGTTGCCATGATTGTTGTATGAAATTGTTCAGTCTCTGCAGGATGGCAGTTAGATTTTCCACATGTTTTTTTGGTTATAGCTGGATCGTAATTAAATGTAATCGGGTCTCTATCATGCCATAAAACATTTCTGACATCAGGATGAGGATAAAGTTTGCCTTCATACTCGACCTGTGGAAGCATCTTTCTTATCATATCGTCTCCAGAAGGTATCAAAGGCTTTGGGTAGATATCTTTTCGCTTGAGAATATTGCCATCTTCGCTAACGAGAAGGACTGAGAGCATTCCCTTATGTGCCTTATCAGGCTCTTTAGCTCTGGGATTGCCAAGATGGCATTCCTGACAGCGGACATTGGGATGTTTGCTTTCCTTCTCTATCATCTCCTGAGTTACATAAAATTGTGGATAGCCAAGTTTCGTCATCTTTTCTATATCTGAATGGCATTTAAGGCATTCACCACCCCTATCTTTCCATGAGTGATATCCTAAGACTGTTAAGATAAGAAAAAACTGAAAGGTGAAGATTATTATCGTTTTTATATTAATGTAATCGCTTATTGTGCCGATTTTCATAATTTATCTTTAAAAGTAGTTGGAATGTAAGTTATGGATTATTTTAACTCAAAAGCTTGAGAGCTTTATCATGAAGGGTCTCATTGCCCGAAGCAAGGATTGGAACGCTTTTATGCAAACCTACAAAGGTTTCATCTATAGAATTTCCTTTGAGATCAGTGAAAGCCCCTCCTGCTTCTTTCACAAGCAGCCAACCTGCAGCAAAATCAAAGCTTCTCGAAGGTGCAGGACTAATAAATACACTCACAGAACCATAGGCAACATAGGCAATATCAAGAGCTGTTGCACCAAGACATCTCGTCCTTCTTGCCTCTGAAAGAAGTTTTATTATTTGAGGAATATCCCTTTTTGGCATCTGAGCCTCATATGCTATGAGATAAAAAATATCATCTTTTTGGGAATAAATACTCTCTCCATTGAAAAAAGCGCCTTTGCCTCTTTCTGCCCAGAATTCATCTCCAGTAAGAAGATTTATTATATAAGCAAGGCAAATGCTTCCAATGGTATTACCTTCTGCTACAGCAATTGATGAACAATAAAATGGAATGCCTGTTATAGCATTTTTGCTGCCATCAATAGGGTCAATAAGGATGTGCCTGCCTCCACCGGAAATCTCTTTATATCCATACTCCTCTGAAATAATATTTAAAGGCTCTTTAAGAGATTCTAAAGAATCTATAATGATATCCTCAGCCTTTTTATCTATAGGGAATGTTTTATCTCCTGAAGCCCCTTTACCTAAAGAATTAGATGCGAATGGTTTGAGCCTAACATCGCGGAATTGAGAATAAAGTTTTTTGCCTATATTTCTAAGATCATCAATGTCCAATTTACCTCTAAACTCCTTTTTTCAAAAGATCAGCTATTATGCTTGAACGGTTAGTAACATTGAATTTATTCATCAGCAGTCTCATATAAGTTTTTATTGTATTTAAGCTAAGATTGAGTTCGTATGCAATTTCTTTATTGCTATAACCTTTTATTAATAAATGCAAAATCTCTTGCTCACGATTGCTTAGTTTATACTCCCTTATTATTTTAATTAAATTGAGATTTTCGGGCGTAAATCTTTCAAGCATGAAAAGATAATTTTTTTCCTGCCTCTTTGATGTTGTTTTAGTCAGTACAACAGCTTTTACAGCATATTTTCGTCTATAACTCTGCATCATACCGATATAAAATGGTATCTTGCTTAAATCATGATTTATATCAAGCTTTTCAAGATATTCTTTATCAATCTGTTCACACCAAGTTGCACAAATAGAGGAAATTTCAGAGAGATTAATCTTCCCTTCATCAAGCTGATTATATTCATGTGCTAAAATTATGCGTCGGGCTTCTTCATTATAGAATATGAGCTCTTCAGAATGGGACGTTGGCGGTATATAAAAAATATAAGCAGAAGAATCAGATTCATCTTTAGTGCTTATATCAAATGGCATGTCCAGCATAATAAAAAATATAACATATTATTACCCAAAAGTATATATACTTTTGGGTGAAATGTCTATTTTTTAAAAAATATTGCTCATTATATATATAAATATGAAAAAAGCCTTAGGATTTTAAATAGTAGTGGAACACCCAAATCCCGATATAGAATTTTTTAAACATCCCTAATCTAGTAGGACAGCCATCCCGGCTGTCCTACTATGAAGTTTTTATTTTTGAAATATTCTATCGCTATTTTTTCTTATATGCTTGATAGGTATATAATCTATAATTTTAGCAATACCAATCCTGATGTTGGATCTAACTCCCTTATTGCATTCACACCTTTTATCTCAATGATTACAGCCTCCAGAACGAGAAATGTCTCTGCCATTTCCCTTAAACAGCCAACCTTTACATTATCATGCTTGCCAAATGCTCCATGGAAATGAACCCTTGGATTTTCTGAATCCCAAAATATAGTCCCTAACCCTATAACCTCCTGACTATCAGTAAGTTCACGCCATACTGGAACTGGAGGCATCTGGTCTTTCTCAGGACCAACGACAATCTTGCAATTTTTCATTCCTCCGATAAGATAGAAAATTGCAGCCCGAATATCCTCTTTTTTAGCTAATTCTATCAAGCTGTTTAATATCTTATCGCCATCTTCAAACCTTGCAACTACAACCCTATTAGTCTGTCCAATCTGATATTTCATCTTAGCCTCCTCTAAATTAGAATAGTATTATTAAAAGTTTCTAAGTTAGAATCTATAAAACTTTTGAAATTACTTTTTTAAAACATTCATGACCGTCTCTGCCTTAAAACTTCATAGGACAAAATGCCTGCTGCCATAGATACATTAAGTGAATTAATTTTGCCCTTCATTGGGATATCCACGAAAAAGTCGCACATCAGTCCGACAGTTCGCCTCAATCCTTTGCCTTCTGAGCCAACTACAAAGGCTAACGGTATTTTCATATCAATATCCCATAATGTCATTTGAGAGCCTACTTCAGCACCTATAATGTTTATATCAGCCATCTTTATCTTCTCTATTGCATATTTGATATTGACTACCTCAACCAAATTAACATATTCTGAAGCACCTGCTGATGCCTTTGATACCACATCGGTCAGCCCTGCTGACCTATGAAATTGATAAATAACCCCGTGAATGCCTGCAGCATCAGCCACTCTTAGGATTGCACCGAAATTTCGAGGATCCTCTATACAGTCAAGCACAAGAAAAAAAGGCAATTCTCCTCTATCAAACGGGATTTGCAAGAGTTCATCTATAGTAAGAAATGCTTTTTTTTCAACAATTGCAGCTATGCCTTGATGACCCTTATGAAATCTGGAATCAAAAAAGTCCTTTTCAGTAAAATTGATAGCAATAGCTTTATTCTGAGCCATCGCAATAATTGCATCGAGCTGTGTATGCCTCTGCTTTGCAATGTAGATAGTGCGAATTTTCCTGCCTGATTTAATAGCCTCTCTTACAGGGTTAATGCCATATAACCAGCTCTCTTTTTTAGACATTTTAAACCTTTACCTTCCAGGATGTTCCTTCTCTTTTATCCTCAAGCAATATACCTGCTTCCTGAAGTTCATTGCGGATATTGTCAGCCAATGTCCAGTCTTTATTTTTGCGAGCTGAATTCCTTTCATTAATCTTTTCTTGTATCTGAGAAGCTGAATAGGGAATCTTCTTAACCTTTAATAAATCTATATTCCATTCATAAGGGGTCCTTCTAAAGATATGGAAGACCTTGCCTACTAAATTCAAAGCTTCTTTTGCCCTTATAATGGCTCCTGCTGCTGCCTGACCTTCGGGTTTCGAGTCTATAAAACGATTGATTTCTCTTAAGAGTTCGAATGTATTGCCTGTTGCTATGGCAGTATTGAAATCATCATCCATTGCTTCTTCAAATCTTTCTTTGAACCTATCTACTATCGAATTAAACCAATTAATTAAATCGCTACCTTTCATCGCTTGCTTATCTTTTTTGGCATTCTGAGAGATAAACTCATCCATCCTCGATATTGTGCTGTAATACCTTTCCAAAGATGCTTCCGTCTCCTTAAGCTGTTCTTCTGAAAACTCTATTGGGCTCCTATAATGACTTGAGAGCATAAAAAGCCTTACAACTTCAGCATCATATTTATCCAGAACCTCCTTGATAGTAAAAAAGTTGCCGAGGGATTTTGACATCTTTTCTTTATCAATAGTTATGAACCCATTATGCACCCAATATCTCGCAAAGGGCTTGTTAGTATAAGCCTCTGATTGGGCAATCTCGTTCTCATGGTGTGGGAAGATAAGGTCAGCGCCGCCTCCGTGAATATCTATAGATTCTCCAAGATGCTTTATTGACATTGCGGTGCATTCTATGTGCCAACCAGGTCTCCCTTTTCCCCAAGGACTGTCCCACCAAGGCTCACCTTCCTTAGATGCCTTCCAGAGTGCAAAATCCAGAGGATTTGACTTCCTTTCATCTACATCAACCCTTGCCCCTGAGAGCAGTTCATTTAAGTCTTTTTTGGAAAGTCTGCCGTAATCAGGAAATTTCTCTACAGAAAAATAAACGCTCTTATTTTCACCTTCTGCAATCTCATATGCAATTCCCTTTTCAATAAGCCCTTTTATTATCTGTATCATTTCCTCAATATGATCTGTTGCCTTTGGTTCAACATCAGCCCTTGCTATTGCAAGCATATCCATATCTTTGTAATATTCATCAATATATTTCCGTGCTACACTATCCCATGATATATTTTCTTCTTTTGCCTTCTTTATTATCTTATCATCAATATCGGTGAAGTTTCTTATAAATTTTATATCGAAGCCTTTGTATTTAAAATATCTATATATAACATCAAAGACTATTGCACTCCTCGCATGTCCGATATGGCAGTAGTCATATACTGTAACACCGCAAGCATACATTCCAACCTTGCCTTGCACAAGCGGGATAAAATCCTCCTTTTTACCAGTCATTGTATTGAAAATCTTCATTACCCCTCCCCTTCCTTCGATCTTCTCAATTCGTTCCTCCAATCTCTCTATATAACCCTTCAGCTCATTTAACCCCTCTTCAAAAGGATCGGGAAGATGAACATGATCAAGGGCTTCAATAATGCCTTCCTCTCCCACTCTCAATATCTTTTTCTTTATTACCTTGCCTGGCACGCCAACTACTATCGAATAATCAGGAACTGCCTTTAAAACAACCGAATTAGCACCTATCTTAACATAATTGCCGATCCTAATTGGCCCAAGAATCTTTGCACCTGCCCCTACAACCACATTGTTAGCCAGAGTTGGGTGTCTCTTGCCCTTCTCTTTGCCAGTGCCTCCAAGAGTTACACCTTGATATAAAAGGCAGTCCTCACCAATTTCTGTAGTCTCACCTATTACCACTCCCATGCCATGATCTATAAAAAAGCCCGCACCTATTTTCGCAGCAGGGTGAATCTCTATGCCTGTTAGGAATCGGGTTATATGGGATAAAAGCCTTGGTATAAAAGGGATTTTCATATTCCATAATTTATGGCTTAACCTGTGGATTAAGATAGCATGAAAGCCTGGATATGTAAGAATTACCTCAATAATATTGCGGGCGGCTGGGTCTTTTTCAAAGACCGCCTTTAAATCCTTCTTTATAGTTTTCAGTAAAGCCATATGATATTTTAACCTAAACTACAATAAGCTTTCAGCTTATGAATGTTTGCCCAAATTTGCCGATAGAAAATTATAGTATCCAACACGGAGCTTGTCTAAAAACTACGATTTCACTCGACTGTCATTCCCCGACTTGATCGGGGAATCCAGTCTTTTCAATAGGTTCTGGATTGTCCAGTCAAGCCAGACAATGACAACATACGAGTTTTTAGACAGGCTCCACGAGGCTCGAATCGGGTATTTAATTTATATAATCAAGAGTTTGCTATGACATTTATGTATCTATTAATACATATTTGTATTTTATAAATCATCCCTACTTGCTTTAACTTTATTAAAATCCTTGATAATCATGCAAATGCAAAGCTGGCACAGTATTTGTTTTATTATGTTCTGTTAAGTCAGAAATTTAAAGCAGGAGGACTCTAATGAGACAGATAGCGATTTACGGCAAGGGGGGCATCGGTAAATCAACGACAACCCAGAATACCGTTGCAGGATTATCGGAAGCAGGCTATAGGTGTATGATCGTAGGCTGCGACCCGAAGGCGGATGCAACCCGGCTGATACTCCATAAAAAGGCGCAGGCGACTGTTATGGATATGGCAAGGGAAAGAGGCGCCGTTGAAGAGCTCGAGATTGAAGATGTGCTTTTAACTGGATTTAAAGATATTAAGTGTGCTGAATCAGGCGGTCCTGAACCTGGAGTAGGCTGCGCGGGCAGAGGCGTTATTACTGCGATCAACTTTCTTGAGGAAAATGGGGCTTATTCTGACGACCTCGATTTTGTTTTCTACGATGTGCTTGGCGATGTTGTCTGTGGAGGCTTTGCGATGCCGATAAGAGAAGGCAAAGCAAAAGAGATTTATATAGTTACATCAGGTGAGATGATGGCTATGTATGCAGCTAATAATATATCGAGGGGAATCCTTAAATATGCCCAGAGCGGCGGCGTGAGGCTCGGCGGTCTTATCTGCAATAGCAGAAAGACTGACAAGGAATATGAACTAATCTCAGAATTAGCAAAGAGACTCAATACTCAAATGATTCATTTCATACCAAGGGATAATCAAGTGCAGAGGGCTGAACTGAGGAGAATGACGGTTATAGAATATTCTCCTGAACACCCGCAGGCTGATGAATATCGAGCATTAGCTAAGAAGATAGCAGAAAATAGAAACCTTGTTATCCCAACACCATTAAACATGGATGAACTAGAGCAGCTTCTTATGGATTTTGGGATAATGGATAATGAAGAAGCAGCAGCGTAAATAGTATAGAAGAGCAAAAAAGCGGAAGTAGAAAATCGGGACTTACGGACTTCAGCACTTCCGAACTTATGGGCTTCAGAGCTAATTAAGGAGGATAAATGAGCACAGCAATAAAAGATACGCAAAAAATGATTGAGGAAGTTCTCGATGCTTATCCAGAGAAAACAAAGAAGGATAGAGCAAAACATCTTGCTGCGAATGACCCCAGCGGTCAGTGCGGCAGTTGTCAGGTTAAGTCGAATGTAAAATCGAGGCCCGGCGTTATGACTGTTAGAGGTTGTGCTTATGCTGGAGCGAAGGGAGTAGTATGGGGGCCGGTGAAGGATCAGATTACTATCAGTCATGGACCCATTGGCTGTGGTCAGTATAGCTGGTGGTCAAGACGAAATTATTATAACGGCAAAACAGGTATTGATACCTTTGGCACAATGCATATAACTACTGATTTTCAGGAGAAAGACATTGTATATGGTGGCGATAAAGGGCTTTACGCAGCTATTCATGAATTAAAAGAACTCTTCCCGCTCGCAAAAGGGATAGGTATCCTTTCAGAATGTCCTGTTGGGCTTATTGGAGACGATATTGAAGCTGTTGCAAAAAAGACGGCTAAGGAACTCGGCATCCCTGTAGTGCCTGTTAGATGTGAAGGCTTCAGAGGCGTAAGCCAGTCACTGGGTCACCACATTGCTAATGATACCATTAGGGATTATGTGCTCGGTAAGGGCAAAATGGAACAGGAGACTCCGTATGATGTCGCCCTTATTGGTGATTACAACATAGGTGGAGACGCATGGGCATCGAGAAAGATGCTCGAAGAGATGGGGCTGAGGGTTATTGCACAGTGGACAGGAGATGCATCGATAAATGAGATGGGGATTGCGAACAAGGCAAAGGTGAACCTCATTCACTGCTACCGTTCCATGAATTATATATGCAGGCATATGGAAGAGACTTATGGTATTCCGTGGGTTGAGTTCAATTTCTTCGGACCTACAAAAATATACCAGAGCATTAGAAAAATAGCATCATATTTCGACGATAAAATCAAAGAGAATGCTGAAAAGATAATAGAAAAATATAAGCCCATGATGGATTCAGTAATAGAGCATTTCAAGCCGCGACTTGAGGGAAAGAAGGTAATGTTGTATGTAGGAGGGTTAAGACCAAGACATACAATAGGGGCTTATGAAGACCTCGGAATGGAAGTAGTGGCATCAGGATATGAGTTTGGGCATAACGATGATTACAAACGGACATATCCCGATATGAAAGAGGGGGCTGTAATTATGGATGATGCCACTCTCTACGAGCTGGAGGAGTTTACAAGAAGGCTTAGACCAGATATGGTAGGCTCAGGCATTAAAGAAAAATACTCATATCATAAAATGGGGGTGCCTTTCAGACAGATGCATTCATGGGATTACTCAGGACCTTATCATGGTTTTGACGGATTTGCAGTCTTTGCACGAGATATGGACATGACAGTAAACAGTCCGACATGGGATTTAATACGGAGGAAGAAATAATGATCCACAAAATTGCGAAACTGTTTCTTGCATCGTTATTGACCCGAAAATACATTTAATTAACTCCCCCCCAACCCTCCCTCACAAGGAAGAGGGCATTATAGTTCCCTCTCTGCGGGATGGTTTTTTTATATTCAGGGCGCCGGCGAACAAGTGATACAAACAGTCGCACCCCTTGCGGGATAGTTTTTTTATATGCCCTCTCCCCTTGAGGGAGAGGGCAAGGGTGAGGGGGTATTTTCGGGTCAATGACAGATTAAAAAGACTTCGGAGGAAAAGATGAAAATAAAAGACCATAATGAACTCTTTCAGCAGAAGGAATACATTGAGCAGTTTGAAAGGAAAAAGGAGTTTGAGAATTGCCCTTCTGATGAAGAGGTTAATAAAATCGCTGAATGGACAAAAACAGAGGAGTATAAAGAGCTAAACTTCAAAAGACAACACATAAAGATAAATCCTGCAAAGGCATGTCAGCCTCTTGGAGCAATCTTTTGCGCCTCGGGTTTTGAAGGCACTATGCCATTTATTCAGGGGGCTCAAGGTTGTGTGGCTTATTTCAGAAGCCATCTAAGCAGGCACTTCAAAGAGCCTTTTGCAGCTATCTCTACGTCTATGACAGAAGACGCAGCGGTTTTTGGGGGTTTGCACAACATGATAGAGGGACTTGAAAATGCTTATACCCTTTATAAACCCAAAATGCTGGCAGTATCCACTACCTGTATGACAGAGGTTATCGGCGATGATTTAAATGCCTTTATCAAACAGGCTCGGGAAAAGGGTGTAATCCCCGAAGACCTATTAGTGCCTTTTGCCCATACACCAAGTTTTGTAGGTTCATACATTACAGGGTATGACAATATGCTCAAAGGAATTCTGTCCAAAATTACATCAGGAAAGAAGGCTGAGCAGAACGATAAGATTAATTTTATAATGGGCTTTAATACCTATACAGGGGATTATTTTGAGCTTAAAAGGCTAATGAATATGCTGGGTGTAAAATACACAATACTCGCAGATGTAAGCAATATCTTCGATTCCCCCAATACAGGCGAGTATAAATTATATCCCGGCGGCACACCACTTGATGACACAATAGACTCAATTAATTCAATGGCTACTTTTGCGCTGCAGAAATATTCCACACAAAAGACTATGGAATATATAGCAAAACAATGGAATCATAAAACTGCTGTTGCAACTCCTATAGGCATAAAGAATACCGATAGTTTTTTTGATGATATATGCAGCATTGCAGGCAGGCAAATCCCAAAGGAGATCGAGGATGAACGAGGACGGGCAGTGGATGCAATGATAGACTCTCACCCATATGTTCACGGCAAGCGTTTTGCTCTTGTAGGCGACCCTGATATTTTAATTGGTTTAGTTAGTTTTCTTATGGAAATGGGCGGCATCCCTGTTCATATTGTCTGCACTATTGGAGATAAAAAATTTGAGGAAGATATGAATAATCTATTGAATTCAAGTCCTTTCGGAGTAGAGGGCAAAGTCTATATTGGCAAGGATATGTGGCATCTGAGATCTCTGATGTTTACTGAGCCAGTCGATTTGTTGATTGGTAATTCATATGCAAAATTTCTCTGGGGGGATACCGGCACTCCCCTTGTAAGAATTGGGTTTCCTCTATTTGACAGGCATCACCTGCATAGATATCCGATAATCGGCTATCAGGGCGTTATAAATCTTGTGAACTGGATTGTGAATACCATCCTTGATGAAATGGACAGAAAGACTATGAATACCACGAGCTTTGATGTGATAAGGTAAGAACATAACTCCCCCTTCCCCCTCTTACATTAAGAGGGGATTGATTCCTCCCCTTAAGATAATGGGAGATTTGGAAGGGTTATGAAAAGGGGTAGAAGATGATAACGAACATAGATAAATTGCTTGAAAGCGGCTGTGAACGAGAGAAGAAGGAGAAAATCTGCCGTTCACGCGGTGGAGAGTCATGCGCCTTTGACGGAGCGATGATAGTCCTTCAACCCATCGCAGATGCCGTACATATTATTCATGGTCCGATTTCTTGCTGTGCTAACTCATGGGAAGGCAGAGGAGCATTGTCAAATGTAGGGGCGTATTGCAATACGCCCCTACACAGAATGGGTTTCACTACAGATATGAGCGAGATGGACATCGTTTATGGCTCTGAAGACAAGCTCTACCATGCCATTCTCCATGCTTATGAATCAGTGAAGCCAAAGGC
>DYHD01000040.1 GCA_020724365.1 Thermodesulfovibrio yellowstonii | reverse complement strand
TGAAGATGCATTAGCTCAAGAGTTTACTTTAAGAGGGATTGCATACGAGAAGCAGGACAGAATATATGGGGACACTGAGCCTGTCTAAAAACTACGATTTCACTCGACTGTCATTCCCCGACTTGATCGGGGAATCCAGTCTTTTCAATAGGTTCTGGATTGTCCGGTCAAGCCGGACAATGACAACATGCGAGTTTTTAGACAGGCTCGGTGTCCCCAGAAATTACCCTATAAAAGCTTCTTAAATTCCTCAATAGTAAGCCCAGCATCTTTCACAATACCAGACATTGTAAAAGCATCTACAGGGTTTGCTCTTGGGATAGTAATAATACGCTCACCATTTGTCATTGTAATATGCTTGCCTTCACGAGCAATCCAGAAACCCGCTTTTTGAAAAGCTTTGACAGCCCGCTGGTGGTTTATTCCTGGAAGTTTAGGCATTAGCTACTTCTACATAGCGAAACTCTTTATCTTTTGTCAATTCCTCCACAGTTTCTAAATATGACTGTATAGCGTCTTTAATGTTTTCTAATGCCTCTGCTTCCGTCTGTCCCTGCGACCAGCAGCCAGGCAAACCAGGCACCCAGACGGAGTAACCTTCCTCTGTTTTTTTAAGATTAACCTTGTACTTCATGCCAACACCCCCGAAGCATTCATTATTTATATTTTATCACTACTGTCCCAACGTTTAGATTATGAGTAATTATATTATAATAAAATTTGTCGTTTATAAAAATTCTGAAACAGCCCTTCCTATCTATCTTGCTATTTTTATAGTGCTTTTGAGCCTCATCGTTAAATTCGGGCATGTAACAACTTAAGACAACAACAGAAGGTTTATAAACCGCCTCCATTTTGTGGTTTTTTATCAAACAATATTTTGACAGCGACTTTTATTTTGCCCATTCCATTTTAAAATTAACCCTCCCGCTGATTTAATTTTCAATCAATAGAAAAAATCAAATTGTAGTATAGATAATATTAATATATACTTTTCTGAGCAACCTGACGCTATGCATAATTGTTGTCTTTTTTTGAGTACATGTCCGACATCAACGCTCCGCATAACCAGCTGACAATGGATTGCAGCGGAATTTCCGTCCGTGTGCATGGCATTGTTAGGCGATTACCTGACATGCAGTTCATACTTTTGAACAAGTCCATCCCAATAAGACCAGCCCCACCCATCAAGCTTACCATCTATCACCACAAGTGGTGTCAACTCATCGTCGGTAATTGCTCCGTCAGCATGCTTTATATCAGTGTAGTAAAGAAGGAGTTCAAAAGCATGTCCTTGTGATTTGTAATTTCTGAATTTCTTCCGTGCGGTCAATTAGAAAAAAACCAAATCCCGATGGGACAGTTATCCCGTCTATCACCCTGAGCTTGTCGAAGGGTCATTTTTCAGGACAGGCGTCTCGCCTGTCTTACCAGTACCAATGTTTTTTGATATATCCAAATCGGGATTTGGGGAAAATTAAGAAAATCATCTGAATAATTGGGGGACAGTCTGTGTATCACTAATTATTTTTTTCCGCTGGGTTTCTGATATAATTTTGGATAAAATCTTGCCTGATATTTTTGATATCTGGTCTAACAGTTTTTTAATTTTAAAGATAAAATCAGGATAATTAATGTTTAAATTTCTCCATACATCAGACATTCATCTTGACAGCCCCCTTCGTGGTTTTCAAAGACATGATAATGCACCAATTGATGACTTCCGCAATGTAACCCGTAGGGCTTTGGAGAACTTGATAACTTTGGCTATCGATGAGAAGGTAGATTTCATTCTCGTATCAGGTGATTTATACGATGGGGACTGGAAAGATTTCAATACAGGTTTATTTTTAATAAGGGAGTTGGCTAAGCTGCTTGAGAATAATATAAGGGTTTTTATAATTTCAGGCAATCATGATGCCGAAAGCCGTATAACCCGCCATCTCAGAATGCCTGAAAATGTTTATAGATTCTCCACCTCTTCACCAGAGACAAAAATCATGGAAGATATAGGTGTTGCAATACACGGGCAGGGCTTTGCAACTCGCTCTGTTTCAAAGGATTTAACGCCATCTTATCCCGATGCAATGCCCTCTCTTTTTAACATCGGTATGCTCCACACAAGCCTGACAGGCAGAGAAGGGCATGAAACTTATGCACCATGTTCAGTAGATAGTCTCTTATCAAAAAAATATGATTATTGGGCTCTGGGGCATGTTCATAAAAGAGAGATTGTTAATAAAGAGCCCTCTGTAATCTTTCCCGGAAACACTCAGGGAAGGAATATCAGGGAGACAGGTGAAAAGGGCTGCACTATTGTAACTGTAAAAAACAACCGTGATGTCATCACAGTGCACCATAATACTGATGTTTTAAGATGGTTTTTATGTGATTTAAATGCAGATGGGGCTGAAACACCAGAGGATATTCTTGATGCCTTAAATGTAAGGTTTAAAACTCTATTTGATGAAAATACACGACATCCTCTGGCAATAAGGGTTAATATATCGGGCAGATGTGGGGCACATGAGAAGCTCTTAAGAAGTTCAGAGAAATGGACTGCCGAGATTGAGGCACTTGCTTCTGAGATTGGCTATGGTTCATTGTGGATTGAAAAAGTAAATTTTCTTACTGAGATGAATATAGACATTGACGAACTTATCAAGGATGGAGACCCGCTTGGAGAGCTATTTAAATCTATACAGGGGCTTGATAGTCTTGATGATATTAAACCCTTGATACAAAATGACTTGTTACAGCTTAAAAGACAATTGCCAAAAGAATTAATTTATGGCGATGAAGCTCTAAATCTTGACCTGAGCGGTGATATTGATCCAATTATCAAACAAGTCAGGCAATTGCTTATAGCAAGACTGTTATACAGATAGAGATGAGAATAAACAAAATTGATTTCATAGCCTTTGGACCTTTTACAGATTTAACCCTCGATTTTGCATGCGACAACGGCTGTTTGGATATAGTCTATGGAAATAATGAAGCAGGCAAAAGTGCTGCTTTAAGAGGTATTAAAGCTTTGCTTTATGGAATAGAGGAAAGGACATCCGATAATTTTATTCATGACAACAAAGATCTCCGCATAGGTGGTCTTATTGCCCGCTCAAGCGGTTCATCACTTGCATTTATCCGCAGAAAGGGAAGGGCTAACACACTTCTGAATTATGATGGCACAACTATTAAAGATGATTTGCTTAAAGAATTTCTTGGCAATACCTCAGAAGAACTATTTATAAGGCTTTTCGGGATTAATCATGATGAGTTAATAAATGGAGGAAGGAGCATCGTTCAGGGACATGGCGATGTAGGTGAGAGTCTTTTTGGGGCAGGTATGGGAAAGATTAATCTCCATGAGATAATAAAAGGTATTGAATCAGAGGCTGATGAATTATTCAAACCCCGTGGCAAAAAAAATAAAATAAGCGAAGCGATAGCATCATACAACAATGCAAAAAAGGAAGCCTTACAAAATGAACTCTCTGGAGACTTATGGATAGAACATAAAGAAAGATTGAAAGAGGCAACAACAAAAAGTAATCACTTGATAGAAGAACTACAGACCCTTAGAAAAGAATATAGCCATCTTGAGCGGATTAATAATTCCCTGCCTTCTATTGCAAAGCTGAAGGAGGATTCTAATGAATTGGCGCTGATGGGTGAGGTCATCATGCTCCCCCCTGATTTTTCTGATATTAGAAAAAAGCTTATTCACGATCGTCAGCATGACCGTGAGGTCTCTGAAGATGCTAAAAAACAATTAAATGATTTAAGAGGCGAACTACTTAAAATTACAATTCCAGAGGGAATTCTTAAGAGTGCAGATAAGATTTCAGAACTTTATAAAAGGCTCGGAAGTTATCAAAAGGCTGAGAAAGACAGCAAGGGTCTCAAAGCCCAAATTGAACAGCTTAATGCCGAAGTTTTAAAGATTTTAAGTGAAATAAGACCTGAATTATCAATTGAATCTGCTGAATCGATAAGGCTTACAAAGCTTAAACGGACTAAGATACGGGATACCGCCCACAAATTTACATCTTTTGTGTCTTCACATAAAGAGAAGGAGAAAATATTAAAGTTTATTGATTCTGATTTAGCCAAAATCAAGGCTTCACTTGAAAGTATCGAAAAACCAACTGATTTAAAAGTTTTAAAAAACACATTAAAAACCCTCCAGACTAATATCAATCTTGAAGATGAACTTCAAACAGCAAGAATGAAGCATCAGCAGGAAATAAAGAATACCTCCAATGCCTTTAAAAAGCTTAATCTTCTGAACATACAGCTTGAAGAACTTGAGACAATAAAAGTCCCTATGAACGAAACCATTGATAAATTCGATTCCGATTTTGAAGAACTTAATAACAAGATAAGACTAATAACAGAAAAAATAAACATAACAGATGAAAAAATAAAGGCACTCGATATCGAAATCAATGCCATTGAACATGCCGGATACATACCTTCAGAGACTGACCTGACCACCACCCGCCAGTGGAGACAAAAGGGCTGGGAGCTGATTCTTGGTGAATGGCTTCATAAAAAGCACAATAATAAAGGAGTAAAGGAATTTGCACAGGATAAACCATTATATATCGCTTATGAGGAAAGCGTAGCCAAAGCAGATGATATTGCTGACCGCTTAAGAAGAGAGGCTGATAGTGTTGCAAAGAAAGCAAGACTTCATATCGAAATTAACAGACTTAAAGAAGAAAAGATAAAGTTAGAAGAAGAAAAAAACATACATATCAAGCTTATAAATAATCTACAAAAAGAGTGGGAGGATATCTGGATGTCTGCTTGTGTAAAACCTCTCACTCCAAGGGAAATGAGGGCATGGCTTAACTCCTATCGTCATGTGATGGAGCGGTTGGAGGGGATTAATGCTTATAGGGATAGAATCGAAGAACTAGAAAGTAAAATTCAATTAATCAGAAAAGAGGCTATGGATAATCTCAAACTTACAGGATTATCCATTGAGGATGATTCAATATTCCTGAAAGGTCTTTTGAAAATAACTGATTCACATTTCGATAGGACAGAAAAGACCATTAAAGAAATTGAGAGGCTAAAAGATAAGCTTGTCGAACTTTCGAGGCAAAAAGAAAAGGAAATCGCTGATATCCAATCAATTGAACAGGATATCTCTGTGTTGAGACCTGAATGGTCTAAAATGCTTGATGATTTAGGTCTTTCTGCTATGGCAACTTTACCTGAAGTTGATGCGTATCTCGAGGTTGAGCGGGAGCTTTTCGATAAGATAGATAAAGTTAAAGAACTGCAAAAGAGAATTGAAGGCATCAATAGAGACGCAGCAGAGTTTATAAAAGATGTTAATAAACTAACAATGCAGATATCTTCTGACCTGAAAGATGTAGGGGGCGAGCAGGCAGTTATCGAACTCAACTCACGCTTGCAAAAGGCAAAAGAAGACTCTGTAAGACATGAGCAAGTAATGAAGCAGATTAAAGTGAAAGAGGACTTGCTAAATAAAACAGATCGAAATATTGAAAATATAACAGTGAATCTTAAAAATATGTGTCAAATGGCTAAATGCAGTGATGAAGGCAGACTCGAGGAGATAGAAAACAAATCTGAAAAGGCAAGAAAACTGAAAGAAAGGATAGAACAAACAAGGGATCATCTTCTAAATTACTGTGGAAATCTGTCTCTGGATGAATTTATAAAAGAAGCTGAAGGTGAAGATATTGACTCTATTGACTCAAGAATGCACGATATAGCTCAAAAAATCTCTATCAATGAAACCAAGCTTTCAGAGATTGATAGGATGATTGGAGAGTCCGAAAATGAACTCAAAAGAATGTCTGGAGATGCAAATACAGCAGAAGCCGTCGAAAAAGCTGAGAGAATACTTGCAGGTATTCGCAATGATACAGAGAGATATCTTAAGCTATGTCTTGCATCAGCCATTCTCAATTATGAGATAGAGAGATACAGGCAGCGAAATCAATCTCCTCTGCTTAAAAGGGCAGGCGAAATATTTAGCCAGCTTACGCTCAATTCATTTTCAACGATTCTGATAGCATATACAGAAAATGACAACCCCGTCCTTGTTTGTGCGAGACCATCAGGGGAAACGGTCGGCATCGAGGGATGGAGCGATGGCACATGCGATCAGCTCTATCTATCTTTGAGAATAGCAACGCTGGAAAAATATCTCGGTGAAAATGAAGCCCTTCCATTTATAGTTGATGATATATTAGTCAACTTTGATGATACAAGGGCTGAATCAGCCTTGAAGATGCTTTCGGGACTTTCGGATAAAACACAGACAATATTTTTCACCCATCATGCCCACTTAATTGAGATTGCAAAAAAAGCTATTCCTGCTAATAAGCTGAAAATCCACACCATGACAAAAAATTAGAGCTTATAAACAAACAATAGTTAGTCTCCGAACATCTTTTATATCCCGCTTAAAAGATACATTATAGCCATCCTGACCGCGAGTCCATTTGTAACTTGATCAAGGATTACAGATTGAGGACAGTCAGCAACATCTGAACTTATCTCGACTCCCCTATTCATAGGTCCTGGATGCATTACTATGGCATCATCTTTTGCTATCGCAAGCCTTTTCTTATCGAGACCCCAGTATTTAAAATATTCTTGTATCGTTGGAAAAAAACCCTTGCCTTGCCTCTCAAGCTGGATTCGTAACATCATGATTACATCTACACCTTTGATGCCTTTATCCATATCAGAGAAAGTCTCTATATTATAATTCTTTATTTCTGGTATAAGAGTAGGAGGACCTATTAATCTTATCCTATTGTTGAATTTTGAGAGAAGATAAATATTAGACTTTGCAACACGGCTATGGAAAATATCCCCAACTATTGCTATGTCGAGCCCTTCAAGACTACCTTTTTTCTCCAAAATACTGAAAGCATCGAGCAATGCCTGTGTAGGATGTTCATTTATACCATCTCCTGCATTAATAACGGAGGCATTAATGTTATTAGCAACAAAATGAGGCACACCACTTGATGAATGTCTTATCACAATAAAATCAACGCCATATGCCTCGATTGTTTTGATTGTATCGAGGAGGCTTTCCCCTTTTACGACACTACTCGATGGCACAGAGAAGTTTAATACATCCATGCTGAGTCTCTTTTCAGTTATCTCAAAGGATGTTTTAGTTCTTGTTGATGGTTCAAAAAAAAGATTAATAACAGTTTTGCCACGCAAAGCAGGAACCTTCTTTATATCTCTTCTCAGGACATCCTTAAATCCTTTTGCTGTCTCAAGGCATAACTCGATATCCTGCTTTGATAAGTCCCTTATTCCTAAAAGATGCCTATCCTTCATATATTATTCCTCATATAGAATAACCTTGTCTGAATCACCTTCTTCAATCAATTCCACCTCTATATTTTCCTTACGAGAGGTTGGTATATTTTTGCCAACATAGTCAGCCCTTATAGGCAATTCTCTGTGCCCCCTATCAATTAGGACTGCCAATTGAATCTGTGCTGGTCTGCCAAAATCCATAATGGCATCCATAGCAGCCCTTATAGAACGACCTGTGAAAAGCACATCATCCACAAGGACAATCTTTTTTCCTGATATATCATGTGGAAGTTCAGTCTTTCTTACAATAGGATGGTCTTTTCTCATGCCTATATCATCCCTATACATCGCTATATCAAGAGAGCCAACAGCTATTTCAACCTGTTCGATAGCTTTTATTTTTATGGCAAGACGCTTCGCAAGATGAACACCGCCTCGCTGAATTCCTACGAGGCAGAGATTTTCAGTTCCCCTATTTTTTTCTATTATCTCATGAGCGATACGGGATATAATTCTTTCGATATCTTTCTTATTAAGCAGTTCTTTCATTTTTCACTTCCTATATTATTCTATCAGCAGCTAACTTTGTGAATGTCTCTGAGCTATTTTTTCAAACATCATAACAAGACCAGAGCATAAAGCATAAATGGATTCGATGTTTAAATTTTCCTCTGCATTTGAATCAAAAAAGAAATTGAGGTCAGATTCGAGTCCTTCTTCCGGCTTCCAGTATGATATCAAAACAGGAACCCTTGGCAAAGGGTATAAAACAAGGGAAATATCAGCTTTATAATGGCTGTCAACCTGTTTCCCGCTGAAGATATGGATCATATCCTCAAAGATATCTGTATAAGCATCTGCAATATTTTTTAACGGTTTTACACATCTTTGCTCAAAAAGGGGATTCCACTTTTTTCCATTTTTTAATTCCCTAAAAGGCACCCAATTTTCTAAAACAGGCGCCCCCTTGCAATTAATGAAATAACTGAGTATTGGATACAGCACCCAGGGATGCATATGCAGATCAGTTGAGATATTCCCTTGAGCGTCAATGCTGAAATCCTTACCGAGAACCTTTATTGTTAATCGATTATCAGAAAACTCACCGCCTAATCTTTCCGCTGATGACTGTAAATCCATAGAGGAGATCTCGGCCTTAAATTGTTCTACAATCTTACTTAGATTTTGATCAAAGGTCTTACTTGTATCAATTTTACCTTCAAGGTTTGCAATTATATCTTTATCTAGGTATGGGCATTCATTTAGCCTTTTTTCACCCTTAAAAATGAGCAGAGAAAAAGCCATACATGTGATAGCATTGCACTTCCTACAGTTTGATTTAGGTAAAAGGTTAAAAAGATCTATAAATGTATAAGGTTTTGACATTAAAACTCCAGTTTTCGATACTGAGATTATAAAATCTTTGCATCAAGTTTAATATTCAATTCCCTCAGCTGTTTTGGAACAACAGGAGAAGGGGCACCGCTCAAGAGGCAGTAAGCCTTCTGAGTTTTGGGGAATGCAATTACATCCCTTATAGAGGAAGCCCCAACCATGAGCATTATAAGCCTATCAAGACCTAAAGCAATGCCGCCATGCGGGGGCGCTCCGTATTGAAGGGCATCCAAAAGAAAACCGAATTTTACATTTGCCTCTTCATCGGAGATACCAAGAACCTCGAACATCTTTTTTTGAATATCTCTTCTGTGAATACGGATGCTGCCTCCCCCGATTTCATAGCCATTGAGAACAATATCATAAGCCTTTGCCCTTACAGTTGAGAGTATAGATGCAGGATTTGTAAGGTCTGGACTTTTAGCGGAAAACAGTGATTCAATATCATCATCAACAGGCGAGGTGAATGGATGGTGCATGGCAGTAAATCTGCTTTCTTCTGCATCCCATTCAAGAAGAGGAAAATCGGTTATCCAGAGAAAATCAAAGCCTTCTTTAATAAGTTTAAGCCTTTTGCCCAACTCAAGCCTCATACGGCTGAGGACATCATTTACGATTTTTTCCTTGTCGGCAACAAAAAGCATCAGGTCTCCTTCTTGAGCATCAAATCTTTCTGCTATTTTATTCAATATTTCATTAGGAAAGAACTTAGTTATCGGAGATTCAAAACCGTTTTTAACCTTTATCCATGCCAAACCTTTTGCCCCGAATGATTGAGCCTCTGCTGTTAGGGCATCAATCTCCTTCCTTGAAAGAGAAGCCAAGCCTTTTGCATTTAATGCCTTTACTCTGCCGCCGCTATGAATTGCATCAAGAAAAACCTTAAAAGAACTATGTCTTACAAGATCATCTATAGATATCAATTCAAGCCCAAATCTCGTGTCAGGCTTGTCATTTCCGAATCTTTCCATTGATTCGCTATAACTTAGCATTGGAAATGGTGTTTGAATGGAGGTTTCAAGGACATCGTTGAAGACTTTCTGTAGCATGCCTTCTATAACTGTTATTATATCTATCTTCTCTACAAAGGACATCTCAAGGTCAATCTGAGTAAACTCAGGCTGCCTGTCAGCCCTTAAGTCTTCATCTCTAAAGCATTTAACAACTTGAAAATATCTATCAAATCCAGCCACCATCAATATCTGCTTGAAAAGCTGGGGGGATTGTGGGAGTGCATAAAAATATCCTGGATTAAGACGGCTCGGCACGAGGAAGTCTCTTGCCCCTTCAGGGGTTGATTTTGTAAGCATCGGGGTCTCAATCTCTAAGAATCCCTGTTCATCAAAGTAGTCTCTTGCAGACTTTACAGCCTTATGTCTGATGATTAAATTTTGCTGAAGGTCATGCCTTCTTAGATCGAGATATCTGTATTTAAATCTCAATGATTCCGAAGCCTCTGCAGCATCTTCAATCATAAAAGGCAAGACAGATGACTCATTTAAGATTGTAAGCTCCTTGACATAGACTTCGACAGTTCCTGTTGGCAGATTAAGGTTTTCTGTTCCTTCGGGCCTCCTTCTCACCTCTCCCATAAGAGAAATTACGAATTCAGAACGAATACTATGGGCAAGCTCATGTGGCTCAGGGGAAAATTCTGGGCTAAATACAGCCTGAACGATGCCGCTTCTATCTCTTAAGTCAACAAATATCAACCCGCCGTGGTCACGCCTCCTGAATACCCATCCTGACAATTTAATGAATGAGCCGATATCAGAGTCGTTAACCTCGTTACACCATTTATCTCGAAACATAAAACCTCCTAATTTAACTAGTCTCTTGCATGTTGTGTTTTGAAACAAATAACCTATCTTTAAGGGACAATCATGAAACTTAAAAAGAGGTCTTTTCTATCTCATCTATCACTGATATAATTGTATCAGCTATCAATTTTATAGCTCTTTCACCTTTTTTGATAGTAGCTTTGCTAGGGTCTCCCCACACACCCCCGCGCCAGTATTTGATTTTATCCTTTACAATAAAAGGCTTAGGTATCTGTGGATACTCAGCAGCAGCCCTCCCTTTGACAAGTTCTGGAGTTAGATATAATACCATTGATGTCTCCAGCTCCCCTGCATGTGAATCATTGGGGGTTTCAACTATTGCAGATAGTTCTTTGTAAAGAATATCATATGGAGAAAAAACGGCTATCTTTACATTCTCAAGGTGATTTATAAGAGATTCAGCAGTCTCTTTTAATGCTGACATATGTAAGCTTCCACCATGCCCTGATATCAGCAGAAAATTTCTAAGTCCTTTTTTATAGCTCTCTATAACGAGGTCTGCAGAAAGGAGTCTCAGGGTTTCTGGTCTTATGCTTATAGTTCCAGGATGTTCCTTTGTAGTTGTGCAAACCCCATAATGAATAATTGGGGCGAGAAAGAATTTCTTTTTCTTAGCAGCTATGTAAAGAGACTCCTGAATTATCAATGAGTCAGTAAATAGTGGGAGGTGGCTTCCGTGTTCTTCAATCGTCCCGAAAGGAAAGACAATAGTCTTTGTTTTTTTTAAGTATTTCTTAAACTCATCCATAGTTATTTTTTCAAGCAGAATCATCTCGACCTCATTATTTATGTTTATAGCTTTTATATAGTTTGTTTATTCAGAATAGATTGTATTGACTTAAGCCAAAAATGCAATTTCATTGCAACCTGTTTATTTTAACATGAGGCTTTGTTAATATACATATATATATTAAATGCACCTAAATCACAATTTGGACACTCAAAAGGCTTATCCCTACTGTCATTGCGAGCACCTGAAAGGTGCGTGGCAATCCCTCAAAGGAATGAGATTGCTTTGGCTTTGCCTCGCAATGACTACTTTCTAAATCGGGATTTGGGATGCAAAATGAGATAAAGAAAACCTTTTAAAATCAGGATTTAATTTGAGATTAAAATCCATTTATTGAGAGGGTATTATTGTGAGAATAACTATTATAGGTGCTGGCATATCAGGGCTTTCCCTTGCATATGCAATATTGCAAAACCTTAGTAATATAGAATTGAAGATATTTGAGAAAGCAAGTCATGCAGGCGGCAAGATATGGACGGAAAAATCTGAGGGATACTTAACCGAGGCAAGCGTTAATGGTTTTCTAAATAATAAACCTGAAACATTAGACTTAGCCCATAGTCTGTCTCTAAATATCTTGAGAAGCAATGATAATGCAAGAAAGAGATTTATACTTTCAAATAATAAACTACAATTGATACCTAATAATCCGAAGGCTTTCTTTGTATCTAACTTTTTAAGTTTCTTCGGCAGGTTGAGGGTCCTAAGTGAATATTTCATCCCTAAAGGCAAAGATGATGATGAATCCCTCGAATCTTTTGCTCTGAGAAGGGTCGGGCGGGAGTTTTATGAAAAACTTCTTGACCCTATGGCATCAGGTATATATGCAGGAGATCCCTCAAAAATGAGCATCAAGAGTTGTTTTAGCAAAGTCTTTGATATCGAGAAAAAATATGGCAGTCTTATAAAAGGCTTCGTCTCAATGGGCAAAGAGGCAAAAAGATCGGGCAAAAAGATATCTGCTGGACCATCAGGAGTCTTGCATTCCTTCTCTGATGGCATGTATAGCTTAATTGATTCATTAAAAATAAATCTTGGAGAAAGAATAGTCATTGACAAAGGCTTAAAAGCTGTGCAAAAAAATTCTGACACTTATGAGCTTTTCTTTCAAGACGGAACAACATATCAGACTGATATCCTTATATTTGCCATTCCTGCGGATGATGCTTCTGCAGTGCTGATGTCGTTTGACAAAAAAATATCAGAAATACTTCAAACTATACCATATCCACCTGTCACAGTGGTTGCAATTGGAACTGATAAGAATAAAATTAAATCAAATACAGATGCCTTTGGCTTCCTCATCCCTGCAAAAGAAAATCGCAAGATATTAGGGACATTATTTGATTCGAGCATCTTTCCTCACAGGGCGCCTGATGGCAAGTTGCTTATGCGAACCTTTATGGGCGGTGTAAGATCTCCCGAGTTTGCAATGCTCGACGATCAATTGCTGATAAAAACTGTGTTGTCAGAATTGAAGGGAATATTAAGGATAGATGGAGAGCCAGATTTTATCAGAATATTCAGATGGCAAAAAGCAATTCCTCAGTATTTAGTAGGGCATAATGAAAAATTAAAGATGCTTGATAATGAACTCATGAGATATAAAGGCTTATATCTTACAGGCAATGCGTACCGTGGTGTCTCAGTTAATGATTGCATAGCAAATAGCTTTATACTCGCAAAAAAGATAGCCTCAAGCATTGGCACATGATGCCCCCTTTTGTTTATGTTAATATAAACAATGCAAAAGACACCTGAATTATTTTTAACCCTTCTGTTTTTCACCTTTCTGCTATTAATTATATTAGGCTCTATCATAGCAATTTTCAGGTTTGTCAGAAAAAAAGAGAAAAAAGCCTCTCATATTGAGATGGGAGCTTTAACAGATGCCTTCAAGACTTTGGGCAGTGAGATAAATATTCTAAAAGAACAGCTTGTCTTGAAAGATCAGCTTGCCACAGTAGGAGAAATATCTGCTGGTATTGCCCATCAACTCAAGAATCCTATGGCTGTAATTGCTGGATACGCCAAATTGCTTCTCAAAAGCATGGATAATAGCGATGAAAGAAGGGAAATGCTTATGGCAATACTCAAGGAAATAGATGAAATGAATCGAGTCATGGATGAATTATTTAAGCTCTCAAGACATGAACAGATAAATAAATCAGAAATTGATATTGCCTTTGTTATTAAAAAGCTTATTGATGGGACTGCAGATTTTAGAGAAAAGGTAAGTTTAGGGGAATATCAACCTTTCATCGTTAAAGCTGATGAGATTCTTATATCTCAGGTAATTAAGAATCTTATACAGAATGCTATTGATGCAAGCGGGGAGGTAAAAATAGAACTTAAGAAGGGCATATTCTCTGGCAAAGAGGGTGCTATAATTAATGTTAGCGATAAAGGCATGGGGATATCAAAGGATGATAGAAATAAAATCTTCAAGCCATTTTATACCACAAAGCCGCACGGAATTGGCATAGGTCTTACTATTACAAATAAAATAATAACTGCTCATGGCGGTAATATTTGGGTTGACTCTATACATGGAGAGGGCACTACATTCAGCATCTTTTTGCCTGATTAAACTTTTAAAATAGATAGATATTACGCAGTAATTATTCTTTTTGTGGAAATTGAATAAATGCAAAAAATTCTTATAATCGAAGACAAGAAAAGCCTTGCAGAGATGCTTAAAAACACTCTTCAATCAGAAGGCTTTTTAGCTAACACTGCTGCAACTATTAATGATGGGCTTAATATGCTTCTTTCAGGCGATATAGATGCTATTGTATCAGATCTAAAACTTCCTGATGGCGAAGGAACAGAGATAATTAAGCCAGTAAAAGAAAATTATCCATTCACACCTATAATTATCATGACAGCTCATGGGAGTATTGAGGCAGCAGTGAAGGCAGTAAAGGAAGGCGCCTATGATTTTATAACTAAGCCATTCGATATTGACCATCTCGTATTGCTAATTAAAAGAGCTATCTCAGAAAGTGTGCATGATAAAGAAAATATTGTGGGCAAGAAGGGGGCTTCAGGTCTAACGGCTCTTCAGAATTTAATAGGAGTGAGTTCAGCATGGAATAACATTATGGAAAAAATCCGAAGGGTTGCATCCTTAAAGACTACAGTTTTAATTCTGGGTGAGAGCGGGACTGGCAAGGAGCTTGTTGCAAGAACAATACATCGCTTAAGCCCGAGAGATAAAAATTCTTTTATAGCTATAAACTGTGCAGCGGTTCCAAAGGATTTAATAGAAAACGAGATATTCGGACATGAAAAGGGCGCTTTTACAGGTGCAGTGGAAATCAAACATGGAAAGTTTGAACTTGCAGATAAAGGCACTATATTTCTTGATGAAATAGGAGATATGTCTCTACCCCTTCAATCTAAACTGTTAAGAGTGCTTCAGGAGAGCGAGTTTCAAAGGATTGGAGGCACAAAAAACATAATGGTTGATATAAGAGTTATCGCTGCAAGCAACAAAGACCTCCAGAAGGAGGTAGATATCGGAAACTTTAGGGAAGACCTCTTCTATAGAATAAATGTCTTTCCGATTTTTATTCCACCTTTAAGGGAAAGACCTAATGATATAATTCCACTTGCAAGACAGTTTTTATCTTATTTCTCAAAGAATATGAATAAAGAACCAATTTCCTTTTCTTCTCAAGCTGAAAATATCTTTATCAATAATGAGTGGAAAGGTAATGTGAGAGAGCTAAGAAATGTTGTAGAGAGAGCTGTTATATTATGCGATGGCTCTTGTATTTTGCCTGAACATATAAATATTAAAGGAGAAAAATCAAGAGATAAGATAGATTGGGAAGCCCCTTTGCATGATGTTGTTGAATCAACTTTAAAGTCTGTGGAGATATCCAAAATAAAAAATGCTTTAACTCAATCAAAAGGCAATAAGACAAAGGCAGCTCAAATGCTTCAAATTAGTTATAAGACTCTTTTAATAAAGATTAAGGAATATAATATTGAATGATGTTGAGGGAAATTTTTAATCTTTACTTTTTATATTCTATTATGATACAAAAAAAGCCATTATATTTTGTATTATCAGATAGCTTATAATTAAATAATAAGCCTTTGGCTTAAATAAATTCTTTAAAAGGAGGAGTTAAAATGGAGGAAGTAACCCAAGCCAGCGTCATAGTTATACTAAGCGGTTTAATCATTGGTGTTATGTTTGGCTTCGCCCTGCAGCGCGGCAGATATTGAATGAACACAGCATTTAGAGACGTGATCTTTATAAATGATTTGACAATGTTTCGTTCATGGTTGATAGCGCTTGGCATAGCTATAATTGGTTCTAATTTTATTGAAGATTTGGGGTTCTTGGGTGATTATGGCTTAAGAAGGCAGGTATTTGCACCTATTGCTGCAATGGTTGGGGGATATTTATTTGGTATTGGTATTGTAATTGCTGGAGGCTGCGGAAGCGGGGTTTTATATAAGCAGGGAGAAGGTCAGTTTGCTGCGTTAGTGGCAACCCTAGGTTTTGCTATATCCTTGATCGCATCATTGCATGGTCCTCTTAATCCTATAGTAAAGGCAATTAAAAGTTATAGGATCTCTTTAGGCTCGGGTGAGGATGCTATAACTACACCTGCATTATGGGACTTCTTCGGACAGTCTCTGATAATAAAATGGGGGGTTATAGCTGTCGTTATCGCCATAATCATACCTATAATATTAAAGGGCAAACCCTTCTCTGGAGTAGCAAAAAAAGGTTGGACATGGTCTGTTGGGGGAGCTATAATTGGTCTTCTCGTTATCCTTGCATGGTGGGCATCATATTATTTCGGAGGTCAGTCAAGAGGCTTATCATTTGCTGGTCCGACAGTAGATTTTTTTATGTTTGGACTCACTGGAAACAGTGAAGCACCTTTTGACCCAATGTTTAGTCTTTTCGGGATTGGTATATTAACATGGAGCGCCCTTTATGTGGTCGGAGTCCCTATAGGTGCCTATATGAGTGCTAAAGGGCTTAAGGAGTTTAAACTGACAGCTCCACGGCAGGCTGACGAACTTGTGCGGGTCTTTATCGGTGGACTTATAATGGGATTTGGGGCAATTGTAGCAGGTGGTTGAACTGTTGGACATTCGCTGACAGGTATGGCAGCTTTATCGTTACAGAGCATTCTTGCTACAATCTTTATCATATTAGGAAACTGGACAATGGCTTATTTCATGTTTATAAAGCCTATGCAGGATTAACACTATGATTTTTTATTCCTTAAATAAGGAATAAAATCTCTAAAAGCAGATGAAGTGTTGTAAATAAGATCTTCAATTCAGTTATTTTTTGGGGGGATTTAGAAATATTCATTTAGTTTTATTGTGTTTTCCTGTAATAGAAAGCCTTAATTCTAATGATTTGGACTATCTGAAGTTAAGTATTAATTAAATCAGTTTATGATCTGATATTTAATAATAAGGCTACAAGATGACTTTTATTTTGAGTATTTGTGATAATATAAATAGGGCATGAATATTGCTCTATTATTCTAAAAAAAGTTAATTTTACTCAAGAAAGGAGGTGAAAGGAATGAGAATTAAATCAATAATTGCCATTATGATCGTTATTATTTTTACCCTAGGCATAGCCACAATGGGCTTTACAGCAGCAGCAGGTGAGCTAAAGGGAACGATTACTAAGATTGACGGCAAAAAAGTGACAGTAAAGGACGACAAAGGCAAAGAGACAACCGTAGAGGTGAAAGAAGTTAAGGATGTCAAAGTCGGAGATAAGGTCACAATTAAAGATGGTGTTATAGCAAAGGAAGCAGTTAAGAAAGAAGCACCAAAAAAGAAGAAGCCTGAAGGCTGTTAATTTAAGTTTCGTTAATTCACATAATAAGGGATATTAAGAAATTAATATCCCTTATTGTATTTTTGAATTCCAGCAATAAATTATCACTTTACTACCGTGACATTAGGATGGTTTGTTAGTAGTCTTTGAATCTTGGCAGCCTGTTGAATTTTAAATTTTGAATTAACTTTTCCATACTTACCAGCAGCCAGTGTGGGTTTATAACCTTAACCTTTTTTCAATTATATCCTGCAAAAGGCATCACACTATTTCATGCCTGCTGAATAAATTTCATAATTATTTAAAACAGATTTTACTCCTTCAATTACATCTTCAGGTTTTATCTCATCAATACATGCTTTAATTTCAGGATTCAGACATTTATCCTGTTCGCACTGTCTGCAAGGAAGGGTGCTAACATCAAAGAGAAGACTTTTCTGCGTCCAAGGTTTGCAAAACTTTGATAGAGTGGGTCCATATAACCCTATAACGAACATTCCTGTAGCTGCTGCAATATGGATTGGCGCTGAATCATTTCCAATGAATATATCGCTCAGAGAACATAATGCTGCATACTCTATGAGATTCAATTCGGTAGAAATGATATAAGGAGGTCTGATGAGTTTTTTTTGTATTTCTTTAATTATGTTATCTTCTGATAGACCCCCGATCAGGTATATCCTGTAATTATCTGAGAAGGCATTAATCACTTTTGCAAAATTTTCAGCCCTCCATTGCCTCAAAAAGCCTCTTGCGCCAGGATGAATGAGAATAGATTTATTATCTCTGTTAGATGGAATATTAAATCTCTTAGAAATTGCTTTAATATGATGCTCAGGAATTTTTAATGAAAGCTCTCTATCATATAACTTAAGCCCTAGATCAGATAGAATTTGAAGATTATGTTCAACAAGATGGGTATTGTTATTCTTGCTATCATATTTAATCTTGTGTGTTAAAAGACTATTTCGCCACCATGAGCTGGATTCATAGCCTATTCTTATCTTTGCTCCTGTGGCAAAGGCAATAATAGTGGGCCTGTCAGACTGAGGAATGATAATAACCATATCAAAGTTCTTTTTGCGTATATCTTTAAGAAACTGCAAAAAATTTATTATGCCCCATCTTTTTTTAATATCCTTTCTTTTGAAGGCAATAACATCAAAAACCTCTGGCAAAAGTCTTAAAAGAGAATCTCCTCCTTCATTGACAAGGACGGATATTCTTGAGCCCTGAAAATTTGCTTTTAGATTTTTTATAATCGGGATCATAAAAATACAATCCCCGATATACCTGAGATCTATAAGAAGAATATTTTTTGGAAATTGGTGAGATAGCAGCATGATAGTGTATATTATAAGATATAAAGATGAAAAAATTTCCCTTCATACAAATATTACTTTTCATTATAACCTTTTTTGCCACCATTATAGCTGGCACTTTACAATTAGGCATTAATATTTTAGAGCAGCCTTATAGGATTATAGAAGGCATGCCTTTCGCTATTGCTTTGATGACAATACTTTTGGTTCATGAGTTTGCTCATTATATGGCTTCAAAAAAGCATAATGTGGAGGCAACCCTTCCATATTTTATTCCAGCTCCATCATTAGTGGGGACATTCGGAGCATTTATCAAGATGAAATCACCAATAATAACAAGAAAGGCTTTGATTGATATAGGTGCATCAGGTCCAATTGCGGGCTTCATAGTATCTGTGCTTGCATGTATTATAGGCATTAACATGTCAACTGTCGTAAAGATACAACAAATCGAAATGGCTATTAGCCTTGGGAATTCTATTCTTTTTTCTTTATTATCATGGATTATATTAGGAGTTACCCCTGAAGAATATGATATCCTTCTCCATCCAGTAGCTTTTGCGGGTTGGATAGGTCTTTTTATTACATCTCTTAACCTTTTGCCAATAGGTCAGCTCGACGGAGGTCATATATCTTTTGCTATATTTGGTCAAAAGCATCGAGATATTTCGATATTTATGGTCTTTCTTCTGATGTTTCTTGGATTATTTTCGTGGGAAGGGTGGGCTATATGGGCAGTTCTAATGCTTATTATAGGCATTAAACATCCTCCAGTTATATATTGGGAAATCCCTCTTGACCCTAAAAGGCGTCTTGTTTCAATGTCATGCCTTTTTATCTTTATACTAACATTCGTCCCTTACCCATTTAAGTTATTATTACATTAGTGAATATCTTCTTTAATGCCTCTCTCAATGATATTACTAGCATTAGATGAACCTACGGGCATAACGGTTTTATATACTTTCCCTCAATGGCACAATAAATTCTAGATGTTGTGGCACCGAAAATTCCATAAATGTCTATTTGTAAGCTAACTTCAAAACCGATAATATTTCTCTTAATTACAAGTGCCAAATCCCATCTTGCCTTACAGAGTCCTGCCGATTTTTCTATGAATATAACCAAAAAAGGTGGCGTTTTCCTCGTCAGGATATGCAATTGCTATGCAACACACAAATCTTGCTGTTCTTTTCTCACTTGAATTTTGAATTAACTGTGTCGCACCCTTCTTTAATCTTAGAGCCTGAGAAAAGCAATGCCGAAACCTATTTTAATGGCGAAGATGCCGAGACTGAAGAGCATACCGCCAAACCATAAAATAATATTTAAGTCCATATTTCACATTTCTCATGATTTCTTTCAAAAGAATTAGGTTCTCACAAAATATTTTTCTTCCGGTATATCTCGTTAGTCACAACGGTCAGCACATAATCATAGCCTTCCACTGTATGCGGAATGATGCAATTAGAGCAGTCCTTCATTCCATTGACAAAGGTAAAATCTCCCCCGCAGTCCAGCAAATAGAGGGGACACCAGCACATCAGGCATGAAGCCCATTCATCGAGTTCATGACAGGGATAAAAGGCGCAATCGGTATGAATAAAATATTTATAGTTCATCAGTCCTCCTTCG
>DYHD01000039.1 GCA_020724365.1 Thermodesulfovibrio yellowstonii | reverse complement strand
TCCTGAAAGATGACCCTTCGATAAGCCTTCGGCGTGAGCTCAGTCGAACGCTCAGGGTGACTGTCCTGCTGGATTAAGGATGTTTAAAAAAATCCATATCTGGATTTATGCAAATCTGAAAATTTGAATAAAAGCTGTAAACAATAGTAAATTTAAATATAATGGCTCATTTTTCCAAAATAGCTTCCCAATCTTTTAAGGCTGTAAGATCTTTCAAGCTTAGGACTTTTTTCTGTTTAATAAGCATTGCACTTGGTATAGCCGCAATAACTACTATCGTTGCTGCTGTTGAGGGAGCATATAAAAAGGCTTTTGAGATAGTAGCAAGATTTGGCCCTGATTCTCTCCTTGTTTTCAGCGGCGGAGAAGAAGCAAGGGCATTAGGTCTTAGACCCAAGACTATCACTGTTGACGAAGTAAATGCCGTGAGAGAGGCTTTCACCCGTGCATATCTCGTAGTTCCTATGATATCTGCAAGAAATACCAGCATACATTACAAAGATAAAAAATATCAGACTCATGTAATCGGCTCAACAAGCGATTATAGCCGAGCATGGTCATGGCCTGTGGTGCAGGGGTCAGATTTCACGGATGAAGATGTGAGAGGATTGAGAAATGTCGGTCTTATTGGACAACATTTGATGAGAGAACTATTTGGCAATGAAGACCCCGTTGGCAAGTATGTATTGGTAAAAGGGATTCATGTTCAAATTGTTGGAGTTCTCTCGGAGAGGGGGACTTCGCCTGGCGGTGAAAACCTTGATGACAGAATTATAATGCCTCTGACTACTGTAATGAGGAAGATTCAAAATGAGACGAAATATGTTACTGCATTCAGGATAAGGTTTATAGATCAAGAAAACCTATATCACCATGCAGATGAATTAAGGACATTTTTAAGATTGGAGCATGATCTGCCTATAACTGAACCTGATGATTTTAGGATTATAACGCCCAAAGAGATAGTTAAATTCCTCGTTGCTCTTACTGGTTCGCTTGTTACATTTCTTGGTATAACAGGCATTATGTCTTTGGTTGTAGCAGGTTTTGTTCTTACAAATCTATTTCTGCTCTCAGTAAAAGAAAGAACCTCAGAGATAGGGATAAGGAGGGCAGCAGGTGCTAAAAAAAGGGATATATTGCTCCAGTTTATAGGAGAAGCTGTAATTATCACAACTGTTGGAGGACTGGTAGGTTTTCTGCTATCATTACTGTCCGCTAACCTGCTTTCATACATAGCCCAGTTTCCTATACATTTCTCATGGAAGGCATTTGCATTTGCCTTCCTGCTTTCATGGATTATAGGTATTATATTTGGACTTCAACCTGCAAGGAGAGCTGCTAACCTCAATCCTATAGAGGCTATCAAGGGATGATAAGGTTTTTAATTAATTTGAGAATAGCCTTTGCTTCACTTGGGAGCTTTAAAGTGAGAACTGCACTTGCGATGCTCGGTGCTTTTTTGGGAACTTTTTCTTTAGTAGTAGTCTCCAATTTATCAGAATCACTTTCCAAAAAGACAGAGATTGAGATATCAAAGCTCGGTGAGAATTTATTGATTGTCAAGAGCGGCATTGTCAGAAGAGTTGGAGCAAGAACCAATCTTATAGGTGAGGCAACTAATCTGACTATAGGCGATGCAGAAACAATCAAGCAGAACTCCTTATATGTTAAAGATGTTGCTCCATCTGCGAACAAGATATTCCCTGTAAGATACGGTAATACCACACTCAGTTCAGTTCTTATCATGGGGGTAACCCCTGCTTATACTGATATCAGAAATTTTCAGGTGCAGAGCGGCAATTTCTTTACAGATGAAGATAATGTCAATCTATCAAAAGTAGCAGTTATCGGAACAAAGGTTGCTGATAGGCTTTTCGGGAATGAAGACCCATTGGGTAAAAATATTCTTATATATAGGGTGCCTTGCCGAATTATAGGAGTTTTGGAAGAAAAGGGGGTTGATATCTCTGGATTCGATCAAGACAATCAGATATTTGTCCCTCTTAATACCTATCTAAGGAGTTTTGTCAATAAAACATTCATAAACAGTATATCTATGAAGGTTATTGATGATAAATCAACATCTCTTGCAAAGGCTGAGATAACAGACATATTAAGGAGCAGACACAAGATAACAGGTTCAAAGAAAGATGACTTCACAGTTATTGACCTCAAAGATGTAGTAGCATTAAGCACTCAGGCAATGGACATGATAAGAATACTGGGAAGGGTAGCTGCCCTCATGTCCTTCATAATAGGCGGGCTTGGGATTCTTTCTATAATGGTTCTTATAGTGAATGAAAGAAAGACAGAGATAGGCATAAGGAGGGCTATTGGTGCAAGGAAAAGGGATATCATGCTCCAGTTTCTTATGGAATCCTCTGTGATATCATGGTGTGGTGGCTCGGCAGGGCTTATCCTTAGCTTAATAGCGAGTATTATAATCTTCACTATTGCTCAACTACCAATGGTAATCTCAATAAAAGGGCTTTTTATGACCTTATTAGCAACAATCCTTATTGGGGTGCTGGCAGGGATATATCCTGCCAAAAAGGCAGTTCAAATCCAACCTGTCAATATTATCAAGGCTTAAAAACTCAGACATATTCCGAATTTTTATAAAAAAAGGGTTTTAAAAGGATATATCTTTTATCAATGATCTCAATTTCACCCTCTGTAACAAGTCTATCAAGAAGGCGAGTAACGGTTTCTCTGGAAAGCGATGTATAGCTTGCAATATCTTTATGGCTGAGCCGTATAGTTATTAAAGTGCCTCTGGCATCCTTAGCTCCATAATTGAGGCTGATTATTTTAAGAACAGCTCTAATCTTCTTATCAGCCTCCTTTAAGCCTAATACCCTCAACATCAGCCATGCTTCCCTGAGCCTTTCACAAAGGATAGAAATTATCTGGTTTAAAAGACGATTGTCTTTAAGAAAAAAATTCTCAAAGCTGCTCTTAGACAAAAGCCCTATATAAGAGTCTTCCATTGCAATTACTGTAGCAGGAGCAGTCTTATTATCTAGCAGTGACATCTCGCCAAAGAAATCGCCTTTTTTATGGATTGCGAGAATCTGTTCTTTGCCTTCAATGGTTGTTTTTATAACCTTGACCTTGCCAGAATATATTATATAAAGGTAATGAGGGGTATCTTCCTCGAGAAGCACAACTTCATTTCTTGAAAATCGCTTGTTAAGAATCTTATTTTGCAACTCTGACAATTCTTCTTCTTTAAGAACACCGAAGAAGGGTATCTTTTTGAGGACATGGATTTGGCAAGGTTTTTTAGTTTTTTCCGTCATTTTTTAATACTTTTTGATAATAGATAGCTTAACTTTATACCATTATATACTATTTAGAGTTTGTTTATAAAGTTAGTTTTCGTGTCATTCACGCAAGCAAATCGCATCGGGAATCCTTCTTTTACAATCCACTTTATCCCCCTTTAATAAGGGGAATTATTGAGAGAATGTAAGTCTGGTTGCCATAACAAACTGATTATCAAGGCTTTCAGACCTTATGCCTACCTATAATGAAGAAAAAAGCATCGCTGATACCATAAGAAGCATTAAAAACCAAACGGTAAAAATAGATGACAATTTTCTATCTCTATTTTTGGGTTAGGAGAATAATTTGGATTTTCATATTTTAAAAGATTAAAATATAATGTTTTTTGTTTCAAGATATAGAAATTTGCCTTAGCTTAGACATAGTTTGCCTAAGCTTTGATTAGAACCCATATTTTCTATAAGCTGTTCGGATAATATATTTATGAATAGCGTCGTTCAAAGACCTTTAGTATCAATAATTGTAAGGACAAAGGACAGGCCAAAGCTTTTAAAGAATGCCTTAAAAAGTATCTTTGAGCAAACATACAGACCCATCGAAGTAGTTCTTGTGAATGATGGTGGCTGCGACCTCGATATAGATTTGATCAAATCCATACTTAAAGATATTTCTCTAAATTACATCAGACTTGAGCAAAATACAGGAAGGGCTCATGCAGGCAATGTAGGAATAATGAATACAAAAGGAGAGTATATAGGTTTTCTGGATGATGATGATGAGTTTTATCCTGAACATATTAGTGTTATTATCAAATTATTAATGAATATTGACTATTATATCGCGTATACCGATTCTGAAATTTTATACAAAAAGTATAATCCAGAAAAACAAACACTTGAAAACACTGATAGAAGGATTTTTTCTTCAAAAGATTTCTCTTGTCAATATCTGTTTTTAGAAAACTATATCCCACTAATAAGCATCTTATTTTCTAGAGAAATTTTCAGCTTGGTGGGAAATTTTGATGAGAGTTTAGTTATCTATGAAGATTGGGATTTATTAATAAGGTGCTCTCAAAAATATCCTTTTTATCATATTAAGAAGGTTACTAATGTATATCTTCAGTGGAGCGACACCTTACAAGTTGCACAGTCTGCAGAATATAATAAGCTTTTGGAAAATACTTACTATCAAATAATTTCCAAACATTTGGGCAAGTTTACGCCTGAGGTAATCAGATATTTTCGAGATATGATTAATAAGATTGAGGCTGAATCCTTAGAAAAAGATTTATTAATGATGAGATTCAAAAATGAGATCGCTCAAAAAGACGAGGTTCTTAAAAAAACAATGTTAGAGTTAAAAGAAACTGAATCTTATCTAAATTTTATTCAATCTGGCAGAGGATGGAAAATGCTTACTAAGTATTACTATCTTCGTGACAATATTTTAAAGCTTCTTGGAATTAGAAAATAAATTAAATTACACCACGAGAATATGCCTAAAGTTAGCATAATTATCCCACTTTATAATCATGAAAAATATATTCAAGAAACTATTTATTCAGCAATTAATCAGACATTCTCAGACTTTGAATTAATAATAATCAATGACGGTTCTACAGACAGATCAGAAGATATCGTTAAAGATATAAAGGATGATAGAATCGTGTATATTTTTCAAGAAAACCAAGGCGCCCAAAATACAATAAACAAGGGAATTTCTCTTGCCAAAGGAGAATATATAAGCATTCTTAATTCTGACGATTCATATTATCCTGAAAGACTCAAAGAATGTATAAGTGTAATTGAATCAAATAGTTCAACGAGCGCCGTTTTCAGTGAGGTAGAATTCATTGATGAAAATGGAATTTTCATGCAGTATCTCAAAGCTCCAGAAGATAATTGGGATGATTTCAATATTGAAAGCTTTGCAGGAGAAAAGAAAATATTTCTTGGACTTCTTACTGGGAATTTTCTCGTTTCAACCTCTAATCTTTTTTGCCGCAAAGATATTTTTGATAAAATAGGTATCTTTTCAAGTTTTAAATATACACATGATTATGAATTTTTTCTTAGACTTAGCTCTCGATGCAAGGTTTATTTTATCAATTCACCCCTATTAAAATATAGGATACACTCAACAAGTTCCTATAAAACCAATGAAGCCGAGGTATATTTTGAGGTTGGAATTATTTTAAAAGATGTTCTTTTAAAATATGATTTACTTAAAGGCAATGAAGATGAAATATTTTTTAAATTATTAAAGCTTTTCAAACTATTGAATACCTCGAATACTGACAGAATAATTATGTCATTATTCTTATTGCATATAATATCCCCTGAATTGGCAGAAAAATTCACCAAGCATTTAATTGAAAATCCTCAACATCTTTTTCGTTTAACTTGTATTGAGAAAATTAAAACACATCTGGATTTATGGAAACATTCACAAGCGGCTTGGGAAAAATGGAAAGAGTCAAACGAAAGGTTGATAGCGAAAGAGCATGAGCTTACATTAGTAAATGAAAGGTTGATAGCGAAAGAGTATGAGCTCACATTAGCAAATGAAAGGTTAAATGCAAAAGAAAATGAACTTAATGTGGCTCAGGAAAAGAATAACTTACTATTGAATTCTTATTCTTTTAAATTAGGAAGTTTTTTGACCTATCCAATAAGAAAAATTTCTAAATTAATTAAGTAATTACAACAAGGAAAATCTAACTTATGAATTTTTCAGTATCAGTTGTAATCAGAACTAAAAATGAATCGAAATATTTAGATAAAGTTCTAAAAAGTCTTAAAACACAGATATTTGATGGTCAGATAGAGATAATAATTGTTGATTCAGGATCGACTGATAATACTTTATCTATAGCTAAAAGCTTTGATTGCAAAATTATAGAAATAAGACCTGAGGAATTTTCTTTCGGTAAAGCCCTCAATATTGGAATAAAACATTCTTTGGGTGAAATTATTATTAATCTTAGTGGTCATTCTGTGCCCGAAACTTCAGAATATATATCATTGATAACCGCACCATTTTCTGATAAATATCTTGGGGCAACTTTTGGAAGAGATATTCCCTGGCCTGAAGCTTGTCCGTCTCAAGCAAGAGATATATTGAATCATTTTCCAGACACAAACATTGATGGAAATAAATTTTCTAATGCAAATGCTGCAATAAGAAAATCTTGCTGGGAAATCCTTCCTTTCGACGAAGAAATACCTGCTGCCGAGGATCTTTTATGGGCAAAGCAAATTATGAGTTTAGGTTATAAAATTCAATATGTTCCGAAGGCTAAAGTATATCATTCACATACTGCCTCATTAAAATATATACGAAAAAGGGCTTATATTGAGAGCAAAAGCCTTAATGCTTTGGCAAATATAAAGCACGAGTTTAATTTTTATAAGGTAATAAGGTTTTCATTTGATCAAATAATAAAGGATTTCGCCTTTGTTATTAAAAATGGCTATAATTTCAAGTGGTTATTTCATATTCCCTTTTACAGAGCTTCCCAGAGCATAGGGCTTTACAAAGGATTCAGAGACGGTTTTCATGTACAAATAAATCAAATACCCCCCCTCTATTATTTGAGTCAATCTGATTCTACAGAAAATAATTTTAAAAATTGTGCTACAAAAAATTGTGCTACAAAAAAAGGAAAGAAAATTATATTTGTTATTCATTGCTTTTTTCCTGAAAGCGTAGGTGGCTCTGAATATTATACCCTTAATCTCGCTAAAAATTTTATGAAGAGAGGCTGGAATGTAATAGTTTTAACAGCTTTAAGAGATATAAGCATGGAGAGATATAAAGTTATAAAAACAAGGTATGAAGGAATAGATGTCATTAAAATTAATAATCCTTCTAACCCTAATTTTAAGTTTCTTGATTATTTTATTGACTTTAATGTAGATAAAATATTCAAAGAAATTCTCGAGGCTGAGAAACCCGACTTAATTCATTTTCAACACACAGCTTATTTATCCTCTCGAATGCCTGAAATTTGTCATCAACAAGGGATTCCAAGCATATTAACTCTTCATGATTACTGGTATATTTGTTATAGAAGCCAGCTAATAAGACCTAATGAAGGGATTTGTCCTGGTCCTTCTGATGGATTGTTATGTTCGACTTGTAATGATAATATTTTTACAGAACCAGCTTTAATACCGAGATTCCCAACTATTATAAAAATTCTACATTTATCGTTCTTTAGATACATAGGAATTAATAAACTAATATCACCAAATGTAAAAAATAAAATAAAAAAATTTTTATATATCCCCGCCCAAAATAATATTTATAATAAACAATATGTTTCTTCCCCTGACATGTGGGGTATTCTCGAGCATACCTTCAGGATAAACTTCATGAGAAGACAACTTTCCTTTACACAAAATATTATAAGCCCATCTCAACATCTTAAAAAAAGATATGAAAATGAGGGCTATGAAAAGATAATTTATTTGCCACATGGTTTTGAACCCCAAAAGAAAGTCAAAAAAATATCCTTTGATGGTAAATTAGTTCTTGCCTATTTGAGCAATATAATTCCCTTCAAGGGTGCAGATGTAATTTTAAGAGAATTAAGATATGTAACTGAAAAGGAAAAGCTTAAAATTCTCATATATGGCAAGGTCTTAGATAATAGTTATTTAGAGGAACTTAAAAGCTTAGCAAAAATGAACCCTGAAGTAGAGATTAATTTTGCAGGAATTTATAAAGGCATTGATGAATTAGCAAAGATATTACAAAGTGTTCATGCTGTTATATTCCCATCGATATGGGAAGAAAACCATCCATTAATCGTAAAAGAATCTCATTTGTTTGGTGTACCCGTAATCTGCTCATATCTTGGAGGGGCAAAAGAGGCTATTGAAGATGGAGTTAATGGTTTATTATTCAATCCACTAAAAGAAGGGGACTTGGCTGAGAAGATTAATTTACTCATAAAAAATCCTAATTTATTAGAAAAGCTTATTGATGGGGCAAAAAAGACAGATGTAGAAAGCATGGAAGAACATTTAAATAAGATAGAAACTATATATTTAAATATTTATAAATCCAATATTATCACATAAATATTTAATTTATCTAATAAGGAACAAAATTGATTAATGAATATTTTTCTTCTTTAAAAAGCAATATGCTAATCACTGGTTTTAAAGTCTTAAAGACGCAAGGCTTGAGGGCTTTAATCCAAAAGGCAAATAAAAAATTTCTCTTTAATAGGTCAATTAAAACTACCTCTTTGCCAATCAACATTGATTCATTGAACATATCAAAAGTTAAAAATAGGGATATTGTTGAGCCTATTAAATCAAAGGTTTCGATCATCATTCCCACTAAAAATGCAGGGAATGAATTTGAATACATCTTAAGGAGAATTAAGCAGCAAGAGGGGATAAATGAGATTGAAATAATTATTATAGACTCTGGTTCAGAGGACAATACCATTGAAATTGCAAAGAAATATTCATCTGCTATTTTTAAAATCAGCCCTGAGGATTTTCACCACGCAAGAACCCGCAATGACGGGGCAGAAAAAGCAACTGGTGAATACATTGTTTTTACTGTTCAGGATGCTATTCCTATAGGAAATGATTGGTTGCATAAGTTATTGACGCCGATTTGCTTTGGTGAAGCATCTGCGGTCTCGACTATTCAAGTCCCCCGCTCCGATGCAGATCTTTTTACATGCTGGTCATATTGGGCACTCTTTGTAAAATATCTAAGGCACGAGAAAGATTTAATATTTAATAAATCTAATTTCGATAGTTTTGAGGGTCTCAGCGAGAATGATAAAAGGGCTGTAGCTAACTTAGATAATGTCAGTTTAGGCATAAAAAAAGACTTATTTAATATTTATAAGTTCCATGCTGATTATGCTAAAGATCTTGAACTTGGGATTAGATTAATAAAGGATAGACATTCTCTCATGTTTCAATCCTCAAATGCTGTCATACATTCTCATAACAGAATACCTTTATATTATCTCAAAAGAAGTTATTCAGACAGGATATCAATCTGCAAAATCTTAAATATTGAAAGAGATAAAATATCTATAAAAGCATTGATGGAATCAAATAGTTACATATATGCTTTGTTGAAGCAATGTCTTGAAAACTTCAGGATACAAACTTATAATCCATCCCATGCAGTGCAATCTTTAATTAAAGATATATACTTTCAGAGCGAAAAGTATAATTCACTTTCATCATTTCTCATAGGAGATGACTATTTAAATGGATTTTTCGAGAATATTGCACCAATAAAACATGAGAAGATAACAAATGACACTATCAGGATTTTTTGTGATAATCTGATGAGCTTTGCAGAATATCTCTCAGTGGTTAATTCATTCGGGAGTTCCGAGGATGATTTAATCAAGAGTATTTATAAAATATTCAGCAATGTTTGTGGTGCTTATATAGCTGCGAATTCTCAAGATGACATTGAAATTCTTAAAGAGGGTATTTGAGTGAGGATTCTGTTTGGTGTGCATCAATTTTTCCCGACTCATTATACTGGCACTGAGAGATATGTATTAAATCTCGCAAAACAATTGCAAAAAATGGGGCATTATGTAAAAGTGCTCACCTATGCCTTTAAAGAACAATTTGAATTCAAAAAATCTAATTGTTCAAATTTGCTTTACAGGGAGTATTCTTATGAAGGGGTTCCTGTTGTTGCAGTCCGCCATCATGTGCAACCTGATGACCTTTCATTTATATTCGATTTTATGGACGAGGAAATTTATAAAGAGACTTGCTGGATTATTGAATCTGGTAATTTCGATATATACCATTGTGCCCATCCACTTCGACTTGCTTCATCAATTAAAGCTGCAAAAGACAAGGCAGTGAAAGTTGTTTTCATGGTAACCGATTATTTTATGATGTGTCCTATGGGAATAATGCTTAGGACTGATAACACCTTGTGCGATGGTCCAGATAATGGACAAAATTGCCTTAAATATTGTTTTACAAATGTGAGCAAAGAAAGGATGCAAAGAAGAATTTCTGATGCCAATATTTTGATTAATTGCTGCGATATACTTTTGTCGCCCTCTCAATTTCTTATAGCTGCCTTTGACTATACAAGGTTTATTCCTTTATCAAGATTTATTCTTTCAAGGCACGGATTCGACTATTCTAAAAAAAGAAGTCTTTTCAAAAAAAGAATTGACAACCGCATAATACTCGGCTACATAGGAACTGTTCAGTATCATAAAGGCATTCATATAATGGTGGAGGGATTCAAGAAGGTTAAAAATCCTGATATAAAATTACAAATATGGGGAGGGTCTTTTCACGAGTTAGAGTATCGAAAAAAGGTTGAAAGCATCGCCAGTGGTGACCATCGTATAGAATTTAAAGGGCAGTATGATTTTAACGATATAGAAAAAATCCTTGAACAGATTGATGTGGTAGTAGTTCCTTCAATATGGTATGAGAACGCTCCGCTCACTATCTCAACATCCTTAGCATATGGCATACCTGTCATCGCATCAGACATTGGCGGGATGAAAGAGGCTATTATGGATGGGAAAAATGGTTTGATATTTAGAGTAGGAGACCCTGATGATCTCGCTAAAAAGATAAGGTCTCTTTCTGAAAACCCAGAACTTATTGAAAAAATCTCAAAGACAATCCAATATCCTATTCGCATTGAAGAAGAGGCTTTCAATACTGAATTAATTTATAAAAGTTTGCTTTTTTCAAATGATAAACCATAGTCTCGTCTCTGTCATCATAGTCAATTATAACGGCAGACATCTTCTTCAAGAATGTTTTGAGTCAATCCTTAATCAGTCTTATCATGATATTGAAATCATTGTGGTTGATAATGCCTCGGTAGATGGTTCTGTTGCGTATATAGGCGCATTGTTCCCAAATGTTAAAATCGTTGAACTATCAGAAAACAAGGGTTTTGCAGGCGGTAATATAGAAGGATTTAAGTATGCTCATGGCGATTATGCAATGCTTGTCAATAATGATGTTGTGCTTGATAAGGATTGCATTAATAATTTATTAGTTGCTATGGAGCAGCATCCTGATGTAGGGATAGGTGCTTCAAAAATGCTCATTTACAACATGGATATCATAGACAGTGCTGGAGATGGTTTTTCAACATCACTTAAGGCTTATAAAAGGGGGGAAGGGCTTCAATCAAATTATTATAATAATGAAGAATATATATTTGGAGCATGTGCTGGGGCAGCCATATATAGAAGGCAGATGATTGAGGAAATTGGTTTTTTTGACGATGATTTTTTTTTAATCCATGAAGACACCGATTTAAATTTAAGAGCTCAGCTTATGGGCTGGAAAGCATTATATGTGCCTTCCTCAATTGCCCATCATAAAGTCCGTTCCACAATAGGGGAGATGAGTGATGTGGCAGTTTATTACTCTTTAAGGAATTCAGAGCTTGTCAGAATAAAAAATATACCAACATGGATTTTTCTTAAATGTTTGCTGGGCTATATTTCAAGTTCAATTTTGGACTTTATTTATTTTGCAATTAAGCACAGAAAAATAAGTCTTTATCTCAAAGCTAAAAGAGATGTTCTCAAGCTTTTGCCAGATATGCTCAAGAAAAGAAAGCAACTAATGGGCAAAAAAAAAGTAGATAATAATTATCTTTTTAGTTTGATGACCCCTCTATATGAAAAAAGCTTTTTTCTGATGAAGGCAAAAAAGTTTTTTTATAGATGATACAAATTGAGCGATTCTTATATCCAAATCGGTATTTGGGTACTTTATGTTTCTTGAAAAGTATTGCTTAAATTGATTATGCTTAAATACTTTATAAAATCACGAGGTTTAAAATAAATGAATAGATTTTTGAAAATATACATTCTTCTCATTATGCTTCTTTTTGTTGTATCTTGTGGCGCTAAGGGCGTAAAACCAGAACAAACAGCGATGCCTCAAGCCATGCAGACTGTTGAGGTTGAAAAAACAGTTGAACAACAGAAAATATCTGCTTCAGAACAGACACAACCGCAAACAGTAAACGATAAAGTTGAGGCTGAATTAAAAAAGCCCGCCAAGCCTTTAAGAGAAGGCAGACCGCCAGCTGGAGGAGCCGTAAGCTTTTTCTTTGATGATGCTGATATCTTTGAGGTAGCTCAGACTGTCTTTGGTGATATCTTAAGGGTTAATTATGTTATTGACCCTAAGGTTAAGGGAAGGGTCAATTTCAGAACTGTTGCTCCTCTACCGAGAGAAGAGGTGCTCCCTATAATGGAAATTATCTTCAGGCTTAATGGTATCGGTTATGTTCATGAAAAAGGTCTTTACAGGATAGTTCCCCTTACAGATGTTGCAAGAGAGCTTGTGTATTCACAAGTAGGCAAAGATCCTCAGGATGTTGCTATAGAAATGTTTACATTCAAGAATGTCAATCTTAAGGAATCAATGCCCGAGATTGAAAACGCTATCGGCTTACACCTGACAGGAGGGACGGTAAGGATTATGCCGATATATCGCCTAAACTCTCTATTGGTTGTTGCGGGTTCAAAAGAACATCTTAGCTATATAAGAAGCTGGGTAGATACCTTTGATAAGCTATTTGCCTATGCAAGGCCCAAGATATTTGTTTATAATTTGCAGAATAGTAAGGCATCGCATATTTCTTCCTTGCTTCAGGCAATTTTTACTGGAACCTCTCCATCTCCTATATCTACTCCGACGACGCCTGCAAAAACTGAACCCACTAGAACAGGCGTAACGACTCCAACTCCTGCACCATCTCCAGCCCCAAGGACTGGCACTGCCGCAACTGCAGCAGGCACAGGTTTTCTCGTATCTGCAGATACGAGGGTTTTTGCTGATGAGGTGACCAATTCACTGATAATCGTTGCTACGCCAGGAGATTATTCATTCATAGAAGATACAATAAAGAGGCTTGACATTGTTCCTCGTCAGGTAATGATTGAGGCTCTTATTGCAGAGGTTGAGCTGAAGGATGATCTAACATTTGGACTTGCATGGTCTTTGAAAACAGATATTAATATTACCAATATAAAACCATTTGAGAGGGATATCAATCTCTCTGGGCTTATGGGACAGAGACCATCTTCTCTTACAGATCAGTTTATAGGTTCGGGCTTCACTTTCCTTGCAACTGATTCCAAAGGTATAGTCAGGGCAAAGCTTGAGGCGCTTGCCTCGCAAGCAAAGCTAAAGGTGATTGCATCTCCTCATGTTCTCGTCTCAGATAACCGTGAGGCTCGCATTCAGATTGGAGATCAGGTTCCTATTGCTACATCAGAGACCAACATTACTGGTACAACTCAGATACAGAGAACCATTCAGTATAAAGATACAGGTGTAATTCTAAAGGTTAAACCTCAGGTTAACGAAGGCGGTCTTGTATCTCTTGAATTGACACAAGAGGTATCAAATTTTTTCATTCAGAGGATTTTCGACTCCGATCAGGTAGTTATCAAAAAGCGTGAGGCTTCGACAAATCTTGTTGTTCAAGACGGCAATACAATCATAATAGGCGGGCTAATACGAGAAGATATTCAGCATTCAAGGGAAGGACTTCCAATACTCTCAAAAATCCCCGTTTTAGGGTATCTTTTTGGCAGCACCACAGACAAGAATACAAGAACCGAACTTATAATGCTTCTTACCCCTTATGTTGTCAGAAATCAGACTGAGGCATCTGAGTTGACGCATGAACATCTTGAAAGGCTTAAGGGCGTAACGAAAGAGATGCAAGAGATGATTATTATCAAAGGTAAAAGCAATAATACAAACGAATCGGATGCCCAAAAAAGCGAAGAAATAAAAGAAGAAATAAAATAAATATTAGGGGTCTTGAATTTGATATTATGTATGCCACTGTAGGAATTTCTAGCAAAATCAAATGTCAAAGTTCAAGACCTTTTTTTGCCATCTGATAAGCCTTCGTAAAATTTCAGTAAATTTTTATTCCTAATACACCCTAAAATAGAGATGGAACTCTACCAAAAGTTCCCTCTCCCTTGAGGGGAGGGGGATTTGTAGGGGCTATCATTTTCTATCTCTATTTTTCCTAATACATCTTTCTATTGACAAACTCTTATATATGTGATACCTTTTAAAAAAAGAGTGCTTTTAATTAAACCCAACTCAGCCTTATTAAGCAGGCAAAAAATATTTACAATAGAGCGTTAATTATAAAATTCAAAATTCAAAATCTAAAGTTTAAAATTTAAAATTCAAAATCACTACTGCATAGTTACACTATCATACAAAAATATGCTTCAAGATAAAGAGTAATAGGGCATCTGTAACTATACTCTTGGAGTAAAAATATATTTATCAGGTTAAATATTTTTTCTTGCTTTAATGGTTTTTAAATGATATAATTGTTTTATGAAGTTTTTTTAACAAATCAGGATTTTTGAAGCCTAAATTGAGCCACTGAGACAGGCGAGACGGCTATCCTTGATTTGTCAAAAGAATCGCTCAATTTAGGTAAAACTAAAGCTAATATTTGATTAATTCAGCTTTAGTTGTGTGTAAATTCAATGAGGCCATTCAATAATTAATGAATGCCTTTTTTTATCATTGACCCAAAATGGTAGGACAAGCGTCTCGCTTGTCATTTATTGAATCATTGTCAACCGGGACGGTTGACCTACCATCAAGGAGGTGTACTAAGTTCTAATTTCAAAAAAAACATAACTGTCTCAACCTTTCAGCCTTACAACCTTACCAGTAATCTATCTTTCCCAAAAGGAGGTATTTCATGAAAAAGAGACTTTCAATCTTGACTCTCTTATTAGCATTCGCAATGCTGATAAGCATATCAGTAGTCTCAGAGGCTGTATGCCCAGAAAACGGCGTAACACCTCTGACAGTAGGCCCTCAAAATCCGAATAATGGTTTCCCAGTATGGTTTCAGGATACCAATGGAATTGGAGTAGAACTATGCCTTGATACTAATTTCTGCTTTTTTGACCCAGTTGACCCTCTCAATCCTTTCTCTGTGCAAATAGGCTTTGGACCTGAAGCATTCTGGTGGAGTGCTGAAGCCGCCATTGACAATCCTGCTGTAGGCTTTTCAGCTCTTCTTGTAATGGCAGTTGAAGCAGCATTTGTTAATGAAAATCCTGTTGATGGTGAACAGTTCCCATTCACAAGGCTTCGTATCAGAGTTGATGTCCCATCCCCTGGCACTTACACAATTACACATCCTTATGGGACCGAGGTTTTTATTGTTACAGCCGTAGGACAAGGGAACGAGATAAATATGAGCCGTGATATCCCTGTTGTTGGATTTGATACCATTCATAATGGTGCGGTAGGTCCTTTGCTGATTGCAGTCAATCCTGCACCTCCTACAGGTTTTTTGGGTGATTTCAATATAGATCAAACCGTCACAGGTAGCCCTTGCGATACTAACTTTTTCAGCATTCAGGCTCCAACTGTTGACCTTGGATCAGGTGCTGGTGTCGCTGTTTCAACAGATCAATTCGCTCTTCAAGGTAAGGTCTTCACTGGTGTCCTACCTGCACCACTTCAGGTGCAAAGAGCAACATATAGCCGCACCACTACCGGTGGGCAGATTGATGTTTTTGCCACATCAGCCCCTGATGCAACTCTCACGCTTTCCGGCACAGGATTTGTGAATAAAACAATGACAGGAGATGGAGCAGGCAACTTTTATACAAATGTTATGTTTACAAGCGGTTTTACGCTTCCTGCTTTCATAACAGTTACAGCCACAAAAGTAGGTAATACAGATACGGTTATCAACAAGGTTCTATCTGATATAGTAACTATCACCCTCGCTAATTATACTATAACTGGCACAGGTGGTAATCTATCTGGAAACCTCGAGATTAGGGCTACATCGAGTGACTTGGTTGGTCCTTTAACCCTGACTGCCGGAGGAGGATTAGGGACTCTTACAAGCGGAGTCCTTATAGTCCCATCCCTTTCTATACCGCTTTCTTCTGTCACCGTTTCATCCTCAATGGGTGGTATTGATACAGAGCCTGTAAGCATCTTAACAGTGCCGCCTCTGCCTCCACCTCCAACCACCTTCGCTTTATCAGGAACAATAACATTTGGAGGCATAGGGCTTCAGGGTGTAACAGTTGCCCTTTCAGGATTTGCTTCAGCAACTACAATAACCGGACCAGGCGGGACATATACCTTTTCTAATCTTTCACCGGGCAACTATATAATAACACCATTCCTACAAAGCTATGCTTTCACACCAACAAGTGCTAATAGGACAATTACGAATGCAAATATCACAGGTGTTGATTTCACAGCTACAGGTATTCATTCTATATCTGGAAACATCAGAAATGACCTTGGAACAGGTGTGGGCAATCGCACTATAAATCTCTCAGGTACCACAGCGGTAGGCTCTATTTCAGTATTAAGGTCTGTTGTAACTAACGCTGCAGGTGGATATGTATTTACAGGGCTGCCTAATGGAACATATACAATTACTCCAGCCCCGATAGCAGGAACTACATATGTCCCTGCAAGCATAACCGTGCTTATTAATAATGCAAATGTGTTTGGTCAGGACTTTAGAGCAAGGAGGACAAGATAATATTTATGAGGGGGGATATCCCCCCTCAATTATCTAAATCAAAAACAATATGAGAGTTATTATTGTTTTCTTATTTGCGATGCTTTTGATATTACCTCCACAGGCTTTTGCTTCAGATGATGTCTTAGCCCGAGTAGGCGATAGGGTGATTACAAAGGCTGACCTTGAAAGGATTATTAGCTATTATCCAGTGGCTCAACAGAAAAAGATAGCGGGCAATCCCGTGATGAAAAGGGAAGTTCTTGAGAGATATATTCAAGGGATAGTTGTTTCAAGGATTGCTCTATCAAAGGGATTTGATAAGTCTCAAAACATAAAAGAGCGTCTTGAGCTAATGACAAATGATTTTCTCGCCAATCAATATATTCAACAAGATGTGATAGGCAAAATCGAGATTACAGAAGCTGAGGCAAGAGAATACCATAATAAATATAAAGAAGAATTTATTACTCCTGAGATGGTTAAAGTAAGGCATATTCTTATTAGGTCTGGTAAAAATAAGTCTGCAAATGAGAAAAAAGCTGCAAGAGATAAAGCAGAAGCTATACTGAAGCGAATCAAAGGAGGGGAGGATTTTTCTAAATTAGCAATGGAACATTCTGAAGACCCGCGATCTAAGCCGAGAGGAGGTGAATTAGATTTTTTCCATCGTGGTATGATGGTGCCAGAGTTTGAGAAAGTAGCATTTAATCTTAAGCCTGGTCAAATAAGTGAGTTAGTGGAAACCCAGTTTGGCTATCACATAATAAAACTGGATGAGCGTAAGGATGCAAGGCATCTATCTTTTGATGAGACAAGGGAGAAGGTTATAGCCAAAGCAAGGGACAGGCTAATAGATAGCAAGAGAAATGAATTTATAAACAGGGCTTTTAAAGAAGCAGGGGTAGAGATAAGATACGATGCGATCAAGAATTAATTAATAATTATAGTTACAAACACATTACAAAAGGATAATAAACTATGATTAAGAAAAAATTTGCAATTTTACTTGCTGTTTTTTTATTACCATTATCATTTTTAATTGCAATTAACGCAATTGGAAATGAGCAATTGCCTAATGAACCTCTGGGAAATCCTCCAATATCATTGAAACTTTTCAATGTTCAATCTTTTGAGGACCCTCAGATTATGGCAAATTTCATAGCTAATCGAGCTGCAGCTATTCAGCTCGGGAAGGCTCTTTTCTGGGATATGCAGGTTGGAAGTGACGGAGTGCAGGCATGTGCCTCATGTCATTTCCATGCAGGGCAAGACAATCGGACTCGCAATCAGTTGAGCCCTGGTCTTCTTGGAGGAGATAATACCTTTGGAAATTCGGCTATTCCAGGTGTGCCGGGCTTTCCACACTTCGGACCTAATTACACGCTCAGACCTTCTGATTTTCCACTTCACCAAAGGCAAAATCCTGACGATCAACAATCCCCTGCAATAAGAGATACTAATGATGTTGTATCATCACAAGGGGTTGTATTATCTCAGTTTATAGATATTCAACCGGGCAATCCTGTTGATTTAACTACACCTTTAAGTGACCCTGTCTTTAATGTTGGCGGCATTAATACAAGACGAGTAGAGCCTCGTAACTCTCCATCCGTCATTAATGCTATCTTAAATTTTGCCAACTTCCATGATGGTCGGGCAAATAACATATTTAATGGGCAAAACCCCTTTGGACCCCTTGATCCGAGCGCCAGAGTTTTAATTAATACTCCGTCTGGAATGGTTGAACAAACCATAAGGATCAATAATGCAAGCCTTGCATCACAAGCCGTTGGACCGCCTCTTAGCGACTTTGAGATGTCTGCAAGAGGTCGGACTTTCCCAAAGCTTGGCAAAAAGATGCTCACTCTCACACCTCTGGGCAAACAATTTGTTCATCCAAATGACAGTGTGCTTGGCGTCATAGCGAGGTCAAGATTAGTTTCAGGCTCTAAAGGACTGACTGTTTCTTATGCTGATTTGATAATGCAGGCATTTCAGCCTCAGTGGTGGAATTCCACCCAGATAGTGCGATTTGAGACACCTGCTGGATTGTTTCATCAACCCACTCAGCAGAATCCTCGTAGCTTTCCTCTGAATTCAGGTATCCCTATAATACTACCAAATCCTGGAAGACCGCTTACTACAGATGAATTTACACAGATGGAAGCAAACTTTTCGTTGTTCTTTGGGCTTGCTCTTCAGCTTTATCAAGCCACTCTCGTTTCAGATGATACCCCTTTTGATAGATTTGATGCAGGTGATACTACCGCTATGACAGATCTCCAGCAGCGAGGACTTAATGTCTTTACTGGAAAGGGTAAATGTGATGCCTGCCACGGAGGGTTGGCATTCAGCAATGCTTCTATCCCATCTATTATGGGGCTTGAACCAGGCGGCGACTTGGCAGGTCCTATAGAATTCATGAATATGGCTCAGGGAGCGGCGTTTTACGATCAGGGCTTTTACAATATCAGCGTGAGGCCAACACTCGAGGATATTTCCCGAGGCGGAGTAGCTCCAACGATAAATCCATTTACAGGAGAGCCTTATCCATTGTCATTTTCAAGGCTTGCAATGCTAAAGAGGGATAACCTTCTGCCGCCAGAGGTTGCTCAATTTACGCCTGATTTGCCAATTAACTTTCCTGAACCATTCAATAGAGCAGCAGTAAATGGTGCTGTAAAGTCGCTTATGCTAAGAAATATTGAACTAACAGGTCCATTTTTTAGAAATGGCGAGGCAGGCACTTTATTAGATACAATTGAATTCTATTCAAGGGGGGGCAACTTCCCCGATGCGAATATAGATGATCTAGATGCTGATATTGAAGAAATTGGATTCAATCTTGACGATGAGGCTCAGCTTCTCGCATTTTTTGAGGCTCTTACAGATGAAAGGGTCAGAAATGAAATGGCTCCATTTGACCGTCCTCAGCTTTTTATTCCCGCGGGTCATGCAATTAGACCTGGGTTGCCTGATATAATGATAGAGCTTCAAGCAGTTGGTGCTGGAGGCAGGCCTCAAGCAGGGCTTCCGCCTTTGCAACCTTTCCTTGAGTCTTTCTTTATTCATGGCAGAACCATTACCATTGGCGGCACACCCATAGCAGGCGCGGCTGTAGTCTTGACAGGCGCATCATTTACAATGACAACCACCTCAGATGATACAGGTGCGTATAGCTTTACAGGACTCCCCAATGGCGACTATACAATTACTCCTGCATTTACTGGATTCACTTTTACGCCTTTAAGCAGAAATGTGACAATAGCTGGTGCTGATTTATTAGATCAGGACTTTACCGTGCCTCTTTTCTCCATCTCAGGCACTATAACGAGGGCAGGGACTC
>DYHD01000038.1 GCA_020724365.1 Thermodesulfovibrio yellowstonii | reverse complement strand
TCCTGACAATATAAGCGGGAGAATACCTGTCGTAACGTTTAACGAACCAAACAGGTTATCTTGCTTAACAGGTCTGAGGTAAAATAGATGAAGTGGATAGAAACGGAAAAATTATTTAACTGAATATCTTAAAATGGTGCAAATTACTTTTTATCATAAACCTGAATGTTGGTTGTGCGATGTTGCTCAAGAGATGCTTAACGGCATCATAGATAAGTATGATCTGCAGATAAACAAGATTGATATCACAACCGATGATGAATTATATGAACTTTATCGTTATGATATCCCTGTCTTTGAGTTTAAAGACGGCACTGTTCTGCATGGCAGGATAAGATTGAAAGACCTGTTAAGTAAGATCAGCGAAAATAAGGAAATATCCTCAGGCTAAAGCCTGCTGCTACCATTGCGACACGGTCTCTAAGCCGGATAATGACAACATACTATGAGTTTTTAGACAAGCTCAGAATGGCTGACTAATAAAGTTTATCAGCGGTTTAATGAGAAAAAGATATAATCCAAATTGAGATTATTCTTGAGTAACCCTTAATACTTCACCAAATGTAGTCAATCCTGCCTTGACCTTATTAAGTCCATCTTCGAGCAGGGTCTTCATTCCCTTCTTTCTTGCAATATCTCTGATCTGATTAGAGTCAGCATTTTTAATGATAAGCTTACGAATTTCATCATCAATGATTAAAAGCTCAAATATCCCAGACCTACCATAGTATCCTGTATTAGCACACATTTCACATCCCCTACCTGCAAATGATTTCATTTCGAAGTCAAGCCCAAAAGCTGAGAGTTCTTGGATATTCTTGTCAGAAGTGCTGACTGGCTCTTTGCATGAATTGCATATAATCCTTACAAGCCTTTGAGCAAGGATTCCCCTTATGGTAGATGACAATAGGAAGCTCTCAACTCCCATATCGAGAAGCCTTGTTAATGAACTTGGCGCATCATTTGTGTGCAGCGTAGAAAATACAAGATGCCCTGTTAATGCTGATTGTATGGCAATTTCTGCGGTCTCCAGGTCTCTTATCTCACCAATCATTATTATATCAGGGTCCTGCCTTACGATATGCCTTAGTGTATTAGCAAAGTTTAAGCCGATCTGAGGTTTTACATGTATCTGATTTACACCTTTGAGTTGGTATTCAACAGGGTCTTCAACGGTTATTATCTTTTTGTCAGGTGAGTTTATCTTATCAAGAGCTCCATAAAGGGTGGTTGTCTTTCCGCTTCCTGTAGGACCTGTGACGAGAATTATCCCATTTGGTTTTTTAATCAATGTCTCAAAACTAAGGAGGATATCAGAAGTAAAGCCAAGCTGTTCAAGGTCAATTACAATTCCTTCTTTTCGTAAAATCCTCATTACGACACTTTCACCATAAAGGACAGGAATTGTAGATACCCTGAGATCTATCTCACTATCGCCAACCTTAAGCTTAATACGGCCATCCTGAGGAAGCCTTCTTTCAGCTATATTAAGTTTGGACATTATTTTTATCCTTGAAACAATCGCTGCTTGTAATTTCTTGGGTATAGACTCTATATCATGAAGAATCCCGTCGATCCTGTATCTAATTCTTAGTTCATCTTCAAACGGCTCAATATGTATGTCGCTCGCCCTGTTCTCCACTGCTCTTGTAATAAGCATATTTACAAGTTTGATAATAGGGGCCTCTGATGCAAGGTCTTTGAGGTGTCCGATATCTTCATCTTCTTCCTTTAAGAATTCAATATCCCCGCCGCCTATATCTTCAATAATCCTATTGATATTTTGAGACTCCTGCCCGTAAAATTTTGCTAAATATTCTTCTATTGTCTGTTCATCAGCAGTATAAACCTGAACACCTGAAAAGAGAGCTACTTTGAGTGCCTCAATTATTTCTCTGTTTTCAGTATTAGCCATAGCAACCTTAAGGATATTATTTTTGAATTCTAGAGGTATAATGCGATTTTCGATTATGAATCTTGAAGACAAGCCATTAATGACAATAGGAACCTTAGGCAAATCCTCTTTTGTAAGAAAGGATGTAGGTTGATAAGATATATCTGTATTGAACATTTTAAATTATAACATATCTTCTGACTTTAAAATGATATAATAGAAATTAACTCTATTATGTTATGAGCAAAATGTTCAAAGTTGACCTTCACATACACTCCCGTTACAGCGGTGATAACGATGCAGAACCTGAGGATATCATTGAAAGAGCTATAGAGCTTGGTCTCGATGGTATCGCCTTTACCGAGCATTATTATTATGAAGCCTCAGAAGAAATATTGCCCCTGATTGAGAAGTATAAAGAAGTTATTACTATAATTAGAGGCGTAGAATTTTCAGCTTCTGATGGACATTGTCTCATCTTTGGTGCAAATACTGACAGAATTCTTGAGAGATTTATCAATATGGCAACTCTCATAAAAGTGGTTGATTCATTGGGAGGGGTGTTAATTCCAGCTCATCCTTTTAGAGGTATGAACAGCATCGGCGAAGCTTTGCATAATCTTAAAGGACTAATTGCTATTGAGGGTTTTAATGGTTGCAGTATGCCAAACTTTAACAACAAAGCAATCAAAGCATCTTCCAAACTAAATATACCTTTCACTGGAGGTTCTGATTCTCATAGTTCAAGAGAGGTAGGTAGTTGTTATACTATTTTTTATGAGCCTGTCAGTCAGGAAAATATTGTAAAGATATTAAAAAGCGGCAAATTTAAAGGACAAGACAATAGAAGATTTGCAAGGCTAATAAACTATTTTTTATAGAACTAAAGAAACTTCATACTTATATCTACTGCCCTTGCAGAGTGGGTCAATGCACCTGTTGATATAATATCTACCCCTGTTTCAGCGATAGCTCTAATGTTTTCAAGCCTAACGCTCCCCGACGCCTCAAGCAAAACCCTTTTCTTGCTTCCTAAGCAGTAAAGGTCTCTTATCTTAACTGCCTCAGCCATCTCATTAGTAGTCATATTATCGAGCATTATAATATCTGCTCCTGCATATAAAGCCTCTTTAAATTCATCAATATTTTTTACTTCTATCTCTATCTTCATAAGATGGTGAGCTTTGCCTGCAAGCTCTAAAGCCCTCTGTATGCCGCCTGCTATTTTGATATGGTTATCTTTAATCAATAAGCCATCAGATAAATTGAATCGGTGGTTTGCTCCACCTCCGATACGAACTCCGTATTTTTCCATAAATCTCATACATGGGACGGTCTTTCTTGTATCTACAATAATAGCAGGCAAGCCTTTTATCTTCTCAACAAATAAACTTGTGAGGGTAGCAATTCCTGAGATTCTCTGGAGGATATTAAGCGATATCCTTTCAGCAAGGAGCAGACTTCTCGCAATGCCATTTGCCTCTGCTATCACATCTGCTTTTTTAACTATAGAGCCATCCTTGATAAAAACTTTAAGCTCTAAATCTTCATCTATTATTCTGAAAACTTCTTTCACAAAAGGTATGCCTGCAAGAATAAATTCTTCTTTAGCGATTATATGTGCGATTGCTTGTCTTTCGGGGGGAACCAATAAAGCTGATGTGACATCACCATGACCTTCGTCTTCCGCAATAGCCCTTTTAAGAGTTTCTTTTACAAAGAGAGGTATCGCAAAATAATCGTTATCAGCAAAATAATCCATTTTGTTTATACACACATATCTGGAGAATTTTCAGTTTACCTTTTTTTAATAAGTTGAAATATGCCAAAAAGCCCGCCTACCACAGCACCAATAGCGAGAGCAGACCGCCAGTCTAATATAGTATTGACATTGCCGCTCACATTTCTTCCTATCATCAAAAGAGAAGCAGAGTTATTTGCAACTATATCCTTTGCTGCCATTAACCCAACAACACTTTTATTTACTGTTGTCTCGCTATTAGAAATAGTCACAGGCGAGAATGAAAAGCTTAGGCTTGTATTCTCGCCAGAGCATACCATCCCCACGCTCTGATTTAATAATAGATTTTTACCCTTCATCAAAAGGGAAGCCCCTTGAGTAACCTCTGCCCTTTCTGCATCAACAGTCAAAATAGCAGCCTGTTGTAATTCAACATGGATTCCCTCTACTGCCCTTATAGTGCTCTGCCTTATTTTAAGGATATCTGCTTCGACTATATCCAAACTCTTGCCTTCGATCTCCAGCTCATTTTTAGCCATATTCGCCTCTTCAACTTTAATTTTATTTAGTGTCTGTTTATAAAATTTTTTATATTGTTTTTAATATCTGAATGCTTTCTTGTATTTTTTTACCTTTTTCGATGAGAAGGTCAATCTTGCCCCTTTCTTTTTCAATAATATCAGTTGGGGCATTCTTAAGGAAATCTTCATTCATAAGTTTCTTATTAACAAATGAAATCTCACTCTCCACCTTTGCTATTTCTTTAGAAAGCCTGTTAATCTCAGATTTAACATCGAGCAAACCGCCAAGAGGAACATATATTTCCATCTCATTTTTTATAGATATAGCTGAATCTTCGGACCTCGAAATATCATCAGCAATCTTAATATCATTGCACCTTGTTAATTTCATTATAGCATGAAGATTATCATTCAACACCCTTAGTGGCCTACTGGAAAGCGTTTTGATATTAGCTTTAATCTCGGCAGATGGGCTAATGTTAAGCTCTCCTCTAATATGTCTTATTCCAGATACAGCATCTATGAAATAATTCATCTCAGATTCTGCCTGAGGATAAGATTTAATTTTCAGAGGATAAGGCTCTAACATTATACTGCTATTGCTATCGGATACCTCATGCCATATATCCTCTGTGACAAAAGGCATAAATGGATGAAGAAGAAGCAATATATTCTTAACTGTATAATAGAGGCAATCAACTACAGCCTCTTTGTCCTTCTTAGAGCCCTTATACAGCACATGCTTTGTTGTTTCTATATACCAATCGCAGAACTCATGCCATACAAATTGATAAATACTGCTCGCTGCATCATTAAAACGGTAAGCCTCAATATCTCTGTTTACCTCTTTTATTGTAGCGGCAAGCCTGCTTAATATCCATTTGGAGAAGAGATCAAGTTCATTATCACTGTATTCAGAAATCATTCTATCTGTCTTAAACTCACTATATTCAACTATAAATCGGGAGGCATTCCAGAGTTTATTAATAAAATGTCTATATCCTTCAACCCTTTTTTCTGAAAATCTCACATCCCTTCCTTGAGCCGCAAAAGCTGCGAGGCAGAACCTAAAAGCATCGGCACCGTATTGATCTATCATAACAAGAGGGTCTATCACATTCCCCTTTGATTTGCTCATTTTATGACCTTTAAGATCCCTTACAAGTGCATGGATATAAACATCTTTAAAAGGTACATCCTTCATAAATTTGAGACCCATCATTATCATACGAGCAACCCAGAAAAATAATATGTCAAACCCTGTGACAAGAACATTCGTTGGATAGAATTTTCTAAGGTCATCGGTCTTATCAGGCCATCCAAGTGTTGAAAAGGGCCACAAAGCAGATGAAAACCATGTATCTAAGACATCAGGGTCTCTAATAATATTTCTGCTGCCACAAGAAGGACATTCTTGTAAATCATGCTTTTGACTCAAGGGGATAACATCTTTAGGTATCCTGATAATCTTAGATTTCTTGATGATATCATTATGTTCCATACCGATAGATATTAATTGTGAATATGTGCCGCTTGATATTGACTCATTATCCTTCAGAGTTAATGGAACATAAAAAATATGCTCGATCATATCTCCTTGAGACTTGCCATCTGGCATTCTACATTCCGGACAGTACCAGACAGGTATTTGATGTCCCCACCATATCTGTCGTGATATACACCAATCCCTAATATCCTTCATCCATGCGAAATAGTTGTTATTCCAAATCTCAGGGATGAGTCGAATATCCCCTTCCTTTACAGCTTTTACAGCTTCAGATGCAAGAGAATTAATACTAACATACCATTGAATGCTAAGAATTGGCTCAATAACAGTCTTGCAACGGTAGCAGTGGCCTACTGAGTGTGAGTGCTTCTTAACATCAAGTAATAGTCCTAATTTAGTCAGATCAGCGACAACCTTTTTCCTGCATTCATATCTGTTAAGCCCTTTATAATCTTCCCCAGCATTGTCGTTCATGCGACCATCTTCTGCTATTACAGAGATAGAAGGTAATCCATGTCTCTTGGCAATTGCCTCATCATTGAAGTCATGAGCAGGGGTAACCTTCAAAGCCCCAGTGCCAAATGCTGGATCTACAGAAGGCTCCGCTATTATCTTGATTTTCCTGTTAGTTAACGGCAGTTGAACCAATTGTCCTATTAAATGAGAATATCTATTGTCATCAGGATGAACAGCAACGGCAGTATCTCCAAGCATTGTTTCAGGTCTTGTTGTGGCTACTATGATATATTTATCTTTATCCTTCAAAGGATATTTAATCAAATATAGACTACCTTCTATTTCTTCATACTCAACTTCTAGTTCAGACAAGGCTGTATGACATCTAGGACACCAATTTATAAGACGATTATCTCTGTATAGCAACCCTTCTTCAAAGAGCCTCACAAAGACTTCTCTTACAGCCTTAGAAAGACCTTCATCAAGCGTAAATCTCTCTCTCGACCAATCGCATGCACAGCCGAGCTTTTTTAATTGATGTATAATCTTGCCTCCATACAAGTCCTTCCACTTCCATACCCTTTTGATAAACTCATCTCTGCCAATTTTATATCTGTCAAGTCCCTCTTTAGATAGCTCCTTTTCTACAACATTCTGAGTTGCTATCCCTGCATGGTCTGTGCCTGGAAGCCAAAGAACATTGAACCCAGACATCTTTTTCCACCTCGTGATAATATCCTGCAATGTTGCATTCAAAGCATGTCCCATATGGAGAGAACCGGTTACATTCGGTGGAGGAATCACTATGCAAAAAGAGGGCTGTTCTGAATCAGTGTGAGCAGTGAAAAAATTACTTTCTTGCCAAAAGCTGTACCATTTTTCTTCAACTTCGTGTGGGTTGAAAACCTTTTTTAAAGATCCCATAATCTAATTTACCTTCTCCAACCTTTCCTTAATAGTCGTCTTTATAATTTCTGGTAAGACCTTTTTTATTTCATTCTCGATATCTAAAGCTATTGATGATAGGACAAAATCCATTTTCTGCCTAACCATATCATCTATCATCTGTGGTGCAATCTCATATAAAAGACTCTTAATATTATCTTGTAAAGAAAGAGAAATTCCTTGGGAAAGCTTTAGTTTCAAATAATGATCAAAAACCTCCTCTAATGGCTTTTTCAATAAGTTAGAAATTTCATCATAGGAAACAGACTCGGGGGATTCCTTTATCTTTACAAGAGATTTATCAGCGATATTTGGGTCTTCTATTTTATTTTCATGCAGTATAAAAGAAGCTTCTTCGGATGCAGTAGTTGATGATATTTTCTCAACTATTATAACATCTTCGACCTCGGCTTGAATGCTGGGAATGCCTTCTTCTGATTTCAATACAGGCAGACAATCATCATGGTAAATAGGGGGGTCGTATGTTTCAAAACCTACAATTTTAAGTAATTTCTTTGCCTTTCCAACTAACTCTGAAGCTTCAAATGGTTTAAGTATATAATCATCTAAACCAACGAGTCTTGCATAGTCCTCATCAAATGGTTCATATGCTCCAGCAAGTAAGATTACAGGAATATAAGTGTTTATTCCTGCTGTTTTGATTTTTCTGCACAACTCATAACCATCTGTTCCCTGCAAATCGCTTGATGTCATAACAATGTGAGGATTAAAAGAAAATAACTCCTCGAGTGCCTCATCTCCAGTGCAGACAGTCTTGATCTGAAAACCTTCATTTTCTAAAATATCCTCAATAACCTTTTGGATTATGGGGCTCTCTTCCGCTAAAAGAACTTTGTACAGCAAGGGGTTCACTTCTTTCTACTTCTGTAATCTTCTATTGCCTTTTTCAAGGCGTCTGCGCCGAGATTTGAACAGTGAAGCTTTTGAGGTGGCAGTCCGTCAAGGGCATTAGCAACTGCTTCCTTAGAGATTTGATAGGCTTCATCAACGGTCTTGCCCTTAACCATCTCTGTTACCATACTGCTTACGGCTATAGCTGCTCCACAGCCGAAAGTCTTGAATTTTGCATCAACTATTACATCATTTTCAACCTTTATGAAAATCTGCATGGCATCGCCGCATGTTGGATTGCCTTCCATGCCGACGCCATCAGCATCGAGTATTTCTCCTACATTTCTTGGATTTGAAAAGTGATCCATAACTTTCTGAGAATACATAATATTACCCTCCTGTATAACACTTATCGCCTTCTGCACCAGTTTTCCATCCTTTAGCAAAAGGTGACATTTCTCTTAATCTATTGACTATCTGAGGAAATTCATTGAGAAAATATTCAACATCTTCAAGTGTATTGTCTATGCCAACACTGAATACCACTGAACCCTGAGCAAGAGCCGACTGAATACCCATTGACAAAAGAATAGGGGAAGATTTCAATGCCTTTGAAGAACAAGCAGAACCACTCGCTGCATAAATTCCCTTCATTGCAAGCATTAAAAGCATCGCCTCTCCCTCAATAAACTCTACAACGAAACTGGCATGATGTGGAAGCCTGTTTTCAGGATGTCCTGTGAGATAAACATTTGGAATCTTTGATACCCCATCAATTATCTTATCCCGTAGCAACTTACAGTGACTTATTCTACTATTCAAATCCCTGCTCGTTATCTCTGCTGCCTTACCCATCCCAACAATTGCAGGAACATTCTCGGTGCCGGCTCTTCTGCCTCCTTCTTGAATTCCACCATAAATCAGTGGAACTATTCTAATCCCTTCTTTAACATAAAGGGCGCCAGCTCCTTTAGGACCATAAAACTGATGAGCTGCCATGCTGTAAAGATCCACTCCAAGCTCTTTAACATCTATAGGTATATTGCCTGTTGTGGCGACACCATCAGCATGTAAAGGCACCTTTTTCTCTTTTGCTATCTTAACTATTTCCTTTATTGGTTCTAAGGTTCCTATCTCGCTGCTTGCATGTGTAATTGATATTAATATAGTCTCTTTGACTATAGCTTTTTTAACCACTTCAGGGTCAACTAATCCATATTTATCAACAGGAAGCCATGTTACAACAAAGCCCATTTTCTCAAGAGACCTTGCAGTATTTAATATCGAATGATGCTCTACCCTTGAAACAATCAGATGTTTGCCCTGATTCTGTTTTGCTAATGCAATACCCTTTAAGGCAAAATTATTAGCTTCCGCCCCGCTTGAAGTAAAGACAATTGACGACGGCTTTGCATTTATCAAAGCTGCTACAGATATTCTTGCATTTTCAATTACATCCCTTGCTTTAATACCAAGTTCATATACACTGAGCGGATTACCAAAGTCTTCTTTAAAAAAAGGAACCATTGCATCAAAAACCTCTGGAAGCAGAGGGTTAGTTGCGACATGATCAAAATAACACTTCCTCATAACATCTCCTTATTAAAAAGCTGCGATTGCCAGTGTCTATAATTATAAATTTAAACTAAATCCAACGATAAAGCGATAAAACATTTATAATATGCTGCCCTGACATTTTTATATATTACTCAACAGTTTTTCTTATATAAAATTTATAATAATCCTCTGATTCTTCTATGCCGATAAATTCATTTCCCGTTTTTTGGCACCACGCTGGGATATCCTCAAGGGCTCCGTCATAATCAGTAAGGATTTCAAGCATCTGTCCTATCTCGAGCTCTTTTATCATTTCATCGAGCTTCAATAGATGCATAGGACACATCATATAAACAATGTCTGCGGTAAAATCAGCTTTTATGTCGTGAACAAATTTCACCTCAAAATACCTCTAACTATTTGATTAATAACAAGCTTGTCATTTCCGTGCAACTTGTCCCCGAAGTTCCTTCGATTACGACCTTCGAGGGCTGGCTTAATCGGGGAGTAGGAAATCAGTATTCTAATCGGCATTTATAAACAAACACTAATTAAAAGTTTCATCAAAAGAAATTAATTGAGCCTTATAATTTTTTTTATTATTTTTTGATATCTTTTGCTGCAAATCACCCGATAAAAGACTTTGTAAGGTTATTGTGTTTAAAAAGGCATCTATCTGTTCACCGAGAGATTTCCATAAGAGATGAACAACACAGGAATCTATCCTTATACAGCCTTCATCGGGGTCGAGACAGGAAGTTATTGCAAAAGGTCCTTCCAGCTCCTTCAGAATAGAAGCTATGCTTATATCTTCAGGTCTCTTATTTAAAATATATCCACCGCCGGGACCCTTAATGCTCTTTATGAAACCTGCCTTGCGTAGTTTGTTAAGTATCTGCTCAAGATAAGAAACGGAAACATCCTGCTTTTCAGATATCTCTCTGATAGTTACAGGTCTTTCAGGGTATCCATTGGCTATCTCATATAAAGCCCTAACGCCATATTGGCCCTTTGTAGATAAACGGAGCATGATTAATATTAAAAAAGTTTACTGATTATGTCAAGTATTTAAAATTGTATATGTTTCGTATAAAACAAAAGCAAAGATAAAGTATTTTCAAATAAAATAAACTCGCTATCTTGTATTATCACATTAGCCTTTGATAAACTTCAAAATAACCAAGTTATTTAAGGAGCTATCATGATAACCAATAAGCGTATAGGTGTCATAGCAGGCGGCATTTCTGCCGAAAGAGAGGTTTCATTAAGGAGTGGCAAAGCTGTTTATATGTCGCTTCTTAATAAAGGTTACAATGTCGTTTTTTTGGATGTCCAATCTGATGTTGCTCAATCAATCAGAAGTGAAATGATTGAGATAGCCTTTTTGGTTTTACATGGCGGCTGGGGTGAAAACGGTGCAATTCAGGGACTTCTAGATGTAATGAATATACCATATACAGGATCAGGAGTAATGGCTTCTGCCCTTGCAATGGATAAGGAAGCATCAAAAAAATTGTTTCTTTATCATGGTCTTTCAGTGCCACAATTTAAAGTTATCAAAAAAGATACATTTATTATCGAAGCTATCAAAGACAATCCTGAAAAAGCAATCTCAATATTACAGCAATCAGTCGAATTCCCCTTGCCATGGGTTATAAAGCCCGCTACTGAAGGCTCAAGCATAGGGGTGAACATTGTCAAAACAAAAGAAGAGATACCGAGGTGTTCAAAAATTGCTTATGACTTTGGAGATAGAATAATTATTGAAAAATATACAAAAGGCAAGGAGATACAGATAGGAATTCTTGGAGATAGGATTTTAGGTGGTGTTGAAGTTAGACCCTCGCTCGAATTCTATAGTTATGAGGCTAAATATAATGCAGGTATGACACAATATATTCTGCCCCCACAAGTTGATGAGCCAACTTATGAGAGGCTGAAACTTGCCGGGCTAATGGCACATAAATCGCTATCCTGCGAAGGTGCTACAAGGGTGGATTTAATTTTAGACGATTTAAGTAATATCTATGTTTTAGAGGTTAATACAATTCCTGGGATGACAGAAACAAGCCTACTGCCCAAAATTGCGGGTCTCTCTGGAATGGATTTTACAGCCCTTGTTGAAGAAATGCTGAGGTTAGCAATAAAATAGATACTTCAGATATAGGAATAAAAAATTCCATGTCTATTTTTAGGACTTTTGCTGTAACTTTATAACTTGCACAAATTGTAATATTGTAATTAATGTATAAAAAGACGAAATATCAACAACAAAAAAATAAAAAAAAAATAATTCTATTTTTTTCGCTCATTATCTTAATCATAATGTTGGGTGTAACAACATGGCTGTTTCTTTATATAAAACACAATATTTATATTAAAGAGATCATTTTTATTGGTAATCAACATTTAAGCAGAGCCGATTTATATAAAATCTTAAAGGTTAATATTAATGATCCTCTATTCGGCATCTCATCAACGCATATATATAAGAATCTTATTACATCTCCATGGATAAAGGAGGTAAGGATAAGAAAGGAACTGTCTGGAAAAATAATTATTCAGATATCTGAGGCTATACCTTCGGCTATATTATATAAGTCAAAAAAGCCTTATTTTATTGATAGCTCAGGCGTAATACTTGAGGAGATTGCTGAGCCTTCATTTTTCTTTCTGCCTATTATCAGAGAGATAGATCCTTTAAATAATAAAAATGCTTATAGAGAAGCTCTCTTATTGATAAGTATCTTAAAAGAGAAAAAGATTATGTCTTATTCAGGACAGTTTGAGATTACAGGCAAATACCCTGATGAACTCACAATAAAAATTGAAAACATATTAGTAAAGTTTGGTGCTGGAAATTATGAGCAAAAGTTCGAAAGGCTTGAAAAAGTAAAAGAAGAAATAAAAAATAAATATAACGCTATTGATTATATAGATCTTAGGTTCTCTGACCAAGTGATAGTGAAACCTCTTAATCAGTAAATCTTAACGCTTACAAAATATTCATACATGCTAATAAAAAAACCATCCAAAAGATTTATAGTTGGGCTCGACATAGGAACGACAAAAATATGTGTGACAACTGGAGAAATTGGCAAAGATGGCATATCAATCATCTCTGTCAATACAACACCATCTTTTGGACTTAAAAAGGGCATTGTGGTCAATATTGATTCTACAATTAATTCCATAAGAAAGGTCATCAATGATGCAGAAAAACTCACTGGCAGGATGATCAGTGAGGTTATTGTAGGAATAAGTGGAGGTCATATTAAAAGTTACACAGCCTCTGGCTCCACCATTATTAGAGGTAAAGAAGTTACCAATGAAGATGTTGAAAAAGCAATCATCGCAGCAGCATCCATTAATCTACCATTAGATAGAGAAATAATTCAGATTATACCAACAGATTTTATACTTGATGGACAGAGCAGAATAAAAGACCCTGTCGGTTTATCAGGACGTAGGCTTGATGTGAATGCTTTTATTATCACAGGAGATTCTAATTCTATACAGAACCTTATTAAATGCTGTAAGGGAGCAGGATTGGAGATTAGTGATATTGTTTTACAATCACTTGCCTCTGCTGAGGCATCAATTTCGCCAGAGGAGAGAGAGGCTGGCATTGCTCTGATTGATATAGGAGGTGGGACAACTGATATCGCAATATATAAAGATAACTGGCTTAAACATGCTGTTGTTTTAGGTGTAGGTGGTAACCATTTTACTAACGACCTTTCTTTCGGACTAAGGGTTACATTTCAAGAAGCAGAAAGACTTAAAATATTAAATGGTGATATCTTGCCTTCAGCTCAAACAATGAATAAAGAGATTGAGATTATAGAAATAGATGGGCAGAACAGAAAAATACCCCAGAAATATATATCTGAAATCTTGCTCCCAAGGAGCGAAGAATTACTAGAGTTAATAAAAAATGAGTTGATAACTGCTAATAAACAAGGGGTCTCTATATGCGGGGCAGTACTGACAGGAGGAGCTTCCCTCTTATTTGCCTTTGATAGGATTGCTCAGGCAATTCTTTCTATGCCAGTCAGGGTAGGCTACCCTGAAGCTACGCTTAAAAAGAGTAAATTTATAAATGGCTATTCAGGCATCTTGAATGGTTTGCAACCTGAATTTAATAACCCAATGTATTCAACAGGTATAGGGCTTATTATATATGGAACGGAGGTCTTTTTGCCTGTAAAAGAAGATGATATTATTGAGGATTTATCCTTTAATATTGCAGATAAAATGACAGCCTGGTTTAAAAATACTTTTAGGAGGATAGGAGGCTTACATGTTTGAATTAGAACAAGCCGAAAGAGCAGTTGCAAAAATTAAGGTTATCGGCGTTGGAGGAGGTGGATGCAATGCAGTAAACAGCATGTTTTCGTCTTCTATCTTTGGAGTTGAATTCATAGCAGTAAATACTGATATGCAACACCTTGAAATGTCATTGGCACCTGTAAAGGTTCAAATTGGTGCGGAACTGACCAAAGGATTAGGGGCAGGAGCTAATCCTGTAATAGGCAAACAGGCGGCAATTGAAGATAAAGATTCCCTTATGGCATGCATTGAGGGCGCAGATATGGTATTCATAACTGCTGGAATGGGCGGAGGCACAGGCACTGGTGCGTCCCCAGTAATCGCAAGCCTTGCAAAAGAGCTAAAAATTCTTACTGTGGCTGTTGTAACAAAACCATTTTATTATGAAGGAAGAAAGAGATCGCTACAGGCAGAGGATGGTATTAATGAATTAAAGAGATATGTAGATACACTTATTATTTTACCGAATGATAATATTCATAAAATAGTCGAGAAAGGAACGCCATTAATAAAATCCTTTGCAATCGCAAATGATGTGCTTAGATATGCAATTCAAGGTATTTCGGATGTTATTTTAGCGCCGGGCTTTATCAATCTTGACTTCGCAGATGTTAAGACTGTTATGGAGAATGCTGGAAAGGCTGTTATTGGCGTTGGCAGAAGCAAAGGACAGGAAGCAGCAATAGAGGCTGCCAAGAAGGCAATATCAAACCCACTTTTAGAGGATTCTTCGATACAGGATGCAAAAAATATCTTAATTAATATAACAGGCGGATTTAATCTATCCCATACTGATGTCGAGGTTGTTGCTGGACATGTTCACAACTCCGTCCATGAAGAAGCAAATATAATTCTGGGAACTGTATTCAATCCTGATATGGAAGATGAAATAACTGTAACGGTTATAGCTACTGGCATGGAAAATAGACAGAAAGTATCATTAAGTAAGCATACAAATATTAAGAAATGGACATCAGAAAAAGATACTTTGATAGTGGGTGGTGCCAGTAAGATATTATCAAAAAAATTATCAATACAATCAATAAACAGCTATGACAATTCACATGAACAGATAGAAGTTACTGCTGAGCCATTGATAGAAAAGAAACTACCAGAGGGAACCTTAATAACTGTAGAAGATGATCTTGATATCCCTACATTCATGAGAAAGAAAGGTTAAAGAAGATTAATAGAAGACTTATAGAAAAAGCAGACAACTTTCTTAAAAAAGAGAAAGGCACCGTTTTTAAAGAACACGGAGGCAAGCTTAGTATCTGCCTCATTTTTCCCAATATCTATCATGTAGGCATGTCCAATCTTGGCTTCAATGGCATTTATGGCTTTCTTAATAAAAGAAATGATGTAGTTTGTGAGAGGGCATTCCTGCCCTCTGATGATGATATTCAGGAACATATTAGAACTAAAACCCCTATATTCTCCCTTGAATCCAAAACACCTATAGAAAGATTTCAGATTATTGCATTCTCTCTTTCATTTGAGAATGATTATCCAAATATACTTAAAATACTTAATATTTCTAATATCCCTTTTTCCAGTTCTGAGAGAAATAAATATCATCCTCTCCTGATAGCTGGTGGTGCCTGCATGTTTTTCAATCCAGAGCCAGTGGCAAATATTTTTGACATTATCTTTATTGGAGAAGTAGAGGAGTCACTTAATGAATTTATAGACTCTATAAGTAATTCTGTTACAAATGAAGTGAATAATAGCATTCTAATACAGGATGATATCAAAAAAAGAATTAAGAAAACAGCATTAGATATTAAAGGTGTATATGTTCCTGATTTTTACGAGATTAAATATGCTCAGAATGGATTAATTGCAGAAAGGATTTCAAGAGATAATGCTCCTGCTTCTGTCTTAAAAAGATATATCAAGGATATAGATCAATCACAATTTTCACATACTATTGTTACATCAGAAACCGAATTTTCCGATATGTCCCTTGTAGAGATTATGCGGGGCTGTCCATGGAATTGCAGATTCTGCGTAGTAGGTCATGCCTTCAACCCCCCAAGAAGAAAGAGTATTCACATAGTCAGAGAAGAAATCGAAAAATCATTGAAGTTGTCTGATAGAGTGGGGTTGATCGGGCCTTCCCTGAGTGACTACCCTCAGATTGAAGATATTACAAATATTAATGATGTTCATTTCTCGATAACATCTCTTAGGGCAACTACCAAGAGTGCTGCAATAATCAACACCATAAAAAATCATAAGAGCATCTCTATCGCCCCTGAGGCTGCTACTGAGCGGTTGAGAAATGTTATCAATAAAAAAGTAACAGAGACTGATATACTTGAGACCGCAGAGCTTATGCTTAATTCAGGCATTGAACATCTTCGACTTTATTTTATGATAGGACTTCCAACGGAAGATGCAGATGATATTGCTGCCATTATCAAGTTAGCGGAAAGAATCAGGTCGTTATCTAATAAAGGCACCGTTGTATTGAGTATAAGCACCTTTGTGCCTAAGCCTTTCACGCCATTTCAGTGGCATCATATGGAACCATTAGAGTCTTTAAAACACAAACTGCAATTTATTAAAAAGTCCTTAAGCAATATCAAAAACTTGAAGGTCTTTCATGATTTACCAAAATATGCATACTTGCAAGGTTTGCTGGCTATAGGTGATAGAAGAATAACGGAGGTTTTGAAGATGATGCTCATAATTAATAACTGGCAGAAAGCTGCTCTTATGGCAGATATAAACATTGATTTTTATTTGTTCAGGAAAAAAGATTATGATGAGCTCTTGCCATGGGATTTTATTGACCATGGGATATCTAAAAAAGCCCTCTGGGATGAATACATGAAAGCGATTAGCGAGTGAAATGAAGCAATCTCGCCTCAGGTGCTTGCAATGACAGCAAAATCAACGAGTATTTATGCTCATTACGGATTATGGTTTGGACAGACATGGTTTGTTCAATTGTGATATCATATAACACGATTTTAAAAAAAACAAGGAGGTTTATTCGGTATGGATGAAAAAGAAAAACTCGTTGAATCTTTGAAAGGTTATAAAGAAAAAGTTCCTATAACAGAAACAGCTACACTTGAATGGGATAAGGATCTTATATTTATCGGAAGGACTCAAAGGGGATATGAAATAGAATTTGATGCTAATCTTCAATGGGGATGCAAGCCTACAGATGCCCTTGTTTTAGGGCTTGCCGGCTGTACAGCTATAGATGTATTTGTCTTTTTACAAAAAATGCACATAGAGATGAGCAGTTTTAAGATTGATATAAAAGCTGAGAGAAACCCTATACCTCCTCAATATTACAAAGCAATCAGCATGACTCTTAATATTATTGGAAAGAATATAGACTCAAAGAAGGTAGAGCGAGCCATATCCCTATCGCATGAAAAATATTGCTCAGTATATCATTCGTTAAGGAAAGATATGGATGTTAAGATAGACTATATAATAAAAGAAAGTTGAGAACAGGAAAGCAATGGGTTTTAATTTTCCTCTATAAACCTATAACCAACTCCTGCTATTGTAGTTATATAATCATATTCGGGTGATTTGTCATATATTTTCTGCCTCAGATGCTGTATATGAACATCAATAACCCTGCTCCATGAGTATATTTTTGGTTCTCTCCAGAGAGCTTTCTTGATATCTTCCCTACTTACCACCTTGCCCCTGTTGGAGACTAAAAAGCATAAAAGGTCATATTCCTTGGGAGTTAATATAAGCTTCTCGCCTTTTATTTTGACTGTTCTCCTTTTATAATCTATTGTAATATCTCGGATCGTTATCTTTTCATCTGCTGGTTTTAACCTTCTTAAACAAGCCTTTATTCGTGCAATCAACTCTATAGTCTCAAAAGGCTTTACAACATAATCATCTGCTCCTCCCTCAAGTCCCATCACCTTGTCTGATATTTTGTCTCTTGCAGTAAGTAGTATAACTGGTAATAGAGGATAATCTCTCCGTATGTCTCTGCATATCTGTAGTCCGTCACCGTCAGGTAGCATAATATCGAGAATAACAATATCTGGTTGTGCTGATTCCAGATACCTCTGCCCTGCTGTCCATGACTCTGCTGTAATAACATTGAAATTATGCAATTCGAGATTTGCTTTTAATACCTTGAGAATATCAGGGTCATCATCTATAATCAGTATTTTATAAGTCATTTTCTATCTTTCTTTTTTCACATTCATTAAGGGGAAGTTTAAAATAGAAGCAGCAACCTTTTTTGCCATCGCTCTGTACGCCTATGGAACCTCCATGGGCTTCTACTATTCTCTTACAAATAGCAAGCCCCAGCCCTGCCCCCTCTTTGTTGCCATACTTAAAGAACTTTTCAAAAATTATATCTTGCTTCGAATATTCAATTCCCGGGCCTTGGTCGCATATTCTTACATTAAGCAATCCTTCTTTTGTATATGCATGGACAGCAATTTCTGAATTATCAGGACTAAATTTAATTGCATTTGTCAGAAGATTTGACAAAACCTGTCTTATCCTGTCTTCATCAGCACAAACACTCAATTCACAGTCTAAAAAAGTTGTAAATCTGATATTCTTTTTTTCTGCCTCAATACGGAAATATGTAATGGTTTCCTCGATAAGGCAGGAAGGTTTAATGTTAGACAAATTAAGCTCTGACCTTCCCTGCTCTATTCTTTCAAGGTCTAGCATATCATTTACCATGCGAATTAATCTTTCAGAATTCTTTTTAATAATTTCAAGAAAAATTAGAATTTCATCAGGCACTGTATATCCTTCTTTTTCATTATTATTTATGGAAAATCTTGCATTTATATAGTCAATAGCACCTTTTATAGAAGTAAGGGGAGTTCTCAACTCATGAGATGCTCTTGCAATGAAATCTGATTTCCTTATGCTTGCTTCTTTTAGGAGTGAATTCATTTCGATGAGTCTGGTATTCGTTAGTTCAATATCCATTGTTGCTGCTCTAATTTTATCATTAAGGCTAAGATGATATTCTTTAAGAGACTCTGCCATGCTCGAAAAAGATATATAGAGTTCCTCAAATTCATCACCTGTATTAATGTTTGATAGAGGACTAAATTTGCCCCCTGAGAACTCATCAATAGATGTCTTTAATTTATTCATAGGTATCAAAATCAATCTTCTGATCAGAATAGATATTCCAATTATGAGTGAAAACAATGTAAGTAGTCCTGCTATCATCATATTTTTTTTATTAGATTCTATGTAAGCATATGTTTTATCAATAGGGATAGTTATGCTTATAGCCCCCCTGACATCGCCGATTTTATAGCCTTGATGTGCATGACAACTCATGCAGGAATCTTCAACATAGAGGGGTGAGATATATCTAAAAAATTTTGAATTACCTGTACTGCTTATTGTCATTAATTCGTTTGAATGATTTTGCTCAAAAAGAAAGAGGGCATTTCTTTCAAACTCATCAGGTGTATTTTCAGGATTCATAAGCTTCAAGCTTGTAATATGAAACCAAAACAGTCCTTTCTCTTTTGCATATTCTGAAAGTTCTCGCGTGACCATTGCAGGATTTTTCCTTACATATCTTTTGCCCTTAATGTCAACAATCTCAGCCTCTATATTCTTTAAATAAGGATTCTCCTTCACCCATGGCAGTTTTTCAACAAAAACTCCCTGATGGTCTGATACCCATTTTCGAGTAATTACTATGTGCCTGAAAAGGGCACGAGCCTCATATTCGATCTGTTCCATTATTAACCTTTCCTGTTGTTTTGCGATAATATAAAATGAAATGCCAAGAGCAATAGTGAGGATTAAGCTGCAACATAGTATAAATTTAATGCTTAAGGTTAATTTTAATGTTCTAAGATTTTGTGCCATATGAATAGTTATAAAAATAATTATACAGAGAATGAAAAATTTTTTTCAGATTTTTAAATTCATGATTAATTGATCCAAAAAAAGAGCCCAAAAATGGAGATGGGACTCTACCAAAAGTTCCCTCTCCCTTGAGGGTGAGGGTGAAGAATAACCCAGATGGTTACCCCTCCCCCTCGCCCCCTCCCGCAAGGGGAGGGGGATTTGTATGGGCTATCATTTTCTATCTCTATTTTTCGGAAAGAGGATTATGGTTAAGACTTCTGTAAAGTATATGTTATAATACTATCCAATTCAAAAGCCCCCTTAGCTCAGTAGGATAGAGCACAGGTTTCCTAAACCTGGTGCCGCAGGTTCGATTCCTGCAGGGGGCATTTTTCTTTAATCTGAAAAATCTGAAAAAGTTGACCCACTTCCGCATCAGATAGAAGCTGTCTATGGTTATGTCCTTAAACTTCTACGAATAAGATTTATGATTGCAGATGACCCCGGCGCTGATAAAATTATCATGGCAGGGTTGATTATAAAAGAACTGAAGCTCCACATAAAATATCGGAATAGAGAATTGAGAATGAATTTAATAGACACTAATCGTTTTCATCTTGACTTCGATAATGCTTACCAATATGCAGTTGTAGAGAAATATAACCTACAGATACTAATGGGGGCATAAGTATGAAGACATTAATTATATAAAATCCCTCCTAACCT
>DYHD01000037.1 GCA_020724365.1 Thermodesulfovibrio yellowstonii | reverse complement strand
TACTCCGTTCAGTTCTCCGTCAAGACCCCGATATCATAATGGTTGGAGAGATAAGAGACCTTGAGACTGCCGAGATTGCAATAAAGGGTGCTCTAACAGGACATCTTGTTCTTACAACGCTCCATACAAATAATACAGTAGCCTCAATTACTCGTCTGATTGATATCGGCATTCCACCTTATCTTGTTGCTTCAGCAGTGAGCGGTATCTTATCACAGAGGCTTGTAAGGAGGATATGTGAATATTGCAAGGTTGAGACAGAAATCTCAGATGAGATAAGAGTATCATTGGAAGGTTTTGGAATAGAAAAAATAGATAAATTCTATCGTGGCTCAGGATGCAGTAAATGTTTTAATACAGGATTTCTTGAGAGGACAGCGGTTTATGAGTACCTTGGCATGTGTAAAAGCCTGAAAGCAGCACTATCAAAAACTACAGATGAACAATACTTGCTTGCTACTGCCCGACAAAATGACTTGAAATTTATTTACGAAGACGCATTTGATAAAGTAAAGGCTGGACTTACTACGATTGATGAAGTGATATCAAAAGTCCCATTCGATTACAGCCTCAGAGAGATTTAGCGGGATGTAAAAAAATTAATTGATATTATCTCATTAATCGAAGAAATTATTTGCGGTGTCAATAGTTGTAAGAAAACCTTCTTTAATTTCCTTTAAATCACTCTCAAATATATTGTTTTCTTTAAGAAGTGCTAAATGGTTTTCAGTCCATTGCCCATCATTCAGGGAATCAGGCTTGATAAAGTCTATTAATCCTTCAGCAAGATATATTGATTGAACAATGTCTTTATAAGGAATGTTATAACCAAGAAATCTGTCATAGTAGTGATGATAATAAATTGGAGCAACGATCTCTTCAGGGAAAAAGAGCTTTTCTAAAAACCATTTTCCTGCTTCGGTATGATTGCATTGAAAAATTTCGGTTTCTGACTTTAATAATTCGTCAGCCTTTAATTTATATAATTCATGTAAAATATCTGCTGAATGATCCGAGCTTTTTATATTAAGTAATATAGCCCTTCCGATATCATGAAGCAGTCCTGAAAGGAAACAGATACAGCTATTTTTTCCTGTGATTTTACGATATAAAAAACTTGACAAATCGGCAACTTTGAAGGAATGAGACCACATCTTTTTTAATGTTACATAAGGTATTGGGAATATAGTAAATCTAGAAACGCTTAAGGAAATGCTTTTTATAAGATCAAATCCAAGCATTAATACAGCCTGTTCAAGGCTATTTATCCTGCCGGGGTATCCAAAAAAAGGGGAATTAGCAATTGAAACTATCTTCGAAGTGATTGATTGATCATGCTTTATCACATCTACGAATTCATCAATAGATGGATTTTCTTTTTTCATAATCACTATTAATTTCGTAATTACCAACGGGATAGTTGGAAGTGATGTTAATTGAGTGATTTTTGCTTTTATTTCATTTGCCATATTTTTAAGATTAAGATATTCCTTCAATTATTACATGCCTTAGTTCATCGAGACCTATTGGTTTATGCAAAACGGGTATTTTATATTTTTCGAATTCTTCTTTGATATCAAGCCCTACATACCCTGTTATTAAAATAAATTTCTCGATGCTGACAAATTTAGAAGCTTGCTTTATAAAATCAACCCCGTTCATTACAGGCATCTTATAATCCACCAAAATAATATCGTAATTACTTCTTTGAACTTCCTCAAGGGCATCTAATGGTTTTGTTATAAATGTAACGGTGCACCCGAGAAGCTTGATAATACCTACAATAGCATTAATAACAATCTCATCATCATCAATTATCAATACCCTTTTAGTCGTCGTAGTTTTAGTTTTGCTTTCTGATATATAACTATTATTTTTATCTCTTGCGGATATCGTAGGAAAGGTTATTTTGAATGAGCATCCGATTGAATTAGATATTAATGATATATCACCGTCGTGCTCTTTAATCAAACTATTAACAATGCTTAATCCAAGACCAGTTCCATTTTTTTTTGTTGTATGAAGAGGCAAGAAAATTCTACTAGAATCTTCAATATTAATTCCATGACCGCTATCAGAAAAAATAACTACAACTTTGTTTTCAAGAGATTCTGATGATATTGAGATTATTCTATTTCCTCCCCATTTCTCAAGAGATTGTATTGCATTCATGAATAAATTAAAAAAGATTTGTTGTAACTTATGAAAGTCACCGTTAATGAATGAGGTAGAAGAAAGATTAAGGTTAACCGAAATCTCATTAACACTAAGTTGATATTCAAATATAGATAAAGTCTTTTGAATAACATCATTGATATTAGTAGGAACTAAATTAATATCTTTTTTTTTCAAAAATGTCAAAAGGCCTTCTGCAATCTTTGAAGCCCTCATGGAGGAAATATAGATATTATGAGCATATTTTCTTGCCTTTGGTTCAAGTTCCATAGATTGGAGCATTTCAGAATATCCAAGGATTGCAGAGAGTGGGTTGTTTATTTCATGAGCAATGCCAGCAATTTGCTCACCTAAAAGGGCTAGTTTTTCCAGTTCTTCAATATTCCTTGGTGAAGAACCCTTAGCCGAAACTTGCTTAATATCCTTATTCATCGGACTAACTCCTTACTTTTTGAAGCTTAATATAATTGCTGTTTCCTCATAAGCCCTCTAAAATGAAGAATTTTTATAAGATATGAAAAAGTCCTACAAAAGAATATCATGAAAAAGTCCTACAAATCAACACTTTTTTAAAATTTAATAATATTATAATAATATTTATTGATTTTTCTATTTTAATTATAAATGTATTTTGAAGCATGCTTAAAACTATAGATAGCATTTTGAAACCCTTGATTTATATATCATTGTTTGATTGCTTTGTTTATAATAATAATTTTTTATCTCTATATTTTTTGCTATATGCTATATTGATATTTTTAATTCACTATAGTAAAATATGCCTGCTTATTAGCAAAATAGAATCATAATTCTTTGAATCCAAAGTCTTTGTACTCCTTCTGACTTGATTTAGGGTTCGGGAATGAGCAGGTATAAAAATTTTAAATATACACTTAAAGAAATGCTATTAACAGCCTTGTAATTTTAATGAATAGGCAGGAAATAATAAGTCATGGGTAAGATCGATAATATTCAGCAAAAAATAAAGGATTTCGTAAAAAATAATTTAAAGTTAACTATTCTTATAATTATTGTTCTAATTGGTATATATACTTTCGTAAGCATAGAGGCATTACATTATACAAGTGATCCAAGTTTTTGTAAGAATTGCCATCCTGAAGATCGGGCAGGTTTATTGGGAGAGGTTTATACATGGCAAATGACCCCACATGCAAAGGCAAGCGTAGAATGCCTTGATTGCCATGGGAGAATTGGCTTTTTTGGGTATATGAAGGCAAAGATGGGGGGGCTGAGGGATGTTTATGGTGAATTTTTTAAATCACCTGAATACAAGCTTGAAATACTAAGAAGGTCATCAGAAAACCCTAAATATGCAGCAAAATTAGTCCCAAATGAGACATGCCTTTTTTGTCATACTGATTCCTACAATCAAAAAATTAGGCAAGAGACTATTATGAGAGTCGTTTTTACAATGAGAAAGGTTGATGGAGTGAAGAATCCAGACTTTCGTGTTTCAAAAGGACTTCCAGATATACTAACAGAAGGTGTAAGACCCACTGCAGGCATTGAACCAAAACATAAAAGCCACTATGACAAAGGGATTAACTGTGTTGACTGCCATCTTGGCGTAGCTCATGGCGGACAGCCAGTGAATAAACCAACTAAGCAGAGATGCTTTGATTGTCATGACAAGATGAAGCCCGCAAAGGCTCCTGAAAATGAGAATTGCATGGCTTGTCATAAAACAGAAGAAAGCATGACACCAAAATCTGCCATTGTATTTGGCAGAGGAGCATCTGCTGTAACCTTTGCTCATGATACTCATGCAGCGATATCCTCATGTAAGGATTGCCATGACAAGCTATTCCCCATGAGAAAAGGTGCTACTAAATTTACTTTTGATGACCATAGCAAGGGTAATTTGTGCTTTGCATGTCATGACGGTAAAAAGGCATTTTCATGGACATCTTGTAACAGTTGTCATGCAGAAACACCATTCCCTAAAAAACCAATAGTTTATAAACAAAAGGATGCTGCACCTGTTGAGTTCAGTCATGAATTCCACGCTTCTGTATTTACATGCAACGATTGTCATAATAAAATATGGCAGATGAAAAAGTCTCCCAAAAGGATGACTATGGATGCTATGTATGAGGGAAAATTCTGCGGATCATGCCATAATGGTAAAGCTGCTTTTGCCTCGACAGAGTGTGATAAATGCCATATAGAACCCAAGAAAGGTAATTAGCAAAGAATTACTTGCTCGCTTTCGCATATTGCTGATTTTAGCATGATAGATACAACTCAATTAGTGGATTTTGCTGTGTGACTGGAAAATATAGATAAACGGTTTCAAAAATTAAAGAATTCAGGTTAGACAAGGCATATTATCTCTCAGAAGATTTAACCATTTTCATCAGCCGAGACGGCTGATCTGCCATGATTTGTAAATCCTATCCCTATTTTTTAGAGTGGAGGTAATGTCAATCTTTTTGTATAAATTCTTTTAAGGGATCCCTTCCCCATTGTTCATTCAGATGGTTTAACACGCATAGAGGATTCTTTCTATGCTCTGCTCATTATTGAAACAACTCATTGGTCTTGTTCTTCTTCTCACCTCCCTGAATGCCCTCTCTATTACATTTGTCGTCCTCAGCTTCTTCCTTATCTCCTTAGGACAATTAGTGTTAGTTTAGTCAGTTCTTTTGCTGATATGGGTGTATTCTCCATTGTTCTAAGCAGGAACAATGGAGAATACATCCTCTTTTTTACTATCTTCAATTTTTTATACAGAAAAGTTTACACTACCAACAAAAATATAGTAAAAATAGTAAAGGATTACAAAAAATTCTTCTTTTATATTAAAATCAAAGGATTCAGTTGTCATCAGTTCTAAACGAAAAGTAGTTTTGTATAAAGCATTTTCAACTGCATTTTTAAGGTTAAAGCAAGGACTAATTGCTTGATGCTGGTAAAGGTATAAGTTAGATATATCTTTTATCCATTCTCAAGCCATATCAATCATTCATGACTTCATACTATAAGGTAAATTGGATAGAGAAAAAGAGATAATTGCTGAAGGCTTAGTTTTATTAGAAATAAAGCCAGTGGAAGGGTTAATAGAGCGATTTTTATTTCTGCTTCATGAGCTGAAAAGATGGAATCGGGCATATAATCTTACAGCAATAACTGAAGATGAGGATATAATTGTTAAGCATTTCCTTGATTCATTGCTATATCTAAGATTTATCCCAATAGGATCTTACAGTTTGTGCGATATTGGCAGTGGTGCTGGTTTTCCTGGATTACCGATTGCTTTCGTCAGAGATGAATTAAATATAAGTCTGGTAGAGCCGTCTGGAAAGAAAAGCATTTTTTTGAGACATATTAAGAAAAAATTGAAATTAGCTAATGTTGAAATAATTCAATCGAGAGTAGAAGATTTGAAGAGAGTTAGCTTTGATATATTAGTTACAAGAGCCCTTTTTACAATTTCAGAATTTATTAAAAAAGCTGAGCATTTAGTTGAAGACAAAGGCTTTTTTATAATGAATAAAGGGCCTGCTATAGATGACGAATTAAAAGAAGTTTCTGGAAATGTTCATATTGAGATAGTTAAAACTAAGCTCCCATTAACCTCAATAGAAAGAAATATAGTAAAGATAACTAAACATTAATCATGGAAAGCAGGTTTATAACCAATCTTACACTTATTAATTTTATAAAGGTTTTTTTTAATAGGAACAATGTTTGTTTAAATTATTTAATATGGAGATTCAAATATGCTTATAATTCCGGCAATAGATTTAAAAGATGGATTATGCGTTAGACTACTTCAGGGCAGAAAAGATGATGCTACAGTGTATTCTGACGACCCTGCCTCAACAGCTTTGAGGTGGGAATCATGCGGAGCAAGATTGCTACATGTGGTTGACCTTGATGGTGCATTTTCAGGCAGCCAGAGAAATTTTGAGAGTATTATAAAAATTAGAAAAGCTGTGAAAATGCAGATACAGGTTGGAGGTGGTATAAGAGATTTAGAGAGAATCAGCCTTCTTATATCTGCAGGGATTAATAGGGTAATAATCGGCACCGCAGCGATTGAAAATCCTGAACTCATTAAAGAGTCTGTTAATAAATATCCAGGACAGATATTAGTAGGCATAGATGCAAAAGATTCTTTTGTCGCAGTTAAAGGATGGGTGGAGGTTACTAAAATAGGAGCAATCGAGCTTGGCACAAAAATGCAGGAATATGGGGCTGCAGGTATTATATACACTGATATATCGAGGGATGGGATGCTGTCAGGTCCTAATATCGAAGCGACTCGTCAGATAGTTGAAGCATTAAAGATTCCTGTAATTGCCTCTGGCGGTATCTCATCTATTGAAGATATTAAGAACTTATTCGATATTAAGGGATTGTGGGGAGCTATAACCGGCAAGGCATTATACTCAGGAAAGCTCGATTTAAAGGATGCTCTTAATATTGTAAACCAAAATTCTTAATTATTTTTTCCCGGTCACAAAGCAATGGATAATTTGACAATCAGTGATAATTTAAGTTATTTTAAAGGTCAGCGGGGTGGAGCAGCCTGGTAGCTCGTCGGGCTCATAACCCGAAGGTCAGTGGTTCGAATCCACTCCCCGCCACCAAAATAATAAAAAGGTCATTTTATATATTAAGGCTATCTTAACTTTCCTTGAGATAGCCTTACTTATTTATCACCTAAATTTGAGCGATTCTTGTTTGATAAGATGCCCAAACCATGGTAGGACAGACGGGGGGGACGGCTGTCCGAGAGCATTTCACCTTTCCGGACAGGCGAGACACTTGTCCTATCCCCTTTTATTCCCCTTAATAAAGGGGGTTAGGGGTTATTGCCTTATCCCTGTCCTACTAAGTTTGTTATAAGAATTGCTCAAATTAGGTTATCAATGTATTTCTTTTCAGATAAAATATAATGAATACATACGATATCATAGTAATCGGTGCAGGACATGCAGGCTGTGAGTCAGCATATGCAGCTTCAAGGATGGGGATGAAAACCCTTCTTTTAACCTTAAACATTGATAATATCGCCCATATGCCCTGTGCCCCAGCAATCGGCGGGGTTGCCAAAGGTCATCTTGTAAGAGAAATAGATGCCTTTGGAGGTATAATGGGGTATATTACGGATTTATCCTCCCTTCAATATAAAACTTTGAATACTTCAAAAGGTTTAGCCGTTCATTCAACGCGCACTCAGGTAGATAAGCATTTTTATAAAAGGCTGATGCGGCATCATCTTGAAAATCTTCCAAATTTATTTATCAGACAGGCTTTGATTACAGATTTGCTGATAAAGAATGAGAAGATTCATGGTGTCAGAGATAATTTTGGTTTTGTTTTTGAAGCAAAGGCTGTAATTGTTGCCACAGGCACTTTTCTTTCTGGTCTCATTCACATTGGAAATAAAACAATGCCTGCAGGAAGGGCAGGTGAATTCCCTTCTATCGAACTCCCCCAATTTTTAAAAGAACTCGGCTTCGAGATAGGTAGATTTAAAACTGGTACAGGTCCTCGTCTTAAAGGATCTTCTATTGATTATACAAAGTTTGAGATAAGGCATGGTGATGGCAGACCAAGATACTTCTCATATCTCACAAAGGATCACGATTATCAAGAATATCCATGCTATGTCACATATACAAATGATAGAACTCATGCACTTATTCTTAATAATCTCGACAAATCTGCTCTTTATAGTGGAAAAATCGAGGGAACTCCTGTCAGGTATTGCCCTTCATTGGAAGATAAGGTTGTGAAATTTAGAGATAAGTCTCGTCATCAAGTTATCTTAGAACCCGAAAGCAAGGATACCGATGAGATATATGTATCAGGATTAGGGAATAGTATGCCTCCAAGCATTCAGGAAGAGATAATACGATCCCCGAAAGGATTAGAAAATGCTGTGATATTGAGACCTGCTTATGCCATTGAATATGATTATGTTCTGTCTCACCAATTAAAAATTACCTTAGAATCCAAAAAAATTGATGGAATTTTCTTTGCAGGTCAGATTAATGGCACAACTGGCTATGAAGAAGCTGCTGCTCAAGGTCTTGTTGCGGGAATCAATGCAGCAGCAAAGATATTACAAAAACCTCCCCTCATAATTGATAGAAGCGAAGGGTATATAGGTGTTATGGTTGATGACCTTGTTACAAAAGGCACAGATGAGCCATATCGAATCTTTACATCAAGGGCAGAATACAGACTTTTATTAAGGGAAGATAATGTATATTACCGCCTCAGCGAAAAAGCCTTTGAATTAGGGCTTATTAATCAACAAAGAATGGATGAAATAGAGAAGGAATTGATCATAGCAAAAAGACTAAAAAATTATCTTATAAATACAAGGGTCATGGATTATGAGAGAAAAGAACCAGTAACCTTAGATATGAAAATCAAGAGAGGAGAATTAATGGTTGCTGATATCGAAGGAATTCAGGATGAATATCCGGCAAATATTATTAACCATGTTCAGGCAGAGGTTAGATATCAAGGGTATCTTGATCGTCAAAAAAAGGAAGTGGAAAGACTCAAAGACCTTGAAAGAATTAAGATATATAAGAATTTTGATTATAATATATCAGGGTTGTCTTTAGAAGTCCGTGAAAAATTGAAGAAAATAAAACCGATCCATTTAGGGCAGGCGTCTCGCATACCTGGTATTACCCCTTCAGCTATCTCATTACTTATGTTTTATTTAAAGAGAGGCAAAGACAGTCAGGACATTTGTTGTTAAATTAAGTTTTGGCTGTTAATTTGGCGTATAATCGTTATAAGTTATTATTACTTTTATCATTCCGCTGTCTAATTTAGAGGTTTTTAATATGAATAGACTATCAAAAGAAAGATCCGCATATCTTCAACATGCCTCACATCAGGAGATAGACTGGTATCCATGGTCAGAGGAGGCTTTTGATACCGCTCGGGAGCAAAATAAGCCCATCTTCCTAAGTTCAGGCGCTGTATGGTGTCATTGGTGCCATGTAATGGCAAAAGAGTGCTTTCATGATAAGGAGATTATTAAACTTTTAAACGAAAAGTTTATTTGCATAAAGCTCGATAGGGATGAAAGACCGGATATAGACAAAAGATATCAAACGGCTATCTCATTGATGGGATATGGAGGCGGGTGGCCCCTTACGGTATTTATGACATTTGATATGAAACCATTTTTCGGTGGGACATATTTCCCGCCTGATGATAGATGGGGCAAGCCCGGTTTTAAAAGGGTTTTGAGAAAAGTTGCTGATTTTTATGAGAATGAAAGAGAGAAAATTGAACAGTTCAGTAACAATCTCTTAAATGCTCTAACCACCCCTGCAATGATTTCAACAGAGATAAGCGAGGGATTACTTGATGATGCTATGAAAACAATGTCTCTATACTTTGACTCACAAAACGGTGGGTTTGGTTCAGCTCCTAAATTCCCAATGCCTGGCGCGATGGAATTTATATTAAACAGATATCTTTTTACAGATGATCAGTCTATTGGTGATTTCCTGAAAAATACATTTTTTAATATGGCAAAAGGTGGTTTTCATGACCATTTATTAGGAGGCTTTCATAGATACTCTGTAGATGAGGCATGGATAATTCCTCACTTTGAGAAGATGGCTGATGATAATTCATGGCTTTTGAGGAATTATGTGAGAGCATATGAGATATTCAAAGAGCCTTATTTCAGAGAAGTTTCTGAAGGTATAATCAGATTCTTTATGGAAACACTTTCATCAAAAGAAGGAGGCTTTTATGCCAGTCAAGATGCAGATGTAACGCCCGATGACGAAGGTGGATATTTTACATGGACTGAGGAAGACTTGATAAGAATTCTAAGTCAAGAAGAATTCAATATCCTTACGATGTATTTTTTTGATGAAAAAGGCTCTATGCACCATGATAATTCAAAAAAGGTTATTTTTGAAGCAAAGAATATTAATGATATTGCCCAAAAGACAAATATTGATGCTACAAAGGTTAAAGAAATCATCCAAAAAGGCAAGAGGAAGATGCTCATTGAGAGAAATAAGAGGCAGGCGCCCTTTATAGATAAGAGCATTTATACTTCATTAAATGGGATGGCTATAACTTCTTTTATCATTGCATATAGATCTTTTAGTGAGAAATATCTCAAGGATTTCGCTCTGAAAAGCCTTAACATGATAATTAACAATAATTTTGTAAATGGAGAGCTTTTCCATTCAGAGGGCATAAAGGCTATGCTCGATGATTATATTTATCTATGTGAAGCATGTATTGCTGCATATGAAATAACAGGGTTAGACCATTATAAAAATATGGCCATTCAAATTATGGATGTTTGCATAGATAAATTGTGGGATAAAAAAGAAGGCGGTTTTTTCGATACAGAAAATGAATTGCTCGGAATTAAACTAAAACTAATTGAGGATACCCCGCACCCATCCGCTAATTCAATAGCGATAAGCTTATTGTTGAAACTCAGTTTTTTGACTGATAAACCGTTTTATGCTGAGCTGGCAGAGAAGTCTCTTGAGGTTTTTTATTCAAGGGTAAAAGAGATAGGATCACATGCTGGTAGCTATTTTAATGCAATGGATGGGTATTTTAATCCACTTAAGCTCAATTTATGGCTCAATCCAGAAAGCGAGTTTGCTAATAAAGCCCTAAGTTTATCTTACCCTCATATCTCTTTCAATTATCGAAAAGATGATGGGTATATAATTCCCTGCTTTAAAACGACCTGCTATGAACCAATCAATAGCCCTGATGAGTTAAAGAGATTTCTTGAGAATATCGTGAAATAGTAATATTTTCTATGGTAGGACAGGCACCTGTCAGTGCATATCCGCATACAGACAAGGTGTCGCCTGTCCTGAAAGATGATGTGGTAAGGCAGCCATGACGGTTGTCCTACTGGATTAGAGATGTTTAAAAAATTCTCTATATCGGGATTTAGGATTATTTTTAGGGTTGACATTGATGGTAAAGTATTGTTATAAATAATACCTTATGAATAAGACAGAAAAAATATGGATGGATGGAAGACTGGTCAATTGGGATGATGCAAATATTCACATATTGACCCATACGCTTCACTATGGTCTCGGTATGTTTGAAGGAATCCGCTGTTATAACACTAGCAAAGGACCTGCAATTTTTAGACTTATAGAGCATGTCAGACGACTTTTTCAATCGGCAAAAATATTTCTTCTTGATATACCATTTAGTGAAGATGAAATTAGTAATGCGATAATAGAGACTATTAGGGTTAATAAACTTCAGGAATGTTATATTCGCCCAATTGTTTATCTTGGCGACGGTGCTATGGGACTTTTCCCCAAAGGCAATCCTGTCAGAATAGCTATAGCCGTGTGGAAATGGGGAGCATATCTTGGCGAGGATGGTATAGAAAAAGGCATAAAGGTTAAAGTGTCTTCCTTTATAAGAAATCATGTTAATTCTAATATGTCCAGAGGCAAGGTTAGCGGCTATTATGTCAATTCACAGCTTGCAAAGAAAGAAGCTATTTCCTGTGGTTATGACGAGGCTTTGCTCCTTGATACCGAAGGTTATGTCTCTGAAGGAAGCGGAGAGAATGTCTTTATTGTTAAAAAGGACATTTTAAAGACAACACCATTGACTTCGATACTTGAAGGTATCACAAGAGACAGTATTATAACTATTGCAAAAGATAATGGAATTGAGACAAAGGAGGAACGTTTTACAAGAGACGAGGTCTATCTTGCTGATGAAGCATTCTTCACTGGAACCGCTGCAGAGGTCACCCCAATAAGGGAATTAGATGGTAGGGTAATAGGAGAAGGCAGGCGAGGCAAGATAACGGAGAAGTTACAATCTATCTTTTTTGATACTGTAAAAGGCAGAAACGATAAATATGAATCTTGGCTAACATACATTTAATTTTAAAAAATTTAAAAATAAAGAAGGGAGGCAACAGAACATTCTGCTAACTCCCTTCTTTTGCTTGATTATTTAAGCTTAAGCTCTTTTGCTACTGCTTTGTAATCATCATCAGTAAATTTCTTGTGTAACTCAGCTTTAGGGCTTGCTTTTACAGCCTTAATAAGTGCATCGGTAGTCTCGATCTTTTTTGCTGCAACGACCTTCTCAAGTGATTTTTCACCCTTATGACATTTATTGCATTTATCCAGTGCTGGAGCAGCAAATGTAAGTGAAGCAACTCCCAGAACAAAAACAAGAGCTACTATTAAAGCAATGATTCTCTTCATATTTATTCACCCCCTTTCTAAAATAAGAATTTAAAAGACATTATTATTTTGTATGCAAAACTAAAAACTTTTATTTGAATAGCAAATAATATACCATATGATTATAAGAATTTGATATAAATCTTGCCAATGTCAAGACATTTTAGCTTTTTAGTGTTTTTAGTCTCAACTTTAAAACAAGCTATTAAGTTAAGTTAAATTCCTTGATATATCCCTATTTGAGGAATAGTGTCTTATTTTGGGGAATCCAAATATAAGCATAAAATTCTATAATTTTTTCTTTAGCAGCTCATTGGCGAGTTGTGGATTTGCCTTGCCTTTTGTTGCTTTCATTATCTGCCCGACAAAGAATCCTATCAATTTTTCTTCACCTGCCTTAAGCCTCTCAAGTTCTTTAGGATTATTGGATAAGATATCCTCGATAATCTTTTCTAAAGCCCCTTCATCTTTTATTTGTATTAATCCCTTTTCTTCTACCAGCACATCGGCGTTTTTCCCAGTCCTATACATATCCTCGAAAACTGCCTTTGCTATCTTGCCGCTGATAGTCTCATTCTCAATAAGCTTAAGCATATCAACTAATTGCGATGGTTTTATAGGACATTCTGTTATTGATTTGTTTTCTTCATTAAGAAGTTTCAATAATTCGCTCAATATCCAGTTGGATAAAATTTTTGGCTGGCCGCCTGCTCTTACAGCATCTTCAAACCATTCAGCCAAAGCTTTTTCTGCTACAAGGGATTCAGCATCATTATCGGGCAAGTTATATTGAGTTATAAACCTATTTCTTTTAGAATCAGGCAGTTCTGAAAGGGATTTCTTTATCTCTTCGGCTTTAGCTGATAGCCCTACTAATGGAACAAGATCAGGTTCAGGGAAATATCTATAGTCATGAGCTTCTTCTTTGGAACGCATTGATAGTGTAATTCCTGTAGAAGAATCCCATAATCTTGTTTCCTGAACTACACTGCCACCTTCTTCCAATAGTATAGTTTGACGACCTATTTCGTATTCAAGGGCTTTTTCTACAAATCTGAAGGAATTGATATTTTTAATTTCAGTTCTTGTGCCAAAATATGTTTGTCCAATTGGCCTAATTGAAACATTTGCATCACATCGCAACGAGCCTTGTTCCATGTTACCATCGCAGACGCCAAGATATCTGAGGATCGTTCTTAGTTTCTTCATAAACTCAGAAGCCTCTTTGGGGCTGCTAATGTCTGGTTCTGTTACTATCTCCATTAATGGCATCCCAGCACGGTTGAGGTCAACAAGGCTGTAATTACCTATAGAATGAATATTTTTCCCTGCATCTTCTTCAATATGTATTCGTGTAATCCCAATTCTTTTGGGCAATTTATCAATAAAAATGTCTATATGCCCTCTTTCACATATTGGAAGTTCGTATTGACTGATCTGATAATTCTTAGGTAGGTCGGGATAAAAATAATTTTTGCGAGCAAATCTGCTGTAATCTGATATTTTACAATTTAGTGCTATACCAGTTTTAATAGCAAATTCTACAGCCTTTTTATTTAAAACAGGAAGAACCCCTGGCATTCCTGCACATATAGGACATGTTTGCGTATTAGGTTCAGAACCGAAGGTAGTAGGGCAGCCGCAGAAGATTTTAGTATCAGTAAGCATCTGAGCATGTATTTCGAGCCCTATTACGGCTTCATATTTCATGATAATATCTCCTTTATAGATAAATTTATGTTTTATTAAAATCTTAGTATAGAGCGAATCAGCTAAAGCTTTGATAATAATTAATCCATCTCACATTTCATCTGAAAGATTAATTGTGCGGCTCTTTTTCTTTTCAGATATAATCTTTTTCAATTCTAACACCTTCTCCTTTGCTTTTTTGGACCTTCTCCTTTTTTGTCTCCTTATTTTTTCAATTGCCTTTTGCTGTTCGCTCTCTTCGCCTTTAATTAATTTCTCTATTTTCTCTAAAAGTATAACCCTTGCATGATAGCGGTTAAGAGATTGCGAACGTTCTTTCTGGCATTTCACATCAATCCCTGTCGGAATATGCTTCAGATAAACGCAAGTGGAAGTCTTATTTACATTCTGCCCACCCCTGCCTCCAGACCTTATAAATGATTCTTCGATGTCTTCTTCTTTGATGTTCAGGGCTGACATTTTATCGTATAATGTTTTTTCCTTCTCAGGATTAACAGGAAATTTTGTCATAAACTATTTCGAGTCTGTCCATAAATTATGATTATTCACCCTCCCCCAACCCTCCCGTCAAGTCAAGCCTTAAGTTAGCGCTTATGCCCGTCAAGGGAGGGGCTTATTTAACAACCCTCTCCCCTTGCGAGAGGGCATAGACACTATTTAGACTGCAGTACTTCCTAACTTTCCTCTTCGATCCTAAATTGGTCGGGAAGCAGATTTTTATCGGCGATGACCTTGATACTGACATCATAGTTCTTTTCAAGGTTCAAAATAACATCTCTTTTATTATTTATCAGATAATTAGCACCTTCAACTGCCATAAAACAAGATATCTGTTTCATACCACCGTTTGAAAGCCGAAGGTGCATTTTTCTTAAAACTGAGATAGCAACAAGTTCATTAGACCTCAGTATGCCTGTGCCTTCACAAATATTGCATTTTTTGTAAGTTGATTCAGAGTAGCCTGCTCTTATTCTTTCCCTTGTCATTTCCAGAATGCCAAATTTTGATATAGAACCGATTTCAGTGTGAGCCTTTCCTGATAAGAGGGCATCTTGAAGCCTTTTTTCAACCTCACGCTTGTTTTTATTGTTAGCCATATCTATGAAGTCAATAGCTATTAGCCCCCCGATGTCTCTTAGTCTGAGTTGTCTTGCTACTTCATCGGCTGCCTCAAGATTTGTTTTGAGGGCAGTTGTTTCGATATCTTCTTCTCTTCTGCTTCTTCCTGAATTAACATCTATAGCTGTAAGTGCTTCAGTTTTATCAAAAACCAAATAACCACGAGAAGGTAGATATACATATCTATCATTAATCCTTGCTATTTGGTCTTCGATACTCTGACTAAAAATAGGTTTTTTATCCCGGTAAAGCCTGATATTAATCTTTCGCCAAGGGAGGGTTTTCCTGAGAAATTCTTTAGTTTTTTTGTATGCATCTTCAGCATCAACAAAAACATCTGAGATCTCTGATGTGAGATAATCTCGAACCGTTCTAACGGCTATATCATGCTCTTTGTATATAAGTGCAGGTGCAGATGCCTTTTTTGAGTCATTCTGAATCTTATTCCATAATTTCAGGAGATATTTAAGATCGTTAGATAATTCATCTTTTTCTATATCAGAGCAGGTTGTTCTTAATATAAAGCCCATTTTTTTGGGTGGTTTCAGGTCTTTGAATACTTCTTTAAGCCTTTCCCTATCTTCTTTTCTTTCTATCTTTCTGGAGATGCCCACCATTTCCTGTCCTGGCATCATTACAATATATCTGCCAGCAAGGGAAATATATGTTGTCAATGAGGCGCCTTTTGTATCTCTCTCATCCTTTTCAACTTGAACTAGCAGCTCCTGCCCCTTTGAGAGGACATCTTGTATCCTTGGCTTTTTGCCTTTTTTTAACTCTTTATAATATTCAGGCATCACCTCTTTCATTTGAAGAAAACCTGCTTTTTTTGCACCGAAATCTAAGAAAGCAGCCTGAATTGCAGGCTCAATTCTTGTTATAATTCCTTTATAAATATTCCCTTTAAGGGTTTCTCTTGAAGATACTTCGACATAAAAATCTATCAATGTATCATTTTCAACTATTGCTACCCTTTTTTCTTCAGGACATGTTGCATTAATAAGTATTTTATATTTCATTATTATTCATTTCCATTTATTTTATCAGGTGGCTTTGAAATTTGATGGGGATCAATACCCCGTTCATTATATATTAAGGATAGTGCCTCACTCAAAAGAATATCAGGATATCTTACTGTAGCCTCAATGGCATCGGCAAGAGGATAATCAACATATTGCCCTTCAGAATACAAGATTCTAATAAAATCCCTCTTAAGTAAAAAACACCTTCTTTTTTTTCCATCTTTATCAGGCAGAGGGATTATTACATACTCTGAGTCCTCTTGAAGACCATATATTTTGATTAATTCTTTAATCTCTTCCATAATTTTTATAGCATCAGGATAAGATTATATAATGCAGGATACTCAGTTTTCAAAGTTGAAATATCCTCTTTAAGCAATTTTATACCTTCTGGTATATATTTTAAAAAGAAATCTTTACCTTTAACCTTTGATAAAAAACCATAGGCGCCAAGAGCTTGCATATGCCTGTGCAATCTGCATAATATCAATTCTTGCCTGAATTTATTATCTGAGAAATTTATTATACCTACTATTTTACTGGATAGCTCAGTAATATAATATGCTAAAAGTCTATCCCTGATAGAATCGCTAAGGCGGTAATATGGGTCCCACAATATTGATGCTACATCATAAGCCCATGGTCCTACTCTTGCCCCTTGATAATCAATTATCCTAACCATTTGATTCTTTGAGATTATTATATTTTGTGATTGAAAATCACGGTGCATAACTACTTTTGCAAATGAATCAATTTTAACTGCAAGATCATGAAATTCTGAATTAAGGGCATCTATTCCCTTAATTTCGATATTTTTAATCCCAATAACAAATCTTTCAATAAAATATTGTGACTCCCATCTAAGATGGTCATAATCAAAAATTTTATCTCTTAAAAACTGACATTCTGAGGCATGTTTTGTAGCTTCAATATGTATCAATAGTAAAGAATCAATAACTTTTTTATAAATTGCTTCTATATCTTCATCATTTCGGTGTATTTTTAGCCATTTATATAGAGAAATATCCCCTAGATCCTCAAAAATAGCTCTAAAATTATTAGAATTAACCTCTATAAGTCGGGGGACAGGTATTTTGATACTATAAAAAAAATTTGTTAGCTCAATCTGTCTATTAAAATCAGGATCATTTTTGCTTGTTTTCATTAGGACAAATGATTTATCATCTTTTTTAATCCTATAATATCTTCTATCAGACCCCCCCTCTCCAATAATTACAGCAGCATCTGCTGTATCGGTTGCTGAGAAGACTTTTTGAGGAAGTTCAATCTTAAAGGTATTCCCTATGATACAGTTTTCATATTTAGATTTTGCCTTTATATTAGCACCTGGCAGCAGAATGCAGTTTTTCAAGTAGGTGCCATTTTGGATAGTGCTATCTTTTTCAATTACTATATTTCCTTCAATTTCAATATCTCGGATATTATTTATCGAAGGATGAATATATATGCTTTCACCAAGAGTCTTTAATTCTTTGATAATGGTTGAAGCATAAGCAGAAGGCGTTCCAATGTCGCTCCAGTTATGCCCATTGAATTGAAGGCAGGCAATTTTTGCTCCATTAGAGATTGCATCAAGCCAGCCTGTAACTACACTTGAAAAGCCATCGGGAAGGAATTTTAAAAAATCAGGTGAGTAGATGGCAATCCCAGTGAAAGCATAAAGATTAGTTGTTAGTGGGTGTTTTGTTTTAGAGATACCATTTAAAAATCCTTTCTCATCAATCAGAATGCTGTTATATTCTGAATTATCATGAATAGCAAGGGTTGCTATATAATTGCCTGAAAAATGATATTCAATAAGTCTTTCTAAATCAATATCTGAAAATATATCAGAGTTGTAAACAAGAAAATGGCTAATTCTTAAGAAATCCGCTGCGTTTTTTAAAGCTCCTCCAGTGCCAAGAAGTCTTTTTTCATAAAAAAGGGTTATCCTGTGCAAATCAATTAAGTTAGAACTTAAGAGCCAGTCTGTAATAAGTTCCTTCTTATAATGAAGATTTATGCCTATTTTCTTTACTCCAATAGCCGAAGCTCTTTCTATTACATACTGTAGTGCAGGCTTGCCGAGGATAGGTAAAAGAGGCTTTGGGATATGGTTTGTAATTGGCCTCAGCCTTTCTCCGAGCCCTGCTGAAAGGATGAAGGAGTTAATTGGTTCATTCATACAAAAGAAATCTTTTTCTGATATCTCTGTTGAATTTAAGGCTTTGCTCTGTCCACCATTGCTCCATGTTTTTTAGTGATTCTCCATTCTCTATATAATTTCTTATCTGATCAGTGCCACAGAGTATATCAAAAGGCATTTTTATAGTTTCATATTCGTAAGGAGGCTGTCTCCACAATTGATGCTCGGGATAGAGATCATGAACTGCTTTAATGATTGCAACAGCGGTTTTAAAAGGTTTAAATTTATTGCGGTCGGTAATATGGATTTGAGCTCCTCCACAAATAATACCTGCATATTTCTGAAAGGTAGGCTCAAACCATAAAGGTCTAAAAAATACACCTTCAAGCTTTAATTTAGTGAGCTTTTCAATAAGAGAATCTGGTTCTATGAAAGGTGCGCCAAAAATTTCAAATGGACGCGTAGTTCCACGTCCCTCACTTAATAATGTTCCCTCAAGCAGGCACATGCCAGGATAAACAATGGCGGTATCAAGTGTGGGCATATTAGGCGAAGGCATGACCCAAGGCAGCCCTGTATTGTCATACCACATTTGTCTTTTCCACCCTTTCATCTTTATGACATGATAATCGAGTCCTTCATAGAAAAGATCTTTGATATAACCGCCAATCTCCCCAATTGTCATGCCATGTCTTATGGGAAGAGGTTTAAGACCAACGAAAGATGAATAATTTGGGTCTAATACGGTGCCTTCAATAGTAATTCCATTAATAGGATTGGGTCTGTCCAGAACGATCACGGCTTTATTCTGCTCATTGCAAGCCTGCATACACAAATCCATTGTCCAGATGAAGGTATAATATCTTGCTCCAATATCTTGAAGGTCAATGAGAAAGACATCAATATCCTTCAACATCTCTGGCAAAGGTTTTCTTGTATCACCATATAAACTGTAAACTTGAATACCAGTTTTATGGTCTGCAAACCCTTTCCACTCTATCATATTATCTTGCGTATGCCCGAAAATGCCATGCTGAGGACCGAAAAAAGCTTTAATATTAATCTTGCTGGATTTCAGAAGAAGTTGAGAGGCATGTTCAATCTTACTGTTTATAGAGGCAGGATGGACTAATAATCCTGCACTTATACCTCTGAATTTTTTAGGTAGCTTTATATTGATAAGATCAAGACTAGTAATAACATTCATAATTAAATTTTTAAAAGCCTTATTGTTGAATGCCACCAATTAATTTTATAAAGGTTTTTAGCAAATCAGAATCATAATGTTCACATTCATGAACAAGAATGCTTAGAGCTTCAAAAGGGGTAAGAGCAGGTTTGTCAAGTCTCGGTGTTGTGAGTGAATCATAGCAGTCCGTTACGGCGGTAATCTTGCCGAAGACCGATATGTTAGCCCCTGTCAGATTCAAGGGATATCCTTTTCCAGAGAGTCTTTCATGATGTTGAGTGATAGCAGTTAAAGCAGCTTCAGGGAAATTAGGATGCTTCTTGAGGATTTTTTCCCCTTCGATTACATGATTTTTCATTATTTTATATTCAGTAGATGTGAGCTTTCCAATTTTATTCAATATTTCAGGCGGTACGGTGCATTTACCTATATCGTGAAGCAGAGCACCGATGCCAATATTATATATATCTTCATTCGATAAATGGGCAGCGATTCCAAGCCCGATAGATAAAACAGCTACATTTACTGAGTGGATGTAAGTATAGAAGTCATGACTTTTGATAGAAATAAGGTTATAAAAAAGCTCTTTTTTATTGAGGATTGAATATACCATTTCCTCAATAACTTCGCCACATTTCTTTATGTTTTGAGTGTTTGTAGGGTCTTCAAGCATATCTTTAACTATTATCTTGGATTTCTCTTTCATTAAGGAAGCATTTTTATTATCACTCGTAATATTTGGATTATTGTTTTGTCCATTTAGGGATTTGATATATTTTTCATATAATGGGATGTCTGACGACTTTATTAAAATATTACCTTCATATCCCAATATCTCGGGGGTTAACCCTACAGGTAAGTTTTCTAATGCCAGTAAAAGAGGCTCAAATTCAAGACTTTTTTGAATGAATAGGCTGAAAATAATATCTACATCTGGAAGTAATAGATTCTTATCAATGCTATAATACTTTTCTTTGTCATGATAAAAATCCTTAAGCCTTTGAGACTTGCTATGAACAAATTCCTTTTCTCGAGAAAGCTGAAGTGAGTCTTTTTCTATAGGAATATATTTTTTCATGATTTAATTTAAATTATTATAATCTATTCTATCATTTTTTATTGAAAATTCATTCTTTTCGTCTTTTAATAGTTGCGACTGCAATAATAATGATGAAAATTA
>DYHD01000036.1 GCA_020724365.1 Thermodesulfovibrio yellowstonii | reverse complement strand
AGACCCTGAACCTGGCGCGTCTGCCAATTCCGCCACTTCGGCAAGATGTTATATCTTAACATGATTAGCATTATTTTTACTAAGGATAGCAATAATAATCAGCAATTATCGGCGAACAGCTCTTATGAAAACAACATCCTATATTTCACCGAGAATTGCTGGGATTTTGAGCTTAAATTTGCTATTGATAATTGTTTTAGGTTAATCTCTATATTTATGGATATATTCAGAGTAATTGCTGAAAAAATGATATTCGAAGCCATTGAGCGCGGAGAATTTGACAATCTCTCCGGGGCTGGCAGCCCTCTAAAGCTTGAGGATGAAACATTTGTGCCAGAAGACCTTAGAATGGCATATAAAGTTTTAAAAAATTCAGGGTTTCTACCACCTGAGCTTGAGATGAAAAAAGAGATTGTGAACATGCAGGATATGATTAATTCATTAGATGATGACAAGGAAAGATTAAAAAAGATTCGAGAGTTGAACTTCAAGATCATGAAGTTCAATATGATGAGAAATAGACCTTTTAATTTTGAAGATTTCCCGCTCTACGAGGAAAAACTCATTCAAAAAACTATAGAAAAATCCGAAAAGAAATTTAAAGATTAAATATATAACCTTTTTCAAAAATGCAGACTGAACAACAAGAATCTCTCTTAGTAATACCTTTAGGCGGACTCGAAGAAGTAGGTCTGAATATGACTATTTTTCAGTATGCCGATGATCTGATAATTGTTGATGCAGGCTTAATGTTCCCTGAAGAAGATATGCTTGGCATTGATTATGTTATACCTGATTTCTCATATATTATCGAAAATAAAGAAAAAGTCAAAGGGATTTTTGTAACCCATGGGCATGAAGACCATACCGGCGCCTTGCCTTTTTTGCTTAAAGAAATTAAAGCTCCGATCTTCGCAACTCCTCTCACCCTTGCCCTTATCAAGGAAAAATTAAAAGAGCATGATATCACTGATATACCTCTTTTGAAGGTTAAACCAAGAGAAACCATTAAAATAGGGGTTTTTGAGGTTGAGTTTTTAAGAGTTACTCACAGCATAGTTGATGGCGTCGGACTCGGTATAAAAACCCCTCTCGGCTTAATAGTTCATACAGGAGATTTTAAACTCGACCCAACCCCTGTTGACGGAGAACTTATGGACCTTCATAAATTCTCAGAATATGGAGAAAGGGGCACACTTCTTTTGCTCTCTGATAGCACAAATGCTGAAAAAGGTGGTTTTACATTCTCTGAAAAAGAGGTTAGGAGGGCATTTGAAGATATTTTCTCAAAAACTGCAGGAAGAATAATAATAGCTACTTTTGCATCCAATATCCACAGGATTCAGCAAGTCATTGATGTTGCTGTTCAGTATGGCAGAAAGGTAATCATGTGCGGCAGGGGCATTGTATCTAATGCCCAGATTGCTTTGGATCTCGGTTATCTCCGCATCCCTACTAATACTTGGATAAAATTAGAGGATTTAAGGAAAGTCAATGATAATGAGATAGTTATTATTGTTACGGGCAGTCAGGGCGAGCCAATGAGTGTAATGTCTAGAATAGCCATGAATGAACATCCACACATTAAGATTAAAGAAGGGGATATCGTTATTTTATCTGCAAGGATAATTCCCGGAAATGAGCGGGCAATCGGGAGGATTATCAATCATCTAATGCGAAGGGGTGCTGATGTTAAATATGAGAAGGTCTCAGATATCCATGTCTCAGGTCATGCGTCTAAAGAAGAATTAAAACTCATGATGAATATGGTCAAACCTAAGTATTTTATCCCAATTCACGGTGAGTATAGATTTTTGAAATATCATGCAAATCTTGCAAAAAAGTCAGGGATACCAGAAGAAAATATCTTCATATTGGAAAATGGTGAGGTGCTCGAGATAACCGAATCAGGAATAAGCAGAAATAGCAAGATTCAATCAGGCAGAATATTTATTGACGGCAAAGGCATTGGTGGAGTAAGGGATATTGTTCTCAGAGACCGTAGAAGGCTTGCACATGATGGGGTAGTGATAATACTCATAGGGATCGAAAAGTTAACAAAAAAGATAGTTTCGGGTCCTGAGATTATCTCAAGAGGATTTATATTCGAGGACGCATCTCAGGATATTATAAATGAAGTTAGAGCGTTGATGGCAAAGACCTTGTTTGACATTGAAGATAATATTATCTCTGACACCTCAGTTATTCAAACTAAATTGCGTTCAGCCCTAAAAAGATATTTAAGAGACACAATGGATAGAAGACCCATGATAATACCTATTATCATGGAGGTATGAGGGCTGAAAACACTGCTATAACACGAAAGTGCAAGGCGTGGAATTCATAAAAAGACGAAGGATATTATTTTTTGAATTTAGAAATATTTAAAGCAATAATTCTCGGAATAGTACAAGGTCTGACAGAATTTCTTCCAATAAGCAGCACAGCCCACTTGATTTTGTTGCCTTGGTTTTTCCAATGGCATGGCGAGGTTAACACATTGACCTTTGATGTCGCACTACATGGCGGCACACTTTTGTCTCTACTTATATTTTTTTATAAAGATTGGATTAATATATTTCTTCGAGACAGAAGAATGCTTTTTCTAATCTCAGTGGGCACTATTCCTGCAGGCTTAGCGGGCTTGCTCTTAAATGATTTCGTCGCAAATGATCTGCGAAGCCCTCTTATCATTGTTTTTTCACTTATTTTTTTTGGAATCTTAATGCTTATAGCTGAGAAGTATGTTAAAAGCAAAGGCTTAGTTTATAAGGAGAAAATATCTCTTACTGATTCTTTATTTATAGGTGTTGCACAAGCAATAGCTTTGATTCCCGGTGTTTCGAGGTCGGGTATCACTATAACAGCAGGTCTTTTTAGAAACCTAAGCAGGCATGATGCTGCCCGTTTTTCTTTCTTACTATCAACCCCTGCAATATGTGGTGCTTTTATTTTAGAGAGCAGCAAAATTATGAATACACCCGATAATTATTCTTTTGATTTATTGACAGCAGGCTTTATATCAGCAGCATTATCAGGCTATATTGCAATAAAATTCCTTTTGAATTTCCTCAAAAAATATCCCCTTAACATATTTGTTTATTATAGATTCGCCCTTGCTGTTATAATATTAGCAGTATGGCTGAAACAATAAATAATAAAACAAGCGCCTTAAATGATGCTGAAATCAGCAAGAGTATTTTTATGAGCAAACGATTTCAGGAGATAACTGGGGCTATTGCAATATTAGGAAGCATTTATCTCGCAATCTCTTTGCTGACTTATGACAAATGGGATAGATCCTTTACTACATTTTCAAACAGAGATATCAGCAATTATGGAGGCATTGTAGGGTCTTATATATCAGATGCAGTATTTACTCTATTTGGAGTATCAGGTTATCTTATTCCTCTTTTTATTCTCATCTATGGCATCAGAAGAATCCTTAACAAAGAAAGAACTCTTGTGCATCTCCTTGGATTCTTGCTTCTTTTGCCTTCTCTATCTGTATTTATACAGCTCATTTCAAAGAGCGTGTTGCAGTCAAGCGAAATGCATGGGGGAATATCAGGCTATCTGCTATTTAATCTATTCATAGTTTATTTCTCAACTATTGGTGCATATATTATTAACATAACCTTTATTCTTGTTTCTCTAATCCTTATTAGTCCTGTATCCATATTTTCTTATTTTAATCGCTCAAAAAATAAGGAAAAGTTAAAAGAACAGACTGAAAAAAAAGCAGATATAACCGAGATTGCTATAGAGAAAATTACCGAAAGTCCTATTGATAATATTCTTCTATCTGACTCCAAAGCCGTTTCTCACTTAAAATCATCAGCTGCAAAAGGAGATTATCTCCTACCCCCTCTTGAATTGCTATCATACAGCGAAACAGGGCTATCCCTTACAAAGGAAGAAATTAATGCAAATATAGCAGGTATTGAAAAAAAGCTTACAGATTTCGGTGTCAAGGGAAGGATTAAACAGGCGAACCCTGGTCCTGTCGTCACAATGTATGAGTTTGAGCCTGCTGCAGGAATTAAGATAAATAGGATAGTCTCCCTATCTGATGACTTGGCTTTGGCATTGAGGGCTCCAAGTATCAGGGTTTATCCAATAGCAGGAAAAGCAGCTATAGGCATTGAAGTCCCTAATAGACGGCGAGCTACAGTATATCTTAGGGAAATCATGGCTTCTGATGCATTTCAGAAGAGCAATTCATTTCTTGCCCTTGCACTTGGGAAGGACATTTTCGGAAACCCTGTTGTCACTGACCTTACAAAGATGCCCCATCTGCTCGTTGCAGGGGCAACAGGTTCTGGCAAAAGCATATTTATAAATTCCCTTATACTAAGCATTCTATACAAAGCAGACCCTTCAGATGTTAAGATGTTGATGGTTGACCCTAAATTACTTGAACTGTCTGCTTATTCAGATATTCCTCATTTAATCGCACCTGTAATTACCAACCCAAAGGAGGCTTCTACAGCGCTGCAGAAAATGGTTTTTGAGATGGAAAGAAGATACAGATTGCTGGCTGAAAGGGGGGCAAGGAATATTGATAACTTTAATAAAAATGTCGAGCCTTCTGAGAGGCTACCCTACATTGTGATTTTTATAGATGAGCTTGCTGACCTAATGTTTACAGCCCCAGCTGATGTCGAAAATGCCATAACGAGGCTTGCACAAATGGCTCGTGCCTCTGGTATTCACTTGATTCTCGCAACACAGAGACCCTCTGTTGATGTCATTACAGGACTGATAAAAGCTAATTTTCCAGCTCGCATCTCCTTTCAATTGACCACTAAAATTGACTCAAGAACAATACTTGATTCACAGGGGGCAGAACAACTTCTTGGCATGGGTGATATGCTTTTTATGGTTCCGGGGGCTAAAATTGTCAGAGTTCATGGGGCATATGTGAGTGAAAAAGAAGTTGCCGAAATAACTGAATTCATAAGAGATCAGAGAAACCCTGATTATTCTTTCTTTCAGAACATAACCTTATTCGATGAAAAACCTGCTGAAAGCGACATGGATGATGAAAGAGACGAGATTTATCAAAAAGTTATTGAATTTGCAGGTTCAGCCGGAGAGGTTTCTATATCAGGCATTCAAAGGAGATTCAAGATTGGATATAATAGGGCGGCAAGAATAATGGAACTTCTTGAAGAAGATGGGTTAGTGGGACCTCCAAAAGGTGCCGGAAAGCCCCGAGATTTTATAGGCAGGAGATAAATAAAAATTTTTTTGAGGTGTAAAAAATGAATTTCATAAAAAAATATCTTGCATATATTTGCTTAGTGATTTTAATGATTGCATCACCATCCCTTAGCCAAGCATTCAATCCTGATGAGGAGGCATCCAGAATTCAAAAGGCATATGAGGGATTCAAGGATATAACGGGTAATTTCATTCAAAAAAGCTTCATAAAGGACCTAAAAAGAACGGATACCTATAAAGGGCGGTTTTATATAAAAGCTTCTAAATTCAGATGGGATTATTTAGGGGAAAAGCCTCAAACAATCTATATATCTGGAGATAAACTCATTATATATCAAAAAAATGAGAAACAAGCATATATAACAAGATTTGACCCTTCAACCTACGGACAGTCCCCGATTATATTATTAGGAGGGCTTGGAGATATCAGAGCTGATTTTGATATCTCTGGCAAAGATGGCTGGCTTATTTTAAGGCCCAAAAAGGCAATGGGAAATATTGTGCAGATTGAGTTATTACCATCTGATGGTGAATTCCCTCTAAAATCATTGAGAATAATTGATACTTTATCAAACAGGACTGATATAGAGCTTAAAGATATTAAGCTAAATACAGGAATTAAAGATAAACTTTTTGAATTTACACCGCCTGATGGTGTCTCTATAATAAGACAATAATTAAATCAAATGGACATTATAACCACACATTTGAACGCAGATTTTGATGCCCTTGCCTCTGCAGTCGCTATTAAGAAACTATACCCCGATGCAGTTATAGTGATGCCTGGGGCTATGGAAAAAAAGGTCAAGGAGTTTGTAGAGCTATTTCTGCCTTCTGAGATAAAGAAATTCAAAGAAATTCCATTAGAACAAGTAAAAAGGCTGATTATAGTTGACACTAAACATCCCGATAGAATCGGTCCTTTAAAGACCCTTATTTCAGAACAGGGGGTCAAAATACATATATATGATCACCACCCTGTAACTAAAGATGATATAAAAGGCGAGCTGGAAGTAATAGAGAATGTAGGAGCGGTCTCAACTATTATTACAGGGATATTACAGAAAAAAAAGCTGCTTATTACGCCTATGGAAGCTACACTTTTGTGCCTTGGAATATATCAGGAAACAGGCTCATTGCTTTTCTCTACCACTACATCAAAGGATCTTATTGCCGCAGCATATTTGCTTAAAAGGGGAGCAAATTTGAATATAGTCTCTGATTTTCTAAAGGTTGAAATGAGCAAAGAAGAAATATCCCTCTTAAATGAACTCGTTGGTTCACTTAAGGAGGTCATCCTTCAGGACAAAAAAATTAAAATAGCCAAAGGTAATATGGAAGGATTCGGAGATGTTGCTCACCTTGCCCATACGATTATGGATATGGAAGATATTGATGCTATTTTTATGTTAGTTGGTATGGCTGATAAAATACTTGTAGTTGCTCGAAGCAAAGCCCCTGAGGTAGATGTTGCACAAATACTATCAGAATTCGGGGGCGGAGGGCATCCGGCTGCTGCTTCAGCAACTATTAAAGATATGCCATTTGAGATTGCTGAAGAAAGGCTTGAGGCATCATTAAAAAGGCATGTTAAACCTATGAAATTTGCAGCCGATGTTATGACCTCACCTGTAATAGTGCTTGATTGGGCAAGAACCATTAAAGACGCTGAGGACATGATGACTAAATACGGGGTTAATGTCCTGCCTATAGTAAAAAACAATAAATACGCAGGGATACTGACAAGAGAGGTTGTTGAAAAAGCACTGTTTCATGGTTTTCACAAAAGCAAATGCATTGATTTCTCAACAATAGATGCAGCAACGGTTGTAACCTCTACGCCTATCGAAGAAGTAGAGGCTATTATGATTGAGCAGAATCAAAGGTTTGTGCCTGTCCTTAATGGTGAGATGATAGAGGGGGCAATAACTCGGACTGATATTATGAGGGCGCTATATGAAGACCTATTAAGAAAAAGCAGAGTTTCTATTGGAGAATCCACTAAGAGCAAAGCCCTCAATAGATTTGATAGGAATGTAGCAGCAATGATGAAAGATCAGCTTCCGGATTCGTTATATCAAATGCTGCTAAGAGCAGGGGAGACAGCCGATGCCATGGGGGTAGGTGTTTATTTAGTTGGAGGCTGTGTAAGGGATTTGCTCAGGAGAGAAGAAAATTTCGATATTGATATTGTTGTAGAAGGCGATGGAATAGAATTCGCTAAAAAGCTCTCACAACAGATAGGTGCTAAAGTGCTTACACATAATAGATTTGGCACAGCCAGCGTAATAATCAGCAGTGCAGGCAAAAAGGGAGAATCATTGAGGATTGATATTGCTACATCAAGAACAGAATATTATGAATCACCTGCTACCTTGCCAAAGGTTGAGATATCATCAATCAAGAAAGACCTCTATAGGAGGGATTTTACTATCAATACTCTGGCAGTTAAACTTAACAAGAAATATTTTGGTTTGCTAATTGATTTCTTTGGAGGACAGAGAGACTTGAAAGATAAGCAAATCAGGGTTCTGCATAACCTTAGCTTTGTCGAAGATCCTACAAGGGCATTCAGAGCGATAAGATTTTCTGAAAGGTTCGGGTTCAAATTAACCAAACATACAGAAAACCTTATTAAACTTGCTATCAAAATGGATATCTTTGAAAAACTCTCAGGTTCAAGAATCTATGATGAAATAGTGCTTATTTTCAAAGAGACGAATCCGATAAAGGCATTAAAGAGACTTGGTGATTATAATCTTTTGAATGTTATACATAAAAAACTCTCTTTCACACCAGCAATTGAGAATCTCCTCGTGGCTGTGCATGAAACTATGATATGGTTTGACCTTTTGTTTCTTGATGAAAAATATGATAAGGCAATAATTTACATAATGGCTCTGATGGATAACCTCAAACATGAAGAAATGAAGGAAGCTCTCACGAGGCTTATGGTATCAAAACAGACTGAAGAAAAGATAATACAGGATAGGTATTCATCACAGGAGATATTAAAAAGGCTAAACCCTGATAATCCTATTGAAATCTATCACCTCTTGGCAGGTAGGACGATGGAGGCTATTTTATTAGCTATGGCATCTTGTAAGCATAATGAAAAGAAAAAAGCAATATCTCAATTCCTGGTTGAACTGAGAACTATAAAACCAATAATAAAAGGTAAAGACCTGATAGATATTGGTATCCATCCAGGCCCGATTTTTTCAGAAATTTTCTCAAAAATACTTGATGAAAAACTCTTAAAGAGATTAAGAACTAAAGAAGAAGAAGTAGAGTTTGCACGAAAAATTGTTGCCTTGAGCTAACTTCCAATCTTTCTAAAAAACAGTGTCAAACTTGAAAACCATCTTTTCTGAAACTCATATATCAGCATGACAAGGGCTGTAAGATTTTAATCTTGAATATTTTATGAGGGTTCAAGTTGAAAACTTGAACCCTTGATATTGGTAAATATCCTAATTGCACTTTCAGGATTTATTTGAGATTATTTCTTTTTCTTCTTAGCTACATGAATACATGCCCTACGGGCGATCACAACATTCACTCCTTCAGTATCGAGTTTTTCTTTTAAAATAGACTCGGTTTTTTCATGATCCATTGGGTCAACTACGCTGATCGATGTTGCTCCGCAAGCTTTACAAATCTCCTCAAGGCTAACCTTACCGCCTTGTTCACCTTTAGCTGTTATGCCAGTCAATGGTGTTGGTTGATGACCTGTCATGGCTACTGAAGCATTATCAAGAATAGCAACGAGTATGTTTGCCTTATTATACACTGCACTTATCAATGCGGTGATGCCAGAATGGAGAAATGTTGAATCTCCAATTATTGCTGCAACTCTCTTTATGCCTTGATGAGACATCCCTGCTGCTTGACCTATGCCAGCTCCCATACAAAGGCATGTATCGAGTGCGAATAGTGGAGGGCTTGCACCTAATGTATAACAGCCGATGTCGCCAGCAGTAAAGGTAGGTTTAGCAGCTATCAATGATTTATAAAAATCGCGGTGTGAACAGCCTTGACACATTACTGGTGGTCTTGGAGGCAATGTATTTAAAAATGACGGCGGCGCTGCAGGCTTATCCCATCCTTTAACATAACCTGCCATTACATCAGGTCCCAGCTCGCCTTCAGCAGGTATCTCTCCTGATATCTTGCCTTTAACATTAGAGGAGTGCCTTCTAACTATTCCTTCGACAAAAGGATATCCTTCTTCTAAAACCCATACTTCATCAATATCTTTCACAAAATTTGCTATTAATTTTTCATCGAAAGGATAGGCTGATATCTTCAAGATTGCAAATTCATCTCCGTACTCTTTTGCATATGCATAGCCAAGTCCGCAGGCAATAATCCCTTTTTTCTGTCCATTTTTATAAACTCTGTTTAAGCCAGAATCCTCAGACCATTGTCTGAGTTCTGCCTGTTTCTCGTTGAGGATTTTATGGCATCTTAAGACATTGCTGGGAACGGCTATCATTTTTGAGGGATTTTTCTGTATTGAAATAGGATTTTGAGGACGTATATCGCCAAGTTCAACTACTGTGCTTGCATGACAGATCCTCGTAACTACTCTAACAATAACAGGCAACCCCATCTTTTCAGATAGGTCGAAAGCGGTGATCATCATTTCCTTAGCTTCCTGTCCATCGCAAGGCTCAAGGCATGGTATCATCGCAAAATTTACATAATATCTTGTGTCTTGCTCATTCTGAGATGAGAAGGCGCCGGGGTCGTCAGCAACTAATATCACTAGCCCTCCCTGTACGCCAAGGTATGCTGCGGTCATTAAAGGGTCTGCAGCTACATTCAATCCTACATGCTTCATTGAACAGAGGGACCTTCTGCCCGTGTATGAAACCCCAACAGCAGTCTCTAGAGCGACTTTTTCATTAATTGCCCATTCAACTTTGCCATCAAAGTTTCTGGCAAGATACTCAATTATTTGAGTGGCAGGCGTGCCGGGATAGCTTGTAGCAAATGAAATACCCGCCTCTATCGCACCTCTACCTATAGCATCATCTCCCAGTAATAACGCTTTTTTCTTTTCAATATTAGTCTTCATTATACTCTCCATAAAATGATTTTTAGCTTGCAGATGAAACAACCGATGTCCACATAATAGGATTTCTAAATAAAATTTTGGTTGGAATCGAATAAATTATAGGAACTTTTTGTAAAATCCTATTCTTTGTAGCTGGACAATAAAACTATAAATTATAGCATAAAATAATTAATTATTTGTGAGTTAAAAACAAAACCCAAATCGGGATTTGGGCAAAATACTGAAGTCATGAAGGATAAAGGCTAAAAAAGATTAGTTTTTAAGAATGGTAGGCGCGAGGGGGATTGAACCCCTGACATCTTCCGTGTGAAGGTAAAAAAACCATAGGGCTGGTTTTCTCTCTTGTTCTCTAATGGTTGATATTGTTTGATTTTATCAAGGTAAAGGGAATGGATTTTTTACCGTATTTTACCGTTTTTTACCCTGATTACTATACAAAAACTATACAGTGAAAACCTCATGCTCTATTACACATACACTTGCACATTATAGCTTGTATCAAGGCTTTGAAGGCAATTTATAAGACATTTTAGAAAAAAAAGGGGCGGGCTTAATCGGGGTTTTTTTATTGCTATCTTTTGATGGATGGTTTATAATAACCTATATGAAAGCAGAGCCTTATTACATGTTTAAAAGGCTTTATGAAAACAGAGACATCATAGAAATCAAAGTGTGGAGAGTTGAAAAAAGCAGCGATAAGCCTCATGGCTTTAAATACTCCCTCGTCTTCATACGAGACGGCAAGCGGGTTATAGGATATGACAATGCAGAGCGCAAAAGAGACCATAGGCATTACAGAGGGAAAGAATATCAATACTCCTTTCAGGGCATTGATACATTGATAGATGATTTTTTCAACGATGTGAGGAGGTTTAAAAATGAAGGTTAAAAATGTGAGGCTCGAAGTCCAGACAGAGGACGAGTTTATTTCCGAGATAAAAAGAGACATGAAAAACATTGCAAAGGGCGAGAGCATAAAGAACCGCTCAACCATCTCCTTTGAGTCTATGAAGGCTATGAGAAGTTTTATCACGGATGAGAGATTAAGGATACTCAGAACGATAAAGAAATATAGCCCAGAATCTATCTATGAGCTTGCAAAGATATTGAAAAGGGATACAAAGAATGTATCCGATGATATTCACATTCTCTCTAATCTCGGACTGATAGAGATAGAGGAGTCAAAGGATGGAAGGAAGAAAACGACTCCGAAGGTGAACTATCAAAAGATACTCGTGGAGATCCCTGTATAAACCTAAGCAGTATTTAACCTTTCAGGGGATAGTTACGGAGTAATTAACCGTTTTAAAAGGAGGCTGAATGGGAAAGCTTAGCAAATCGTTGGTAGAGAAGGCTTTAAGGATGGTAGGCGCGAGGGGGATTGAACCCCTGACCTCTTCCGCGTCAAGGAAGCGCTCTCCCACTGAGCTACGCGCCTTATTAGAGCAAGGTTTGGTTTGAGGCTGCTTATTTAACAGCATCTGTTTATTAAAGAATAAGAACAGCAGTGAACAAATAGATAATAATTAAAACTAAGTCGATATGTTTTTGTCAACTAATAAAAACTGATAATGCTCTGGAATATTAAAAAAAGAAGTATTGTGATAGGAGGTTATCGAAGTAAATATAAAAAAATAAATTAGATTTGAAGCAATTTGAAATTGTTGTATGTATAACCCGTGTTATAATTTATTTGAATATTTTTTATAAGAGAAATTAAGCACAGGAGTTGACATAATGGAAATAACCTTTTTAGGCGGAGTTAGGACAGTTACTGGCGCATGCTTTCATGTCTCAGTAAATAATCTACAGATTCTCATTGAGTGCGGCATGCATCAAGGAGAAAATGCTGATGCAATCAATAAAGCACCATTTATTTTCGATCCCCAAAAAATTGACTATCTTCTTTTAACCCATGCACACATTGACCATTCAGGACTCATACCCAAGCTTGTTAGAGATGGCTTTAAAGGTAGAATAATAACCACATCAGCTACTGCCGACCTCGCAGAAATAATGCTTTACGATTCTGCTCATATACATGAAAAGGATGCGGAATGGCTCACTAAGAAGGCTTTTAGGGCAGGAAAAGATATAATTCATGAACCACTTTATACTATTAAGGATGTAAGGGATTCAATCCCATTTTTTATGAAAAAATCATATGGTAAATTGGAAAATCTGGGCAAAGGCGTAAAACTAAGATTTATAGATGCAGGCCACATACTCGGCTCAAGCACACTCGAAATAATTTATCAGGATAGCCCGGTAGAGAAAAGAATAATTTTTTCTGGAGATATTGGTAAAAAAGATAGTCCTATAATAAATGATCCCCAATATGCAGAGATAGCAGATTATGTCGTAATAGAATCAACCTATGGCAATAGACTTCATAAGAATCTTGAAGATACATTAAGTGAGCTTATAGAAGCAATAAAGGTAACATTCAAAAGAGGAGGAAATGTCCTCATACCTGCATTTGCTGTCGGAAGAACACAGGACATTTTATATACACTAAATAAGCTTGTTAAGGAAGGGCGTCTTCAGCCTTTCAATGTCTATGTTGATAGCCCTCTTGCTGAGGAGGCAACGAAGGTTTATCTTGCACATCCTGAATGCTTTGATGATGAGGCTATGAAGATGTTTCACGATAGAAAAAATAATGTTCTAAAGCTTCATTTTACAGCCTCTATAGAAGATTCTCAGAAAATTAATAAGATAAAGACAGGAGCTGTTATAATTGCAGGAAGCGGAATGTGCGAGGGCGGAAGGATAAGGCATCATTTTAAGCATAATCTTTGGCGTTCAGAATGTAGCGTTATATTTACAGGCTTTCAGGCTAAAGGAACACTCGGTCGTAAAATCATTGATGGTGAAAAGATTGTTAAGGTGCTCGGAGAAGATATAGCCGTTAAAGCAAAGGTGTTTACTATCGGTGGATTCTCAGCACATGCAGACCAAAAAGAACTACTTGAATGGTTAGGTGCTTTCTCAAATAAACCTGAGGTATTCATCGTCCACGGAGAAGAAAATGTATCTTTTGAATTTGAAAAAGTTGTTAAGGAGAGATTTGGTTTTATTACTCATGTGCCCCTTAAAGGAGAGACAGTAGAAATTTAATAACAGATATTGAATATATTTTGGTGCAGCAGTAATCAATCTTTTGGCTGATTTTTCAGGACATCCTCTGCCCAGCTCAATGCTGCAGATGTAGAAGGAAATCCTATTGTGCTCGTCAAAAGAATAATTGCATGACAGATTTCATCATGGGTTGCTCCAGCTTCAAGGGCTCGCCTTGTATGAGAGTGAACCGCACCTTCTGACTTAATTGCTGCAGCAGCAGCCAACTGTATAAGGTGGGATGTTTTAGAATCTAATGGACCTGCATCTCTTGCAGCTTTACCTAGATTTTCTAGAGCTTCATGAAGTCCCTTATATCTTTTTTTGATCTCCTGATACCTTGATGGGATATTTAGCATTTTTTACTCCTGAAATATTTTATATTATTATTGATAGGTTCATACCGACAAAGCCGATATGAACCTATGCTAAGACTAAATTTCTATTAATCTTTTTCCTCCATCATAAACTTCCTTGAGGGCTGTGGGATGTTCTAAAATATCTCCTTTTGCATCTACTCCAAGATACCCAAGCGTCTCATGAGTAGGAACGCTTATAGTTCTGAAAAAAGCTTTTGCGGTGCTTTCAGAGCATTTTATGCCGATATCCCTTTTCATTCCCCCTACCAGCAGCAAAAGTCCTTTCCTGCCATATTTGCCCTCTGGAATAACCTTTTTTAAGAGATATTTTTCTGACCAGAAAGCCTGACAGCGATCGAGCATAATCTTAGACTGGGCACTTAATGCAAAGAAGAAAATCGGTGATGCAAGAATGAATCTATCCCCTTCTCTAATCGCTTTATATATCTCAGACATATCATCGTTGATGATGCACTTTCCTGTCTTATCGCAACCCCCGCAGTTCTGACAGGGTTTGATATTCATAGTATTTAGCTTAAATGAAATAATCTCATGACCTTCAGCTTCAATAGGTTTTAAAGCCTCATTTAAAAGTATTTCTGAATTACCATTAATTCTTGGGCTTCCATAAAAGGCTATCACCTTCATTTCTTTTCACTCCCTTTTGAACTTTTTTTGAATTCAATCCAGTCCTTCATATTCTGTAGATTTTCAGTCATATTCCACCAACCATTTTTGAAAGTTGCGTAATCAGGCGCTCCTGTCATAGCAGAAGCATACTTGATGGAATTTCCATAGAACAGCCATTGTCTTATCCACATTTGCTCAATAGCATCATCAAAAGGATTTTTTCCATGTATAAGCCCCTCTGCAAGATTGTTTTTCCATGCCTCTAAAAGTAGCAGGGTTGAAGATAATATCATGCTATCAACTTCTTTGATAGTATTATCGAGTTTAACAAAATGGTTTGTTGTCCATTGAGTGCTATGGCAGCTTTTGCACAGACTCTGCATATTATTTTGCCTTTTATTCTGTTCATCTTTATTAATTAAGCCAACGGTTGCAACTTCACCCGTAAATGCTGTGGGAAGCGGAAGTCCATCCTTATTTTTAATAATTGATGTGTCTCCATGTATAGGCTGTGGATGAGAGTAAATGAGTCCAAAGAGTCTTATCCAAAGCCTTGCTCCAAAATCATGCGTTCTTTCAGCTATAATTTTCCCTTCGGCAGTTGTAATAAGGCTATTGTGGCATGTAGCACAGGTAGGTGACTGAAAATCCTTGCCAACTTTCCATGGAACTGCCTTAAAGTCCCAATCCTGATATTTAGAGAAGTAAATATTACCATGTTTGCTCTCTTTATAAACATTCCAAGCAGGAACATCAGGGTCTAAATGGCATTGGGCGCAGGTATAGGGCTTACGAGCGATTTCAATAGAAAAGCTGTGTCTTGGATGGCATGCTGAACATGAACCCATACTTCCATCTGGATTGATTCTACCAACACCTTGATTAGGCCAATTTATTAAAGATGGAACCTTGATTTTACCCATTGCGGTATTAACTTCTTTTAATCCTTCTACCTTAACTTCTGTGCCGTGGCATGAAAAGCAGGTCTCATGTTGAGTAAAAGGAGATGATGGCAATTGAACAATCTTCCCGTTTTCTATCTTTTTCTTGCTTATCACAGTTTCAACAAGACCATGATATACAGGATTTTTTGTGAGATTGCCTACTGCATGAGCTTTTTTGCTCCCAGAATATTGCATTGTTTCTACAGGATGGCATGTAGCGCAATCAGATGGGGATACAACGATATTAATCTTAAATCCCATATGATTAAAGTTGTCTTTGTGTTTTGAGGGGTTCAGGCTGTGGCATTCATAACAGCCTACAGCGACTTTATTCAGGCTGTCATCAAACTTTTCAGCGCTAACCCTTCTTTCTATAGGCTTCTTTTTCAATGCCATTTCAGGAGATGTCTTTGAGTGAAGGCTCTTGAGCCAATCCTCGACAATGCCTGGTGTGTATGTTTTATGACATCCAATACATGCAGAAGTCTGGCTACTCAATGGAGCAGCAGTGATTTTCTTCGTTGTCTGTGCAAATAAAGCTATTGGAATGAACAGCACCAAAGATATGATAAAGAAAATTATCTTTTTCATTTTAGTCTCCTTAAAAAATTTTCCATATTGTCAAAATTAATCACAGAGAACACAGAGAAAATAATGAAAATCTTGGATTATAATAGAAATTTTTTAATAATTATAATTCCCTGTAGTCTTGCCACAGAAAGTTATCAAGTTAAAGTTAAGATATTTTATTAAATGCCTGCTTTTTAGCTCCACAAATAGGACATTCATCTGGCGGTTCGTTCTCAACTGTATTACCGCAGACCTGACATACATAGTAATCAATATCAGGATTGCTGCCTAAATTATCCAGAGCTTTTTTATAAAGGCCTGCGTGAATCTTTTCTACTTCATTGGCAAAAGCAAAACTCCTTTGTGCTGACTTATTTCCTTCAGCCTCGGCATCATCGATCATCTGAGGATACATTTTCTGGAACTCATGAGTCTCTCCGCTTATTGCTTCTGCAAGATTCTCCTTTGTGCTTTTAATTCCATCCAGTTCTCGCAGGTGATTATGGGCATGGATTGTTTCAGCCTCAGCAGCAGCTCTGAAAAGTTTAGCAACCTGTTTATAGCCTTCTTCTTCTGCCTTTTTAGCAAAGGCAAGGTATTTCCTATTAGCCTGAGATTCGCCAGCAAACGCTTCCTTTAAGTTATTTTCAGTCTTTGACATAAAATCCTCCTTCGCATAAGATTTTGATATTACATGATATAGAGATATAATCATTCTATTTTATAATTGCTTAATTGTCAATAGATTTTATACCCTATGCAGACAGGTCTCGCCTGTCCTGAAAGATGACCCTTCGACAAGCCTTCGACATGAGCTCAGTCGAACGCTCATGGTGATTGTCCTACTGGGTTAGGGATATTAAAAAATTCTATATTGGGATTTGGGTTTGTATTAAGGTTTGATATTTATGATAAAGATAAATATAATTTAATAATCAGCTACTAAAAAATATTACACAGGGGAGACAATGATGTGGTCGAATATAACTAAAACAAAATATATCTTTTTTTGTATGTCATTCTTGCTGATTCTATCGGCAAATCCTTTCTACGCTTCAGCTTCGGAATCAAAAGCAAAATTTGCCTTGCCGCATGGATATGACTTTACCTCTGCTATCAAAAATCATTATAAGACCATGGATGACTATTTCAAGCATTTTAAGCTGGATGTTCCCGAAGATGCAAATCCTTATGGTTTAGCCCTTGCAAAACTTACATTGGGTCTTGTCAAAGATGACCCAACAGCTATTTTGGGGGCAAAATATCTTTTCACAGTAGCCGCTAAGACATCTCAAAATGCGAGGGAGAAGGAAATATCACTTCACGGGGTTAAATATACAGATAATCTTTTGTCCGGCAAGGGTTTTAAAGATGAATCGGAAACAACAATGGTTTTTGAGCAGATAAATATTGAAAAGTATAAGCCGCCAGTAAAGAATTTTAAAAAAATAATAATCGGTAAGTCTTCTATCAAGATAACAAAAGAGATGAGAATTAAGACTCAGGTTGACAGGGTTACAAGGGATTGGCTTTCAGCATACAATATAAGCGCCCCCCCATCGCAATTCAATAAAGAGAGAATAGTTCCATGGCATGAGGGTGAAAAAGTCCGGGAGATTTTAAAACTCACAACTCCAAACATAATACCTGTTTGGGGGACTGTGGCAAAAAAATTTGATAACAGATGGTATGCGCCAGATGCTAAGGGTGTTTACAGGTTCAGGATTTCAGAAGATAAAATTTATAATTATCCAAGCACAATTATTATTGATGAAAATACAGTGATTATGAATGATACGCATGGAATAAATGCAATTGCATGGGATTCCCTTGATGCTGACCTTGTGGTTGGTTGTGGAGACCTTGACGGAAAAGTTCAAGCTGCCTATTATCTTGCTTCACATGGCGTAAATGTATATATGCCTACCGATAGATTTGTTTCTTTATTAATAGGCACAAAAACCAAAGGCACTATTATAGGTTCTGCCCCTGTTAGAAAAACTTCTGATGGTGCAATCATTGGTGGACAACCAATCTCAATTAGAAGAGATGAACCTATCATGGTTACAAATACTACCGCTGGGTATCCATTACAATACTATGATACCCCATATCTTTATTTTAAAGAGCTTGAAAAATATATCGGCAAAGAATTAAAGATAATGCCTGTTGATATAGCTGAATATGGAAAGGCTGACAAGATTGTATCAAGGGCTAAGAGAGCCGGGGTAAAGGTTATAGGCATAAGGGTAGCTTCAAAAGAGGAATATGAAGCAGTTTCTTGGTTTCTAAGGTCTGATAAATCCCATAGAGCCGTTCTATTTCATTCAGCCGTTTATCCCGAGGGTTACAGATTATTCTTTGAGTTCCCTGCACAGACTACCTTTGGCGATATAAACATTGCTTTTGAGTGAAGGCGCTATTTATTCCAGCAGCAGTCTATGTTTCTTTAGAAAATCAGAAATTGTTATGACTTTCACTTTACTGTCTTTCAGATATTTTGCAGTATTTTCAAGCAACTCCACATTAGACTGATAATACTTGGGCTTGCCCTCAACAATATCGTGAAAATTCAATATCAAATACTTTTTTTCAGCAATAGCTTTATCTATTTTGAATTTTATTTCTTCATACGAAGTATCATAATAAATTGTCATACAATGAATATTAAAAACATTTATATCGTTTAGACTATTAAACCAGGGCGGGCGCCCTGCATTTCTATGATAACGATAATATTTTTTGATAGTATCTATCACAGCTTCATTAAACTGCCCATAGGGTGAAGCAAATCCTAAAGGATAGAATCCTTTAGAAATAAGAATCTCTTTTGATTGATTCAATTCATATTTTATTTCTTCTTTCTTAAGTGTTGTAAGATCAGGATGAGTGTGCGAATGAGAGCCTATTTCCCATTTGCCATGTCTTGAAAGAATGAGCAGTTCATTCCAGTCCATGAATTCTTTTGATGCACCGATATAGCTCGTTACAACAAATACAGTAGCGGGGATGTCATATTTATTTAAGATTGGGAAGGCATTTTCATAAATAGAAGACCACCCATCATCAAATGAGATAGATACATACGCTTGTTTGGGTGCACAACTTGATAAGAAAAGAAAAAGCAGCAAAATCAGCAGTTTTGTAGCCATATCAATGTCCTTTATCCCATGTTTTTAACCTCTTTCTTATTATCCACTCATTCCACAAAGCCTTCCAAAATACATACATATTGACAAAGCGGATTATAGGATATGAAAAAATTGAACTAAATGTCTTCCAAAACATCCCTATTCGTGCTCCTTTAATCAAACAGGGAATGGCAACTATAACAAGGTCAATAATTATATACAATAAAAAGGCAAAAATAAAGTTCTCAAGCCAGATGGTAAATGCTGCTATAAGGATAATAGGATTAAGCAAAGAGTCAATCAGATAACCATATACAAAGAAACCAATCTTATTTTTAAAAAGAGCCTTTTTATGTATAGACACATTCTGAAAAAAAGCACTATACCATCTTAAGATTTGTTTAATGAATATCTTTGCCGTTGGTGGATCTAATGGGTAGCAGTATGCATCTGGGGCGCAATAAATCTTGTAACGCTTAAAATGCATTTCCCATGTGAGGTCCATATCCTCTGCCATTGTACGTTGTTTGAAACCGCCGAACTCTCTAACAATATCTGTCTTAAAGGTGCTAAAACAGCCTGAAGAGACAAGGACGGTTCCAACATTATTCTGAGCGGCCTTCATGATACTTATCCCAAAAAGGTATTCTATGAACCTGCCTCTTTCCCAAATTGTTTCAATCTTCTGGGGGACGACGAAACCACACACTGAGCCTGTCTTAGGATCATTAAAATAGGGGAGTGTCTTTTCAATTGCTTCTGGATGAAGAATTGTATCGGCATCAATAGTAACAAAAAGGTCTGTAGATATATATGGAAGGACATAATTCTGAGCCATTGCCTTAGTGCCCATATTATGTGGTGTTCTGATTACATAGGCGCCTTCGTTCACAGCAACATCGCCAGTTTTGTCGGAAGAGAAATCGTCTACGACTATGATAGCATCTATTTTTACCGTTTGGTTTTTAATGCTTCTTATGGTATCGGCAATGCTCTTTTCTTCATTATATGCCGGAATAATAACACTGATAGTATAATCGTATTTTAAAGGCGAACAAGCAATTTCAGGTTTTAATCCAAGCCACCATCTCCAGTTGATTTTCATTAATAAGTCCTTTTATTTTTTCGTTATTGTTAAGAATTGTTAAGATATGATAATTAGTGTCTGTTTATAAACTATAAAATCCCCCTCACCTTTGCCCTCTCTTTGCCAAAGAGGGGAAACACATACCTCCCTTTGGCAAAGGGAGGTATTGTCAAAATTAACCACAGAGAACACAGAGAAAATATTAAATATTAATAAGTTAAGAGGAATTCTGTTGCATCCCCTCTGTGACCTCTAAATTATTAATCGTTTTATTCCGTCTATTAACCTCTCCACATTAAAATTAATCAACAAACCAACTCTTTTATCCATTGCTCTTAAATAAGTCAATATCTGTGCTTCATAGATTTTGTTCATAGTCTCAACAGCCTTTAATTCTACTATTACCTCGTTTTCAATTAGATAGTCTATTCTATGTTTGCCTATCTCTTTGCCCTTATATTTTAAACTAATCTCTTTCTGCTTCTCGTATGCAATCCCTCTTAAAGTAAACTCTTGAGCTAATGCATCTTCATAAACACTTTCTAATAATCCAGGTCCCAATATTGAGTGAACTTCTATCGCACAAGATATTATCCGTTCCGTTATACCTTTTAATGGGAATTCTTTCGGAGCAAGAGAAACTTCAGAGTTC
>DYHD01000035.1:13611-20987 GCA_020724365.1 Thermodesulfovibrio yellowstonii | reverse complement strand
TACCCAAAATGGATAAATAGCGGTTATGTCAAAGTCTATGTCTATTTTTCGGACAGATTATGGAATTGACAAAAAGTCCGCTAAAACAATAAGATAATAGCTTAAAATAAGAGGGAGAAATATAACAAGCCATAATAATACTGTCATTTCAAGCCGATGGAACCTAAGGATTTTTTACAGATCATCATCCAAAAATTATACATATTGCCACTAATATCACAGAATGCAGGCAGACGGAGGGAAAACTGATAGAACAGCAAAAATTGCTTGCAGCAATAAATCGGGCGCAGCAAAACTTTATCGCAAATCAGGATAAAAACATAGCATTTGAAAACCTGCTTTCTGATATAGTCGCAATAACGGATAGTGAATATGGTTTTATTGGCGAGGTTTTATTCAAGCCTGAAGGGGAGCCATACTTAAAGATCTACGCCATTTCAAATATCGCATGGAACGATGAGACGAGAAGATTGTATGATAAAAATATACAAGAAGGGCTTGAACTTTATAATCTTAAAACACTATTTGGCTACACTCTCTCAACAGGCAAGCCGGTCATCTCAAACGATGCTAAGAATGACCCTCGGAGCTGGGGGCTTCCTGATGGACATCCGCCTCTAAAGGCATATCTTGGGCTTCCCATAATGCAGGCAGGTCAAATGATAGCAATGCTTGGGGTAGCTAACAGACATGGTGGTTACAGCGCGGAGCAAATTAATTTCATTCAGCCACTATTAAATACTATAGGACAGCTTGTAGAAGCGCGTCGCATCTTAAGAAATCGTATCCTGGCTGAAAACGCTTTACGGGAAAGCCAAGAAAGCTACAGGAAACTCTTTGAAGACCATGCAGCCATAAAGATCCTCATCGACCCTGATACAGGTTATATAGTAGATGCAAATAAAGCTGCTGCGAAATTTTATGGCTGGAGCCTCGAAGAACTTAAGCAGATGAGAATCCATGAAATTAACACACTTCCTGCTGACAAAATTCAGATTGAAATGGACAAAGCAAGAAAATCAAAGAAGACTTATTTTGAGTTTTGCCATAGGTTGGCTGACGGATCTATTAAAGATGTGAGGGTTTTCAGCAGCAAGATTAATCTAAAAGGAAAGGATTATCTTCACTCAATCATTTACGATGTTACAAAAGAAAAAGAACTCGAAGCCCAGCTTTTTCAATCGCAAAAGATGGAGTCCATCGGCGGGCTTGCAGGAGGAATAGCCCATGATTTTAACAATATGCTGAATGTGATTTTAGGCTACGGTGAGATTATACTTAATAAGCTCAATCAAAAAGATCCTTTGTATAAAGATGTAACTGAAATAGTTGCTGCCGCTAAACGCTCTATGGATTTGACAACTCAGTTGTTAGCATTCAGCAGAAAACAAATACTTCAGCCCAAAGTCCTAAATGTAAATAGGACTCTCAAATCAATGCAAAAAATGATCGAACGGCTGATAGGCGAAGATATTGAACTTGTAATGGTATTGAAAGAGGATATATATAATGTGGAAACCGATCCGATCCAGATAGAGCAGGTTATAATGAATCTGGCAGTCAATGCCCGTGATGCCATGCCCTTTGGAGGCAAACTCTTTATTGGAACATCTAATGTTTTTTTAGATGAAAATTATCTCCAAAGCCATGCAGATGTTGTTTCAGGTGAGTATGTTATGATTGCCGTTACAGATACAGGGCACGGCATGGATAAAGAAATATTATCCCACATCTTTGAACCATTTTTTACAACAAAAGGCAAAGAAAAGGGAACAGGATTGGGGCTTGCAACCGTATATGGAATTGTAAAACAGTCAGGCGGGCATATCTGGGTATATTCCGAACAAGGAAATGGGACGACATTTAAGATTTATTTTCCAGCTACTTTTATAGAACCTAATCATCAGCCTGAGGAAAAGCAAACTGAAAGGGTTGAATTAAAGGGCGGCGGTGAACATATTCTGGTAGTTGAAGATGAAGAGGCATTGAGGGGGCTCTTTAAAGCACTTCTTACTAATCTCGGATACAAGGTGACCCTTGCTGGAAATGGAGGAGAGGCTTTACTTTTAGTGGAAGAAAAGGGGTTGAAGCCTGATATTGTTATTACTGATGTAATTATGCCCATCATGAGTGGAGCGATGCTTGTAGAGCGATTAAGGAAGAACATGCCCAATTTGAAAGTTCTTTATATGTCAGGTTATACGGATAATGCTATCGTTCATCACGGCGTGCTTGATGCAGAAACTCCGTTCATTCAAAAGCCTTTTACTATAGAGAAACTTGATGCAAAGATAAAGCAGTTATTGAAAGCCGAAAAATAACAAGGTATAGCAGTATTTAATTTCACTGTTGTCCCTATCCCAATTTTCTTTTATTTTGCCTCTGCCCAGTTTTTGCCTTTCTTTATATCAACTTCTAAAGGCACTGAAAGCTCAAAGGCGGATTCCATTTTATGTTTTATGAGTTCCATTACTTCGTCAGTCTCTTCATAAGGCACTTCAAAGAGTAGTTCGTCATGAATCTGAAGGATCATTTTAGTTTTGAGCCTTCTGTTTTTCAATTCTCTTGATATCGCTATCATAGCTATTTTTATAAGGTCTGCAGCAGTCCCCTGAATTGGGGTATTGATTGCCATCCTTTCTGCCTGTTGTCTGAGATTTGAATTTGTGCTGTTTATCTCGCTTATCTGTCTTTTTCTGTTAAGTAGAGTTGTTACATAATTATTTTTTCTTGCCTCTTTGAGCGTAGAATCAATAAATTCTTTAACACCATGATGCCTCCTGAAATAACTTTCAATTAATTCTCCTGCTTCCTTAGATGTTATGCTGAGTGCTTCAGACAATCCAAAAGGGCTTATGCCATAAATTATCCCAAAATTGATAGTTTTTGCTATCCTTCTTAATTCAGGAGATACATTGTCAGGAGAAACATTGAAAATCTCCGCGGCTGTCCTTGAGTGAATATCAATGCCTCTTAAGAAGGCGTCAATTAATCCTTTGTCTTTGCTCATATGCGCCAGTATCCTTAACTCTATCTGGGAATAATCAGCAGATATCAGGATAGAGCCTTTTTCTGCTATAAATGTCTGTCTTATTTTTAAGCCCAATTCACCTCTAATAGGTATGTTTTGTAGATTCGGGTCACTACTGCTCAACCTACCAGTAGCAGTAACTGTTTGATTAAATGATGTATGAAGCCTGCCCGTTTTTTTATTTACAAGATTAGGGAATGTATCAATATATGTGGTTTTAAGTTTATATAGAGTCCTGTAGCTTAAGATTTCTCCGGGTAATTCATGTGAAAGGGAGAGTTGTTCAAGGACTTCAACATTTGTTGAGTAACCTGTTTTGGTCTTCTTCCCGGTTTTGAGACCTAAATCTTCAAAAAGAATCTTGCTCAGTTGCTGAGATGAATTGATGTTAAACTTTTTTCCTGCCAAAAAATAAATTCTCGATTCAAGCGAATCGAGTTCTCTGTCGAGTTCTTTTGAAAGGGCTTGAAGCAGCTTGGTATCTATCTTTATTCCAGCCTGCTGCATTTCTGCAAGCACATATATCAAGGGCATCTCTATATTAAAATAAAGCTTATCTAAACCTTCATCTTTGATCTTATCAAATAGTATCTCTTTAAGTTCAAAAGCAAGTTCAGCATCTTCAGCTGCGTATTGCACAGCTTCGTCAAGCGGTACTTCGTCAAAAGACTTATGCTTGCCCAAAACATCCTTAAAAGGCTTCTTTTTATGATTAAGATATTTAATGCCTACCTCTTCGAGGCTATGGTTTTGCATGTTAGGATTTAGAAGATAAGATGCAACCATTGTGTCATAGAGGATTCCTTGAATATGAATATCTTCCTGCATTAGCATAAGAATATCAAACTTTAGATTATGTCCTATTTTTGCTATAGCAGGGCTTTCAAGCACATCTTGGAGGACTATCAAGGCATCAGGAATGTTTTGGTTATAAAGATGTCTAATCGGCACATAATAAGCAATTCCCTTTTCTTTGCATAGCGAGATGCCGACTATTGAATCTGAAATTGGGTCTCTGCCAGTAGATTCTATATCAATTGAGATGTAATCGAGGTTGGATGTTATTTTGGCTTTCCCAAGATCATTATTTTTAGCATCTTGGTGTCCGAAAAGAGATTCCTGTCTCATCAATATATACCTATAAACTGACGCAAATCCCTTTTACTTGTGATTGCTTTATATTTGCCTCTTGGGGTATGTCCTTTATTAGGGATTAATTTAATAAGACTGGTGAACTCAAATTCAGCAAAGAGCTTGAGAAGCGTATCCCAGTCTGGTTCTTTGCATGACATATCGTTAATATTAAAATTCAAAGGTATGAAGCAGTTAATGGTAGCAAGCATTCTGCTTAGTTTTATAATCTCTATGTTGTCTTGTATCAGTTTTCTGATTCGTTCATTTTTAATAATAGATGGATTATCAATAAGTGCATCCAGGCTTCCTGTTTCTTTAAGTATTTCTTTAGCTGTTTTTTCACCGATTCCCTTAACCCCAGGAATATTATCTATGCTGTCACCTGCTAAAGCCATAATGTCTGGTATCTTAGAAGGAGACACACCAAACCTCTTTATAACTTGTTCTTCATTTATCAACAAATCTTTCATAGGGTCGTAAATCAATATATTCTCATTGACAATCTGCATCATATCTTTATCGCCGCTTAGGATAAACACTTTTGTACCTTCTGATGCTGCCTTTACAGCTATAGTGCATATAATATCATCAGCCTCGTATCCGGGCATTTCAAATATCATTATCTTGAATGCCCTGATAATATTCTTTATGTGGGGAATCTGGATTAGAAGGTCATCAGGGGTTTCTGGTCTTTGAGCCTTATAATCCTCATAGATAATATGTCTTTCAGTGGGTTCAGGTGTATCAAAAGCAATCGCAATGGCTTCGGGCTTCCTTTCCTTAAGCATCTTGAAGATCATATTCGTGAATACATAAATGGCATTGGTTGGAAAGCCCTTAGAACTAGATAAGCCCTTTGTAGCATGATAAGCCCTATAAAAATATGAATTGCCGTCAATGAGATACAGATTGGTCATTTTTCTTTACACCAGAGTTCAACAAGCATGTCCTGAGTTTATCGAATGGTTTCACCATGATATTTTGGGTGAAGTTAGTGCTGGCTTAGGGTTTTACAATATCTCAATTTGTGAGAAAAAATATGGAATCTCAAATGCCGCTGATTCAGGCTTATCTGAGCCATGAACTATATTTCTCTCTATATCATCTGCAAAATCTTTCCTGATTGTGCCTATCTGAGCATCAGCAGGATTAGTTGCCCCCATAATCTCTCTTACCCTATATATTGCATTTTCGCCCTCAATTACCATTACAACAATAGGACCTTCAGACATAAAATCTGTCAGACTTTCATAAAAGGGTCTTTCTTTGTGAACAATATAGAATCCCTTTGCACCATCTTTGGAAAGTTTTATTTTTTTAAGGGCAGCAATCCTTAATCCATTCCTTTCAAATCTGCTTATAACTTCCCCGATTATATTTTTCTTTACACCATCTGGTTTAATAATTGTTAATGTCCTTTGCAAGTCTCCTCCCTTAGTATTAGTAGAAATCTTCGCACCTCACAACAATTTCATATTTTGTAATGATATGAGATAAACAAAATTCAATATTTAAAATTCAAAAATAAACCATAGAACCTGCTGTAATTAAACAACCAAATATAATTGCATAACAAAAATTAAATCTTTAACTCATCAATAACTGCCCTTACAGATTGAGCTGACTTCTGGAATTCATCCATTTCCTTATCATTTAACTTAAGCTCAATGATTTTCTCAACTCCACCGTTCCCTAATATAGCAGGCACTCCATTATAAACATCTTTGACCCCATATTCACCATTAAGATAAGCAGAGCAAGGAAGTATCCGCTTTTCGTCAAGCAAGATTGCCTTGACCATCTCAAAAGTGGCTGCAGCAGGGGCGTAGAAGGCGCTGCCAGTTTTCAACAGAGCTACTATCTCAGCACCACCTTCTCTTGTTCTATGTATAAGGGCATCTATTTTCTCTTTTGAGAGGAGTTCAGTAAGGGGCACTCCTTTGACGGTTGTAAATCTTGGCATTGGAACCATTGCAACACCATGACCACCCAGAACAAGTGCCTCTACATCCTTTGGAGCAACACTAAATTCCCATGCGACAAATGTTCTAAAACGAGCTGAGTCTAAAACTCCGCCCATCCCGATTACCCTTGAAGGATTAAACCCTGATGCCTTATAGCTAAGATATGTCATAGCATCCATAGGATTTGTGACGACTATAATGATTGCGTTAGGAGATAATTCAGCAGCTTTTTTTGTGACGCCAGATACAACCTCTGCATTTGCAGCAAGAAGCTGTTCTCTTAACATGCCGGGCTTTCTTGGGAAGCCTGCGGTTATTACTATCACATCAGAATTAGCAGTAGGTGCAAAATCATTAGAACCAACTACTGCAGATGATGCCCCCCATAATGGACAAGCTTGTGAGAGGTCTAATGCCTTGCCCTGAGGCACTCCTTCCATTATATCCTGAATTGCAACATCCGCCAATCCCGATTGAGCTACTAATTGGGCAAGTGATGCCCCCACATTTCCTGCACCAATAATCGAAACCTTTTTTCTCATAGATAACCTCTTTTAAATTAATTTAGATATTATAAAAAGCTTAAAGCATAGATGCTTTAAATCAAAAAATAGGTAGTTATAATAACTTTTATGACAGGAAATAAAATGACCTATCATTATTCAGATAACAGACTATATGATTTTATCACTACTAAGGAATTCTAATCAGATATATTTATCCGCATAATGAGAAAGGAGCTTTAATTCGAATTCTTAAGAAATCTCTGTCTGCCTCAATTGTATATTCAGCTCTACATGAAGATAAATATATCTCTAATTTTTTGAGATCTTCTTTATTGTCGTCTATCAATAATTCAATATCTTCATTGATAAAACAACAGCCCTCAAGGCATCTTCTAAACTCCTGCAAGTGCTCTGGATGATGAAGTCCACGAATATCTATCAGCATTTTTCAATTTTTAATCTTCTGCCTTTTAGCCTAACCAGAGGCAGAGAATGGTATCTATCAAATTTATACGCATATTATAATTAGAAAGCAAGATAAGGAAAAATCCTTATCTTGCTTTCTAATTCATTAGTTCAAACTGATTTGACAGCTTATCTGCCTGGTTCACCTTCCCATGAATAATTAGGATACCAACAAGGTACAGGTTTTTTGAATTTTTGGACTACTATATTCAGATCAGGCACATCAATCTTCTTATCTGTTTTTAAATCTACGACTGTCTTATTAAAAGACTCCAT
>DYHD01000035.1:0-13601 GCA_020724365.1 Thermodesulfovibrio yellowstonii | reverse complement strand
CCTGAAATCTCCGACAATGTTTTACTCAGAGACTCCATATTTTCAACATTGAAAGTGAAGGCAGTAGGTTCAATTCGCTTAATTAAGCCTGTAAGCACTTTACCTGGTCCTACTTCAATAAAATCTTTGACCTTTGATTTAACAACGATTGTCCTGATGCAATCTTCCCACATTACTGGACTGTTCAATTGTAATACGAGGGATTTTCTTATCTCTTTGGCTTTGGATAATATTTTGGCATTAGTATTTGTAACAATAGATATCTTAGTGTTTTTGATTTTAAACTCTTTCAAGACTTCTTCGAATCTTTTTGCTGCATTATCCATTAAGCGGCAATGAGGAGGCACGCTTAGTGCGAGCTGAACAGCTTTTTTGGCTCCAGCCTTTTTAGCTTCCTCCATTGCATATTGAACTGCTGGTGTTTCGCCGGATATAACAATTTGTCCGGGGCAGTTATAATTAGCCACAGATACATATCCCTTAAATCCATTCTTAGAATTGCTTATTTCAGTGCATATGGCATCTATAGTTTTTCGCTCTAAGCCCAAAATAGCTGCCATTATACCCTTGCCTGCAGGCACTTCATCCTGCATTATTCTGCCTCTTATTTCTGTAAGCTTAACAGCATCCTTAAATGATATACTGCCTGCTGCCACAAGAGAAGAATATTCGCCAAGGCTATGTCCAGCAATAATAGAAGGTTTGATTTTCTTTGAAGTCAGGACTGTGTGAGCAGCAATACTTGCAATTAAAATGCAAGGTTGTGCTCTGTATGTCATGTTTAATTCTTCAGCGGGGCCATTGAAGCTCAAATCTGCAACATCATAGCCCAAGGTTTCTGATGCTTCAGTATAAAGCTTTCTAACACTCTCAAATTTCTCATATAAATCCATACCCATGCCAACATACTGAGAACCCTGACCAGGAAAAACAAAGGCAATTTTTCTCACTCTTTAGCCTCCTTAATTTTGTTAATAAGAAGAGGTACTACTTCATAAATGTCTCCAACTATGCCGTATGTAGCAACATTAAATATTGGAGCTTCAGGATTTTTATTGATGGCTATTATTATATCAGAGGACTGCATACCTACAAGATGTTGGACAGCACCAGATATGCCACAGGCGAGGTATATTTTAGGACAAACTGTCTTGCCTGTCTGACCAACCTGATGTCTATATGGTATCCATCCTTCATCAACGGCAGCCCTTGATGAACCAATGGTGCCCCCTAGAAGTCTGGCAAGTTCACCAAGCATCTCAAAGCCTTTTGAGCCGCCAAGACCTCTACCTCCGGAAACGATGATTTCTGCATCCTGAAGATTTATCATACATTCCGAAGACTCATTAACAGTATCCAAAACTTTCGTCCTTGATTTTAAATTTTGTATCGGAACATTTATTATTTCACCATTCCTGTCGGGATTATAAAGATTTCTCTTCATGACCCGTGGTCTAACCGTAGCCATCTGAGGTCTGTGTTCCGGGCATAATATAGTTGCCATAATATTCCCGCCAAAGGCAGGCCTTATCTGAAGCAGATTACCTGTCTCCTTATCTATCTCAAGAGAGGTGCAGTCAGCGGTTAGACCTGTCTTTAATCTTCCAGCAACTCTCGGTATAAATGAACGCCCAATAGCAGTTGCTCCTGCAAGGACTATCTCTGGCTTATGTTGTCTAATCAAATCAAGCAGCAACTGGCAATAGGGTTCATCATTAAATTTATTGAGTGAGGAATCATTTGCATGAAAAACCTTATCAGCTCCCCATCTGATAAGCTCTTTTGCTTCTTCTTCATTTGAGCCGAATAAGACCGCAGTGAGTGTAGTTTTTAAAGCATCCGCAAGCCTTCTGCCAGCTCCTAAGAGTTCTAATGCTACTGAAGCGATATAACCACTTCTTTGTTCAGCAAAAACCCAAACCCCTTTATATTCATTAAGATTTATACTCTTTGGGAGGTCGCTTTTTAGAGCAAATTCTGTGAGGGCTCCCTCTGGACATACGCTCAGGCAGGCATTGCATTCATTGCAGAAATCATTAATGAATGCCTTTTCATTTTTTAGCTCTATCGCACTATAAGGGCAGGAATCAACGCATTGACCACATCCAGTGCATATATCAATTTTGACGGTTATAGGCATTTTATGCTTTTCAACACCTCGACGAGCTCATTGATTTGATTTTCAAGAGTTCCTTCGAGTATCTTTCTGTCTCCTTTCATAGGTGGTGCAAAAATATTTTTTACTTTTGTTGGGGAACCTCTTAAGCCAATATTGTCTTCTTCGGCATCTAAATCATTAAGGGTCATTTTAGTTATTACGGCTTTTTTTGCTGCCATTTTCCCCCTGAGTGATGGAAGTCTAGGAACATTTAATTCTTTAACTACTGTTAGTAGTACAGGGATAGTTGACTCTACAACATCATAACTATCATCCATTAACCTTTGAACCCTGACAAAGCCGTCGCCTATCTCTTCAATCTTTTTAATATATGCTATATGGGGGATATCGAGAAACTCAGCAATCTCGGGACCAACCTGCGCTGTATCTCCATCAATTGCCTGCTTACCGCAAAGAATTAAATCATATCCAAGCTTTTCAATTGCTCTTGAAAGGGTATAAGAAGTTGCCCATGTGTCAGAACCAGCAAAAGCCTTATCAGAGATAAGTCTGACATCATCAACTCCCATAGCTATAGCTTCTCGCAAAGCATCTTCTGCCTGTGGGGGACCCATTGTAATGACTGTGAGTTTCCCGCCTTTTTTTTCTCTGATTTGGAGAGCTGCCTCTATTGCATGCAGGTCATATGGGTTAATAATGCTTGGCACGCCTTCTCTGATAAGGGTGTTGGTCAAGGGGTTAATCTTAACCTCAGATGTATCTGGTACCTGCTTTATACATACAATAATATTCATAAATTTATAAAAACCTTTAAAAATAAATATTTAAGCATGAATTTAGATTATAAACATTACAAGTTTTTTTTTCAAGACTACCCTTCCGCCCATAATCCGTGGTCATTACGATAGATTTATGAAATATGAGAAAATTAAAATCCCCTTCTAGTTAATAAGGTTTCAAATGATATAAAATATCACCTGAGAGGTTAAACAACTAGAAAAGGGGTTAAGACAATGATACAACAAATAATATTTCCATTCAAGTTTAATTTGACCCCATTAGAAAATAAGCCCGTCATTTATAACAAAATAGTTTGACAAATGTTAACCACTAATGATACTTTAGTTTACTATGAAAAGAGTTGTCGTAACAGGCATTGGAGCTGTTACCCCTTTAGCCAATAACTTTCTTAATTCCTGGTCATCTGTTAAAAGAGGCATTTCAGGCATTAATAAGATAACAAAATTTGATGCTGATACTATTGCATGGCAGATGGCTGGTGAGATTAGAGCATTCGATCCTTCCCCTTATTTGTCTTCAAAAGACATAAGAACAACAGACCTCTTTGTCCAATATGCTGTTGTTGCTGCTTTCATGGCTTTTTCAGATGCTGGCATATTATCTCATTCTGAAAAATCAATTACTGATGATTTTGGAGTTATAATTGGTTCAAGCAGAGGAGGTATAGGAAGCATCGAGAAGGAACTTAAGAGACTGTATGAAAAAGATAGAAAAAATAATCTTTATAGAGTATCGCCTTATCTTATGCCTTCAAGTACAATAGGAATTGCAGCATCTACAGTTGCTCAAAAGCTAAATTTAAAAGGAAGATGTTTTGGGATTTCTTGTGCCTGTTCATCTGGAACAGTTGCAATAGGGGAGGCATATAGGATAATAAAAGACGGCTACTGTAAAGTTATCCTTGCTGGAGGTGCAGAAGCGCCTATATGCAAACTATGTGTGGTTGGTTATGGAAGCTCAGGGGCTCTTTCTTCAATTAATGAACCATCAGCAAGTATGCCATTTTCTGTTAAACGGGATGGCTTTGTGATTGCTGAAGGTTCTACAATTCTTGTATTAGAAGAATTTGAACATGCCGTAAAGAGAGGGGCAAGGATTTATGGCGAGATTATTGGGTGCTCCAATACAACAGATGCATATCATATTACTAGACCTGCATTAGATGGAGAGATAAGAACAATGAAGCTCGCTCTTAAAGAAGCCCGCATCTCAGCTGATTTTGTTGATTATGTGAGCGCCCATGCAACATCTACCCCGATTGGGGATTTAGTAGAATCACAGGCAATTAAGACCGTTTTTCAAGACAATCCTGAAGTCCCTGTTACTGCAATCAAATCAATCACGGGTCATATGTTAGGTTCATCTGGTGCATTCGAGGCAGCTTGCACGCTAATGAGCCTTAAAGAGGGCATTATTCCTCCAACAATAAATCTTTCAGATAAAGACCCAGCATGTGATATTAATATAATTAAGGAGATTAAGGAACTACACCTTCAGATTGCGATATCCAATTCCTTCGGTTTTGGGGGTATTAATACAACGCTTGTTATGAAGAAATTAGGTTGATATTTTAAAAAACTTACTTAATCTCCCTCAGCTTATATTTCCTTGTTCCAAGCCCGATTCTCTCAGCCTCTTCTATCTGTATATTATAGGGTCTTTTGTGGAGAGAAAGGATTATATCTTCGCCTGGACTTATCTTCTCATCTGCTGCTAATGAAGATGGGAGCGGATTTTCTTTAAGCAGCATATCTACTGAAGCCTGTTCAATTGCGACAATATCATCAGATACGAGTATCCCGATATCTTGAATTACAGGCACATCAGCAGCAGGCATGCAATCACATTCAGGTTGGATCTCGGTAAGGAAATTAATGTAGATTGCCTTATTTTTCTTGAATGTGGTTAAGACAGTTGCTACAGCCTCTGCTAAAGATTTCATAAAATACTCATCGTCTCCGGGCAAAATTAAACCTCCCTCTGGGCATACCCTTGAGCATCTTCCACATCTCCAGCATTTCTCATTGTCGAAGGTGAACTTATTTTCTTTGAAATCTATGCAATCAAGAGGACAAATCTCCTTGCATTGAAAACAGAGGGTGCACTTCTCTTCATCCCAGACTAGTTCGCCTTCTCCAATTGTATGCATTGAACCTCTTCCACATTTCCAACCGCATTGCCTGTGGCTACCACTCACAGCACCCATTGCTATATTTTTTATAGCACCTGCATAACCAGCATTTATATGACCCTTCACATGAGAGCATACAACCATAGCTGGAACATCATATATAAGGGTTGCTATAGCAATCTCGCCAAGAATTTCGCCTGCCCTAACCAGTATATTGTCATTGCCATATAGCCCATCAGCAAGCACAACAGGAGCTCCAACCGAAAGGTGATTAATACCATTTTGATTTGCAACCTCTAAATAATCCAGTCCTTTTATCCTGACCGTATCTGTAACAAAAGGCTTTGCGCCAAGATATTTCAATTTATCAACAATCTTTCTTATAAAAGTAGGTCTGACAATTCTATGAGCCCCTTCAGAGCCAAAATGAGTTTTTACAGCAACCCATTCATTTCTTTCGAAATATCTTGAGAGGTTTATTTCATCGAGCAACCTCTCAAGTTTGCCTGGCATACTGTCATCAAATTTCCATTTTGTTACCCTAGCCGATGCAAAATATACTAAAGACATACACTCCCCCTTCATTAAATCAAAAGTGGATGTTATTTATCCATAATCTTAATCTTCATCTCAATCCTTTCCAGAGGATTGTCTCTCTTATCTCTTGGTTGATTAACAATCTTCTCTGCAACTTCAATCCCTGATATAACCTCTCCGAATACTGTGTATTGCCTATCCAGAAAAGGCACATCTGTAACACATATAAAAAACTGTGAGCCTGCACTATTTGGATCAGCTGCTCTTGCCATAGAAAGTATCCCTTTTTTATGAGACTTATTGTTAAATTCGGCTTTTATGGTATATCCGGGCCCACCCATGCCATGCAGAGACCTATCAGAATTTTTTGAGTTAGGGTCTCCCCCTTGTATCATAAAACCTGGTATAACACGATGAAAAGTTGTCCCATCATAAAAACCTTTTTTTGCGAGGTCAATAAAATTTTTAACATGATTTGGCGCTACATCAGGAAAGAATTTCAACTCGATATTCCCAAGCTTGGTCTCAATAACTGCTATAGTCTCAGACATTTTTTTAATTTCCTCCTTTGTATATATGGTTTTTTTAGTTTCAGCATTGGCATAAACAGATAAAAAAAGCAACACAACTATCAAAGATAGAAAAAAATTTAAAAGCTTCATAAATGCCCCCTTTTAATGATTTTGACTCAATTAAACAGCATAAATATACTAAACTAATGAAACATAAATATCAAAATAAAGGTTCATGTTAAAAACCTGAACTCGCATATCAGCAACATTATTATATAAAAAATTATTTCTTAAAATAATCGAATTCAAAGACTCTGCCATTACATATAGTTATAATCGGAGCACCTTTAAGTTCCCAGCCATCAAAAGGAGTATTTTTCCCTAATGAAGCAAATGATAATGCATCTACCTTCCACTCCTTATTTAAATCAATTATTGTGATATCAGCATCTGACCCAACTTTTAAAGTGCCTTTGTTTATATTTAATATTCTTGCTGGAACATATGCCATCTTTTCAACAATCTTAGATAATGTCATGATACCATCATGGACGAGTTTTAAGCTCAAGGAGAGGGCTGTCTCAAGTCCTGAAATTCCGAATGGTGACTTATCAAATTCCTGATTTTTTTCATCCTTATGATGAGGTGCGTGATCTGTAGCGATAACATCTATTGTTCCATCAATTATGCCTTGCTTTATTGCATCAATATCTTTAAGTGTTCGCAATGGAGGATTAACTTTAGCATTAGTATTAAATCCTTTAACAGCATTTTCAGTAATAGTAAAATAATGAGGGCATGTTTCAGCTGTTATATTTAACCCATTATTTTTAGCCTGTTTTATTAGTCTTACTGAACCCTCAGTTGATACATGAGCGATGTGCAGTCTTCCTCCAGTGCGTTCAGCGAGGATAATGTCTCGTGCGATTATTATCTCTTCTGCAGCAGATGGGATGCCTCTCATCCCCAAAGAAGTGCTAAGGCTGCCTTCATTCATTACACCGCTGTCTGATAAGTTCAAATCCTCCGCATGAGAAATAATCGCTACATTAAAAGACTTACAATACTCAAGCGCCCTTCTCATTACAAGGCTATTCATAACCGGTCTGCCATCATCAGAAAAAGCAACTGCACCTGCATCTACCATCAGTCCTATCTCGGCAAGCTCTTCGCCTTTTGAATTTTTCGTTATAGCACCGACTGGGAAAACAGAACAAAATCCCTCTTGAAGAGATTTTTTGATAATATAACTCGTTACGACATCGCTGTCATTAGTAGGGTTTGTATTAGGCATTGGACATACCGATGTAAAGCCGCCTTTGATAGCAGCAAGCGTGCCTGTCTTGATTGTTTCCTTATATTCATAACCCGGTTCTCTCAAATGAGTATGCATATCCACCAGTCCTGGCAAAACAAAAAGACCTGAGGCATCAATAGTTCTAATCTCAGGTATAGATTTCATTTTCTTGATAATCTTCTCATGACTATCATCTTGCATCCAAACTTCTTTAATTCTACCGTCTTCAATAAGTATATTCCCAAGACCGTCTTTACTTTGAGAGGGATCAACTATGTGACCATTTTGTATAAGTATTTTCATGTTCACCACCTTGAACTTATCAATTTAGAACATTATATTAACCCTCTATAACGAAATATGGCAATAATGTTTTAGTGGCATAAGACTGCCGGGACGGCTGTCCTACCGAATTAGGGATGTTTAAAAAATTCTACATCCCGATTTGGGTAGTATTCTGAAAATAGAGAGAGAATTTTCTTCTAATTAAGCATATAATAAATGATGCAATATGGATTGAATTCTATACGAGAGAAACTATACCAATTGATTATTGCAAGGCTTGAAGGCGAAAAGATAAATCATAAAGGATACAGAGATAATATAATCTCTCTTGTCCAGAAAGATATAGGGGGATTCATACTTTTCGGTGGCAAAAGAGATGAAATCAAAGAATTTATTGATGAACTGCAGTCAATCTCAAAGATACATCTATTTATCGCTTCTGATATCGAAAGGGGTGTTGGACAACAAATAAAGGGTCTAACTGATTTTCCTTGCCCTATGGCAATAGCTGCAGCCATTAACCGCTACAAAGAAAAAGACATCTCTTTACTTAAAAATGCTATCACGGCTATAGCAAAGGAGGCAAAGGATGTAGGAATTAACATGCCTCTTATTCCAGTACTCGATGTTAATCAAAATCCTGACAATCCTATCATATGCACAAGGGCTTATTCTGATTCAGCAGAGGCAGTTGCATGGTTTGGTTCTTTTTTTATAGAGATTTTTGAAAGAGAATGCCTCATAAGCTGTGCAAAACATTTTCCAGGTCATGGAGATACAACTGTTGATTCACATATTGCACTTCCAGTAATTCCTAAACCATTTGGAGAAATATATGATAATGACCTGATGCCTTTTGTAATGGCAATCAAAAAAGCCGTAAGTGCCATAATGATTGGACATCTTAGCCTACCTGCAATTGATTCTAAGCCATCAACTATCTCAACAAAACTTATAACAGACTTGCTTAGGAAAAGACTCGGTTTTCAGGGTTTAATACTTACAGATGCCTTAAATATGAATGCGTTAAAAGATATTGAAAATCTACCCGCAAGGTCTCTAAATGCAGGTGCTACTATACTTCTACATCCTATTGATGTAGAGCAAACTGTAAGAGATATTGAAAATGCCCTCAGATCAAGACTTATAGATAAATCCACTATTAATTCAGCGTTATTTTATATCATGAAGGCAAAGGAAAAGTTTAAAAATATTAAAAAAGTGAGATTCAACATACAAAAACATGCTTCTTTATCAAAGCAGATAATCCAAAAATCCATTACAATTGTTAAAAGAACAGCAAAAATCTTGCCTTTAAAAGAATTGGATAAGTGCAGTCTATACTTTGCAGGCGATAGGTCTATCTCCGAAACTTCTCTTTTAAGAACTTATTTTAAGAACTTTCTCCATATCATGGATATGGATAATGTAGAATATCCAACTGAATTTTCAATTTTTGCCATTTTCACCAATGTATCTGCTTGGAGCGGTACTTCTGGAATCCATGATATTGAAATACAAAAGATTAAAAGACTAATGAAAAATTCAAAAAAATCCATAATTATTTCATTTGGAAGCCCTTATATTCTGAGGCATTTTAATGATGCAGACATATTAATAGCAGCATATGAGGCAGGGGAAAATCAGCAAAATGCTGTTTTGAAATTACTTAATAAAGGCATGAGATATTTCAAAGGATATCTCCCTGTAAAACTTTATGCGTCTTAATATTTCACCTTATCTTAATGTTTTTACAAGCCGTCGTGTCGCGGTAATAACTACTCTTGGTTTCTCATCTGGACTCCCCCTTGCATTAACAGGCGGAACATTACAGGCATGGATGACCGTAGAAGGGGTTGATATAAAGACAATAGGCATCTTTGCCCTTGTCAGCATTCCCTATACACTTAAATTTTTATGGTCGCCTATTATGGACAGATTTGCGGTGCCTTGGCTTGGCAGACGAAGAGGATGGATCCTTCTTACTCAAATATGCCTAATGTTTGCAATAGCAGCGATGTCATTTTATTCACCACAGCATGTTCCGCTATTATTAGCAACTATTGCCTTATTTGTAGCTTTTACATCAGCATCTCAAGACATTGTAATAGATGCCTATAGGACCGATGTCCTTCGTGAGAAGGAAAGAGGAGCAGGTGCAGCAGTATTTGTTTTTGGCTATCGCATAGCAATACTCTTCTCTGGCGCATTTGCTCTTATAATTTCAGAATATATAAACTGGAATAACACATATCTCCTTATATCAACAGGGATGTTGATTGGAATCATTACCACATTTTTTTCGCCTGAACCTGAAAAAACAGCCTTGCCGCCGAAAAGCCTCTCAGAAGCAGTAACGGGTCCAATGAAAGACTTTTTTAGTCGTAGAAATGCAATTCTAATATTATTGTTGATAATACTCTATAAGCTTGGGGATGCCTACGCAGGCTCCCTTACCACAGCATTTTTAATAAGAGGGGTTGGTTTTTCAGCAGGGGATGTCGGCACCATTAATAAAGGCTTTGGACTTGCCTGTGTAATTGGGGGTTCCTTTATTGGGGGCGCTCTCATGGTTAAATTTGGGCTAATGAATGCTCTAATGCTTTTTGGGATTCTTCAGGCTATATCAAACCTATCCTTCATGCTTCTTGCCTATTTAGGAAAAAACTATGAAATGTTTATTTTTGCCATAGCATTTGAAAATTTGAGCGGAGGGATGGGCACATCTGCTTTTGTTGCCCTTTTAATGTCGCTCTGCAACAGTCGTTTCAGTGCCACTCAGTATGCTCTCCTTTCATCCCTTGCAGCGATAGGTCGAATCTTCATATCCCCAACATCTGGATTCCTTGTAGAATCAATTGGATGGGCAAACTTTTTTTTCGTAACCACCATTATAGCCCTGCCCGGATTGGTATTGCTCTGGTATCTCAGAGTTGAGATCGAAAGATTAACCCAAGAAATGCGGTTGAAATAGGTATGCCTGTTGAAAAATACCTAAACTTGAGAAAAAATTGCCATGCCCGTTAAGTCGTTGTATCTTCACTTTCATCAAGGCTAAAGTATGTCAGATAAACATTTCTTACGCCTTCAATATCTTTTAATGACTCTATCTCTTTTTTTAATAAAGCATGTGTTTGTCTTTCTACCAAATACACTATTTTTTCATCGTTTATTTCATCAACCTCTACCCCCTTTACTCTGAGGCAGGTAACTATTCTATCTACATCATTAAGTTCATTTGCTTCTATATAACCGCTTGCAATTACCATTTTTATTACCTCAACTTCATTTTTATTATTTTCTCGCTACAACCCTCAAGGCATCTGCCGCAATATATGCAATTAGTATCATGCAGTATAGATTTATTTGTAGATGCAATGCCTACATCCATATAACAAAGCTGCTCACAGGCATTGCAATGCAGACACCTTCCTTCTTCAACTTTAAGCTTAAGAAGGCTTACCTTATTGAACAATCCATAGGTCTTACCCAATGGGCATAGCACTTTGCACCATAATCTAGGAAGAAAAAATTCAAGCATAAGAAGGAGAATGATTATACCTCCAGAGAAATAAAAAATGGTCTTATCAGCCGGCAGATTGATAGATAAAAAAATGCCGCTGCTCAGCATTCTAAAGAAATTTGTGAGATGAGATAGATAATTGGAGAAAATAGGTATCTCAGTAAAAAAAGAAGCTGCTAAAAACAAAAAAGCCAGTATATAGCCTATTCTGGGAGATATCCTAATTTTCATTTTCTGCCACTTTCTCGCCTTATTTATAATCTCAAAAAGGAAATCCATTGGACAGACCCATCCGCAAAAAGCCCTGCCAAATATAAGGTATATCATTATTAAGGGGATGACCGAAAGGAGTGCCTGTTGAGAAAACTCCCTTGTAGCAAGCAGTGTCTCAAAATATGCAAAGATATCTATAAAAGTAAGAGACCACACAGCAACCGAACCTGAAAGGCTACCTACAAGGGCTTTAACCTTAAAAAATTGAAGAAAGAATAGAATCATTATAGAAAGCAGGACAAATCGCCTCAAAATAGCTATCTTCATATAGCGATACTACCTGTATTCCCTTTCTATTAACCGCCCTCTGGCAAGTATCTCAGGCAGGTTGCGGCTGTAAACAATATTGTATCTATCTTCTGCCTGCATCTCCAATAGGTTTTTGAATCCGATGAGATATTCTGTTTTAACCTTCTCATACTGTCCGCGAGTAATAACCTTGACTGCGGAGCCGCCTAAAGGGCAATACTTTACGCATAATCCACAACCGACACAGTTTTCATTTATATATGGCTGATTTCCCCATAGTCCATGATAAAAATCAAATATCCGAGCTCCCATGGGACAAGCTTTGCTACAGGAAAGACAAACATCGCCGTTCCAGCCAAAACAGAGACCGAAATCTATAAGAGCCATCCCCATAGCTACCTTTTCCTTTTCAATTTCTTGAAGAGCGCCAGTAGGGCAATGTCTAGGGCATTCCATGCACAGAGCGCATGGGAAATCCCTCATATCTTTTACATAAGGCGTTCCGAAATTTCTTAAATCTCTAATGCCGACAACGGCTATAGAATTGTATTTCATTACATGACAAACATTCACACATACACCGCAGCTTATGCATCTAGCTCTGAAAGCCTTCTCAATAAGAGCTCCGGGCGGTCTTATAATCCCACCTATATCTATATTAGGCAAAGGCGACAACAGCGTATCAGACAAAGCAGATACTGATATAGCATTTGCTGTTAAGCTACTAACTGCTGATACTGAAATAAAGAATTTTAAAAAGTCTCTTCTTGAGATATACATATATAAGTAAAAGCAGGGGTAGAAATAACCCTGCTTTTATTCTTAAATTCTAAGTGTAGTTAAGCAATAATTTTACCAGGCTCTGCCTGCCTCCCCTTCGTCTTTCCTTTGTAAATCTTAACTGAAAACATTTTGTAATCCATTTGGAAGCTGAATGGGTCAAAGTATTCATTCATAATCATATTGACGAGTTTATACTCATCAAACCAAGGAATGAATACATAATCTGTTCTTGGACCACCTGTAGCTTTTGCAACATCAAGCACTTTTGCTGGAAGTTCTATCTTGCCTCTGCGAGCTTCAACAATAACTGAATCACCTTCTTTTATTCGGAGTTTTTTGGCGAGCTCAGAACTAATTTCCACATAAGCGCCGGGCACTGCGCGGGTAAGTTCAGAAACCCTCGTTGTCATGCTTCCAGAATGCCAATGCTCAATAACCCTTCCGGTGCAGGCTCCATATATATATCCTGTAGTGTCATAAATTAGGACTTTTGTGCCATCAGCCCGCGCAAATTCTTCTTTATGATTTTGTATGTCTGCAGGACTTAATACAATGGTTTTAAGGGCTTTCCTGTCCTTATCCGGGTCTCCTATTATATTTACAGTCTCTCTCTTAACTACATCAAATGGCATCATGCTGTCTTCTGCAACTTTGGCAGGATTGAATTTTCTCTCCAGTATGTCAACAGTCTTAGCCTTTACAAACTCCTTGCCGTCAAACTTGCATGCCCACCATGGATTTGCCCATATTATTGCCCTGCCATCAAAGCCTGGCACCTTTCTGCCATCTGGGAGGTCAATCATCCCAGATATAAAAGCATTGGAATTATAAAAACTAGCATACCAGCCCTTTGGAATATTTTCTTTTTTATGATATTCTTCATCCTTCTTCATTGCTTCAAGATTTCTCTCAATCCAAGCCCCATAAGTAGGATTAAAAGCCTTAATATTGTCAAGATATGCTTTAGTCGCACGTTCTATAAGGGGATCATAAGGATATGAATACTGTATTCTCGACTCATATTTTTCATATCTTGCTGTCACCTTTCACATTATTTTCACTAAAACCCCCTTAAATTTCTCACAATATTT
>DYHD01000034.1 GCA_020724365.1 Thermodesulfovibrio yellowstonii | reverse complement strand
AATTTAGAGGTCACAGAGGGGATGCAACAGAATTCCTCTTAACTTATTAATATTTTCTCTGTGTTCTCTGTGGTTAATTTTGACAATACGGATAAAATGGTAATGTCAAAAGTTTTATGAAAAACAGGGATAGTTATTATGAAAACGAAAAACCACCGAGCAGGTCAGCCGTCTCAGCTGTCTTATGCTACACCATCTTTCAGGACAGGCGAGACCTGTCTGCATGCGGACATGCACAGGCGAGACGCCTGTCCTATCAATGTTTAATATATCCAAATCGGGATTTGGGTTTGCATAATCTGTTTTGTACGAAAAAATTCAATCAACTATTGCGGCATTGAATGTATAAGGTTGTCTCAAGGCAAATAGCTTTCAGATATATCCATACCCAATATTTTGAAAAGCCAACTACATTTTTCGTATTAAATATCATAATACAAAAAGAATTCATAAGGGTGTGGCCTAAGCCTTAGAGCATCCACTTCTTTGGTTCTTTTATAATCAATCCATGTCTCTATTGCATCTGCTGTAAAAACATTGCCCTTCATTAAAAACTCGTGATCTTCTTCAAGATAATTCAAAGCTTCTTCAAGGCTTCCAGGCATTGTTGGAACAGTAGCAAGTTCTTCAGGTCCTAACTCGTATATATCTTTATCTAATGGTTCGCCAGGATGAATCTTATTTTCAATACCATCCAGTCCTGCCATAAGCATTGCAGAGAAGGCAAGATATGCGTTGCAGGATGGGTCAGGGAATCTTACCTCAGCTCTCTTAGCCTTCGGACTTGGAGAATAGGTTGGTATCCTAATGGCTGCAGAGCGATTCCTTGCTGAATAGGCTAAATTGACAGGTGCCTCAAAGCCGGGTGTAAGCCTTTTATAAGAATTCGTAGTGGGATTAGTAATTGCAGCAAGAGCCTTTGAATGCTTTAAGATGCCGCCGATATAATAAAGTGCTAATTCGCTAAGACCTGCATATCCATTGCCGGCAAAAAGGGGTTTTCCATCTTTCCAGATACTCTGGTGAGTATGCATCCCTGAACCATTGTCGCCAAATAAAGGCTTAGGCATGAAGGTAACAGTTTTATTATATTTTCTTGCGACATTTTTAATTATATACTTGAAAAGCATGAGCTTGTCGGCTATCCTTACGAGGGTATCAAATCTCATATCAATCTCAGCCTGCCCTGCGGTTGCCACCTCATGATGCTCTCTTTCTACATATATTCCGCATTTTTGCATTTCCATTACCATTTCAATTCTCATGTCAACAAGGCTATCAGTGGGCGGAACTGGGAAATAGCCTTCTTTATGTCTTGGTTTATATCCAAGATTAGGGTTTTCAATTTTGCCTGAATTCCAGATTCCTTCTTTTGAGTCAATAAAATAATATCCACTGTAGGAATTCTGATCGTATCTGATATCGTCAAAAATAAAGAATTCTGCCTCAGGACCCATATAAACGGTATCTCCAATGCCTGTGGATTTGAGATAAGATTCAGCTTTCTGTGCTATGTATCTTGGGTCTCTTGAGTAATACTCCTTTGTTATGGGGTCAACTATATTACATATCAGGCTTATAGTTGGTTCTTTAATAAAAGGGTCAATAAAGGCAGTTGTTGGATCTGGTATTATTAGCATATCAGATGTATGTATCGCCTGCCAGCCCCTGATGGATGAACCATCAAAACCAAGACCGTCCTCAAACATTTCCTCACTTAGTTCAGCTACGGGAACTGAAAAGTGCTGCCATATGCCTGGAAAGTCGAGAAATTTAAAATTAGCCATTACTGCATTGTTTTCTTTAGCCATCTTGATAACTTCTTTTGGTGTCATATATCCTCCTCTTATTCTATGTTGCTTAATTGAGTTATAAATAATATTTTTATTTGTCTATATTGCTGCCTCACCTCTTTCACCAGTTCTTATTCTTACGATTTCGCTGATATCACAGACAAAAATTTTGCCATCACCTATTTTGCCTGTTCTTGCTGCCTTTTCAATAACATCAACAATTTTAGGAGTTAATTCATCAGTAGAAATGATCTCAATTTTTATCTTTGGAATAAAATCTACGATATATTCAGCTCCTCGATATAATTCAGTATGTCCTTTTTGTCTCCCAAAGCCTTTTACCTCAGTTACAGTCATACCCTGAATGCCAATTTCATTTAAAGCGTCCTTTACTTCATCGAGTTTAAAAGGTTTTACTATAGCCTCAATCTTTTTCATGTTCTCACTCCTTCTTCGATAGAAAATATTATAAAAAAAGCTTATTTGATAATGAAGCTGTATCAATAAACAGAGACTACTAAAATTACAGCATTGAAAACTAAACTATCATTTAGTTAAGCAACTAATATGCCAAAGATAAGACGGCTAATTATTAGAGATTTATTTCAACTACATTTTTTTTTGCTTAAAGAATGAGCAATTGCTGAATAATAATTAAGCAGTCGCGATCTTCAACATCCCCGCAAACAAATCGCGTCGGGAATCCTTTTGATCGAAGCGAGAAATCTTATCCCTTTGCTGGAAAGATTTCTCACACCCTTTGCCTGCCTGTGCGTAATCAGGCTGCGAGCGGACTCGCTCAAGCAGGCACGCAGACAGGGGTGTTCGAAATGACAGATAATCAATGTGTTTGAAATCCTATCTCTGTTTTTGGGATGAAGAATGAATTTTGAACTAATAAGCTTTAATTGTTATAATTGTAGAAAGGGTTGTAAAGCTTCTTGCCGGAGACAAGTTTGCATATAACTGTTTTAATTCATTTAGTTGAAAAAGAAGAAGACCTGCTATCGGATATCTAAGTCCGTTTGAAAAGTTAAAGGCATCTAATCTCTGTGCAAGGGCTATGAAAATTATATTTGGAGGTGAAAAGGATGAAAAAGGCTGTTTCCCTAATAGTGATATTATCACTCTTGACCTTAATTGTGGGATGCGCACCGCATCAGTATGAAGGAGCTGGGATAGGCGGTCTAGTAGGAGGTGTGGCAGGGGCACTCCTTGATCGGAAAAATCCTTGGCGGGGTGGTATTATAGGGGCTGGACTTGGTGCTGTTGCTGGAGCTACTCTTGCAGACATTTCTGTAAGAGGTTCGAGGGAGGCTGCAAGATCAGGAAAGCCTGTAGAATATTGGACTGATGATAGAAGAGGCCGTTATTATGCAGAACCACTCGAGTATGATGAATACACTAAATGCAGAAAGATACGTGAGAGGGTATGGGAAGATGGTAGGCTTATCAAAGACCATGTGAAGGAGATTTGCGAGGGTCAAAGATACGAAAGAAGATATTAAGAAGTATGCGAAGATAATGTGTTACAGGCTTTGTAGTGCCTCATGCTTTGTTATACTTTCTTAAAAGTTTTAGAGATTTGCTGATTAAGGTATCTTTTAGCATGAATATGGAAAATTAGTCTTGAATTATAACGAACACTCAGGACAGTCAACTTGGCTGTCCTGGGTATTTAAGTTTTATCTCTATTTTAGAGTGCAATTAATTTAATTCGGGGGTATAATGAATTTATTTATATATAAAGAAATTAACAATAAAAAAGGTTTTACGCTTGTTGAACTGCTTGTAGTAATGGTAATTATAGGGCTTCTGGCAGCTCTTGTTGGTCCTAGGCTTTTTCCAAAGTTAGGCAAAGGTAAGCAGGCAGCCGCAAAAGCACAGATAGAACTATTGGGACAGGCTTTGGATCAATATAGGCTTGATGTTGGCTTCTATCCTTCTACTGAGCAGGGATTGAATGCACTTATAACGAATCCAGGTGTCGAAAAGTGGGAAGGTCCTTATCTCAAAAAAGGACTGCCTGTTGACCCATGGGGTAAGCATTATGTTTATCAACAGCCGGGCTCTCATGGAGAATATGACTTGTATTCTTATGGAAGAGATGGTAGCCCAGGTGGTGAAGGAGAGGATAAGGATGTTGCAAGTTGGGAATGAAGAAAATCTCAAGCCTTACAACTTGATTATAGCTGTTGCAATCTGATTATATTTGGTTTTCCAAGAAATGGGGAGCTTGCAACAAATACGATGCTGTCACCTTTTTTGAACTTGTTCTCTTTTATAAGAGATTTTTCTATCTCTACCATAAAATCTGAATCAAGAATCTTTGCATCCTTGTGGTTTATTATATGACCTGTTACACCCCAATACAGAGGCAGCCTATTAAGGGTTTTTTCATCAGGGGTGAAAGCAATTATCGGGACGGATGGTCTGAGTTTGGATATAAGCTTTGCTGCAAAACCAGAATGAGTAAAGACCACGATAGCCTTAGCACCGATAGATCGAGCTGCCTCACAAGCAGCTTCTGCGACTGCTTCGGGAAAGATATTAGTGCCTTGATATTTTGAGATTAATTGTTGAGCAGGGGCTTTTTCCTTTTCGGTATATCTGATTATTTTGTCCATCATCTTTACAGCTTCGATAGGGAATAAACCTGATGCTGTTTCTGCCGAGAGCATAAGTGCATCTGTTCCGTCAAGCACAGCATTTGCTACATCAGATGCCTCTGCTCTTGTAGGTCTTGTATGTTCTGTCATTGACTCTAGCATCTGTGTGGCTGTAATAACGAGCTTCCCCTTTTTATTAGCAAGATCAATAAGATTTTTCTGGATAAGCGGGACCCTCTCAGGCTTCATCTCGACTCCGAGATCACCCCTTGCGACCATGACGCCTTCAACTATATCCATAATTTCCTCAATATTGTCTAGTGCCTGAGATTTTTCTATCTTTGCTATCAATGGAGGCAAGTTAAGTTTTTTTTGCTTTGCCCACTTAATTATTTGCTCTATATCATCAGCGCTTCTTACAAAAGATATTGCAACATAATCAACATCTAAGCTTATACCAAATTCGAGATCTTTTTTGTCTTTTTCTGTGAACCCTGATAAGGTAGTCTTAGAGTATGGGAGGTTTGCACCTTTTTTTGATTTGATAAAACCGCCCTCTGCTGCTTTTGCCACAAGGGCTTTGGGGCTTTTATCAATAATAAGCAATTGAATTAGCCCATCATCAATAAGGATACGATCACCTTCTTTAACATCTTTAAGTAAAGCAGGATAAGATATATAAAGTGCTTCACGGCTGCTAATATCATTTCCATGGTATAATAGAATTTTTTCGCCTGTCTTTAGATTGAAACCTCCTTCTTGAATCTCGCTTATCCTTATCTTAATGCCTTGTAAATCCTGCAAAATAGATACATTTTTTTTGAGAGCAGATGCTTCCTTTCGAATAATAGAAGCTGTCTCTTGATGTGTATTATGGTCGGCATGGGAAAAGTTGAGCCTTGCTACATCCATCCCGCTCTTAATAAGTTCTCTTATGGTTTTAGGATTGTTTGAGGCAGGACCAGTGGTGCATACTATCTTAGCTTTTCTTGATTCCATGAAACCTCCATACCCGATATCTTTTTAATAATTATGCTATGCCTTGCAGAACTACCAGTTCTTGATGGGAAGTCAGATCTGTAATGAGCACCTATACTTTCCTCTCTCTTTAAAGCCGTTTCAGTAATTATATGTGCAAGTGTTAACATATTTTTTAGCTCGACCCCTCGTCTTGTATTAAAATTGGAATTTTCAACATCTTGCCACTCTGATAAGGCTTCCTTAGCTATACTTAGTGAGTCAATGCATCTTATTATTCCAACCCTTTCCCACATTAATCTTCTTAGAGATGTCCTTATTTCCTCTATTCTTTGAAAACCGATATGTGAGTATTTGATCTGCAAGGGCTTAGAGTCTTTTTTGTCTTTTTTAACATTATTTTTTTCCTTATGTTTTATTGCTGTTACACCTGCTCTGTATCCATATACAAGTCCTTCCAGAAGGCTATTACTCGCAAGCCTATTGGCACCGTGCACACCAGTGCATGCTACTTCTCCTGCAGCATATAAACCTTCAATATTTGTCTTGCCATCGAGATCGGTCTTGACACCACCCATAATGTAATGAGCAGCAGGGGAGATTGGGATCAGGTCATTAGTGATATCAACATCATATTGAAGACAAGTAGAATATATTCTTGGAAAACGAGCTTTTAGGAAATCAGACCGCAAATGAGTTAGATCGAGATAAACATGGTGGCTATGTGTTTTTACCATTTCAGAGATGATAGCCCTTGAAACAATATCCCTTGGAGCAAGTTCAGCATCAGGATGATATCCCTGCATGAACCTTTCATTGTGTATGTTTTTTAACAAAGCCCCTTCTCCGCGCATTGCTTCGCTTAACAAAAATTGTGGAGCAGATGGAGCGTAAAGAACGGTCGGATGAAACTGGATGAATTCCATATCCTCTAAAACGGCTCCGCGTCTATATGCTAATGCTATGCCATCTCCGGTAGCTACAGGCGGATTAGTTGTTCTTGAAAATAGTTGGCCTGCACCTCCAGTAGCGAGGATTGTAACCTGAGCATATATAGCAAAGACTTGAGAATCTCTTAAAATATAAGCCCCAACACATCGGTTATCCATCATTATAAGGTCTACGGCAGTGCAAAATGGAAATCTCTTAACTGAGGGAAAAGTTTTGACCTTATTTATGAGAACTCTCTCAAGTTCCTTGCCGGTTGAGTCGCCATGTGCATGTAATACCCTTCGTCTTGAATGTGCCGCCTCAAGTGTAAAAGCAAGTCTTGACCCCTCTCTATCAAATTCAGCGCCCCATTCAATTAACTCAAGGATTCTTGCGGGACCTTCTTCTACAAGCACTTTTACAGCGTCTTCTTTGCACAGACCGTCTCCAGCCTTTATTGTATCGTGAAAATGGATTCCTACCTCATCTTCATCGCTCAATGCTACAGCAATACCACCTTGAGCATACTCGGTGCTTCCTTCGGTGGGGATGTCTTTTGTAATAATGATAACCTCTCCATAAGGGGCTAATTCTATAGCTCCCCTAAGTCCTGCCACTCCACCACCTATAACAAGAAAATTTGTATATATCTCTTCCATAAAAATAATTTGGTGTCAAGAACTAAAGCCTATAACATCTAAAGAGGCTTTTTATTTAAGACAAAAGCCTCTTTACTATTCTGCAGAATATCTATCATTCTGATAAGAGATTCATCATGAAGACAATTAACCTTTTTTTGGTCTATTCCAAAATTCCTCTTTTTGTTTAATAGGGATAAAAAAACAATGCTCTTATATATCCTTTTATTGGTCTTAAAGGAAAATATATACCTTTCAAGGGAGTCCTCGAGGAATCTATCATTCCTTTTCTGAACGGCGGAACTGATTGTTACAGAATGAACCCAGTAAATTTTATCAATAAGGCTGTCAGCCTTTAGCTCGATCCAAGTATGAGACATCTGCCATTTATCAGGGGTAAGGGCTTCATGCGCTACTGTATCTGCTGCAAGATGGCTTAGGTATCCATATATAAAAGCTTTCTCAGAGGGACTATCTGCCTGTTCAAATAATTTTAAGCCTGTCTCCCAGCTATGGGAGCTTTTGGCATCTGGCAGGAATTTTTTGCCCAGTATGATATCTGCTATAAGGTTACCATATAGAAAATCCTCCCTGTGTTTTCTTATGAGTTCTAAGATGGCAGGGGGGATTAAAGAAGCAAAGGAATATATCTCGTTTCCAAGAAATATATGTGTTAACGGTCCCCATGCAAATGCGACCGATGGAGAGAGAAAGAACAATATAAAGAAAAAAATAAACATGATTATAACCCCTTTAAAAAGTTTAGCATAAGCCTGACACCAAAGCCTGTTGCACCCTTAGATAAATAGGGCTTATCTTTATCATTCCATGCCACCGCAGCAATATCAAGATGTACCCAAGGGATATCTTCAGCAAATTCCTTTAAAAAATAGCCTGCTGTCAATAAAGCAGCATCTTTGCCTGCTGAGTTTTTAATATGTGCTATGTCGCTCTTTATGTAGTCTTTATATTCTTCATAAAGCGGCATCTCCCATACCCTTTCATTTGTTTCTTCTGAGGCTTTTTTAATTCTTTCCATTAATTCAGGGCTATTACCCATCATCGCTGCAGCTTCATTACCAAAAGTAATCTTGCATGCACCGGTTAATGTGGCAATATCTATAACTCCCTTTGGCTTATAATATTTTTTTGCATAACCAATAGCATCAGCGATTGCTAATCTGCCCTCTGCATCTGTATTTACTATCTCTATAGTCTTGCCTGTAATGCTTGAGACAACATCTCCTGGTTTGGTTGCATTGCCTCCAGGCAAATTTTCTGTTGCAGGAAGTATGCCTACAATATTTAGAGGAATTTGAAGTTCAGATGCTGCTTTCATAATTGCAAGTGTAGCAGCGCCTCCTGCCATATCATATTTCATTTTTTCCATTCCTTCTGCTGGCTTGAGGGATATGCCACCGCTATCGAATGTTATAGATTTACCAATGATAACATAAGCAGAGTCTTTGCTGCCTTTATAATTAATTATAATGAACTTTGACGGTTCAGCAGAACCCTTAGCTACTGATAAATAGGCATTCATGCCCTCTTTCTGCGCATCTTTTTTTTCAAGAACTTTGACAGTAATATTCTTTGATGAGAGGGAATTTGCAATATTAGCGAGGGTAGAAGGGGTCATGTCATTTGATGGGGTATTTGTAATATCTCGTGCAAAATTTGTTGCCTTAACGACAGTTTCAATTCTCTGTATGGGTATTTCTTTTTCGTCTCCAAGTATAGTTATGCTTTTAATCTCTTTGATATCCTCATTTTTTTTATATCTATCAAAAATATAAAGACTTAAAAGAGAACCTTCTATAAAGTATGTAGGGGGTGCTTCTTCGATGCTTTTAAGTGTTGGCAATGAATTAAGCTCTTTAGTTGAGACGGCTATATTTGCATATCCTGCAGTCTTGAGAAATGAAAATGCTTTGCCACCAGCCTGCCTTATTCTTTCTGCTGTAATATTTTCCTTTTTACCCAAACCTATCAGCAAGGCTCTCTCTGCAATAATATTATTGGTAGGAAGGTGTATTAACATGGTTGAGCCAAGTTTGCCTTTGAATTCTCCAGAGTTGATTACTTTTTTAATTAATCCCCCTGTTAGCTTATCAAGATTATCATAGGATTGAGGGAAAGAATTTTCAAATAGCGGGATGACTAAAACATCTGTTTCTATCTTCTCTTCCCTTATATTTTTTATCATTATATTCATTTAGGATTATCCCCTGAAACTTAAATCATTAATATATTTCATTAATTTTACAATTTTTGGAAACAAACTTCAAGATTAGTAAAGCCCAAATACCGATTTGGATCTATCAAAAAACATTGGCACTGGTAGGACAGGCGCCTGCCTGTGCGTGTCCGCATGCAGACAGGTCTCGCCTATCCTAAAAGATGATGCGGTATAAGACAGCCGGGACGGCTAGCCTACCATGGTTTAGGCATCTTATCAAATAAGAATCGCTCAATTTGGATAGGATTTATTCTAAGAATTTGGGAAGCCCTAAGTAAGATTGAGCCGACTAAAAACTATTAATTAAGGTAATTTTATTTCATTCTTAGGACGATTGAATTCATTCATTGCTAATTCAACGCCATGTGTAATAATCTTTATCACTGCTGATGATGCAACAATTACAGCATTTTTTATGATATTTTCCTCATCAATGGTAAATTTGTCTAGAACATAATCTTCTACTGGAATATCCATGTTCCTACCAATTCCTACCTTTACCCTAATGAAATTATCTGTCGAAAGCTGCTCAATTATTGACTGAACGCCTCTATGACCACCCGAAGAACCTTTCTTTTTAATCCTGATGACTCCTGTATCAAGGTCTATATCATCATGAATCACAATAAGTTTTCTATGATTTCCATCTTCATCAATTACTAAATCTTTGATTGCCTGACCGCTTCTATTCATGAATGTCAAAGGCTTTACGAGCAAAATGTCTGAGCCTTCAACCATTCCTGAACCAATGGAGCAAAGCATATCTTTTTTGAGCTTTATATTGTGTTGTTCGGAGAGAAAATGTATAACACGAAAACCGATGTTATGTCGTGTTTCCGTGAATCTAATCCCTGGATTGCCAAGCCCTACGAGAATCCACATGATAAGTAAATTATATATTGAGGTTTCTTAGTTTCAGCAAACTTGCTGGCAAGTTAATGTTAGCAAAAGCAACGAATATTATCACTCTTCCTCGGTCTTTTTGCCTTTTTTCATTACTTCTGGCTCTGATGCCTCTGTAGTGGTTTCAGTAGGTAAGGCTTCACCCTTAATAGCAGTGACTGTAACTATTAATTCTTCTAAATCTGTCAAGACACGAACTTTCTCACCTAGATTTAAATCACTCACATGAATAGATTGACCTATCCCCAAATTTGAGACATCAATATCAATATGTCCCGGTATATCTTCTGGTAAACATTCAATCTCTACTTCTCGGAGTCCGTATTGTAAAATTCCGTTATCTCTTTTAATACCAATGGCTTCGCCACTTATTACAATATGAACTATTACACGCATTACTTCAGTAGCAGAAATCTCTTGAAAATCAGCATGAAGCAGACCGCCTTTAATAGGATCAATCTGATAATCCTTGAGAAGAGCTTGCCTTGTCTCATCTGAGAAATCAAGATTCACTACTAATTGCTCTCCCCCTGTCTTATTAAAGAAGATCGAGAATTCTTTTGTAGAAAGTTGAATGGGCATAGAGTCCCCACCTCTATATATAATGGCTGGGATGTAACCTTTTCTTCTTAGTTCTCTTGCTACACCCTTCCCAACACCTTCCCTTTTTTGTGCACTAAGGGTTAATATCTGCATTCTTCCTCCTAATGACGATATGAAAATTAGTTTTAATGGAATAATGAACTAACAGAAGATTCATAATGAATCCTCTTAATTGCTTCAGCTAAGAGAGCTGAAATAGTAAGCACCTTTAACTTCTTACAGTTATGTATTTTGTCTCCAAGAGGAATTGTATCAGTTGCTATAACCTCTTCAAGAGATGAATCATTTATTCTTTGAACCGCAGACCCTGAAAGGACTGCATGCGTACAAGCTGCAAACACTTTTCTTGCACCGCTGCCCTTTATTGCATCTGCTGCTTGAGATATAGTGCCTGCAGTATCAATCATATCATCTAAAATTACAGCATCTCTATCCTTGACATCACCTACTACATTCATTATTTTAGATATATTTTTAGCTTCTCTTCTTTTATCAATAATTGCCAGAGATGCTTTGAGTCTTTTAGCAAATGCACGAGCTCTCTCAACCCCACCTGCATCAGGAGATACTATAACAAGATTTTCAAACTGATGCCCTTTAAAGTAATCGTGAAGTATTGGAGCAGCATAAAGATGGTCAACAGGGATATTGAAAAATCCTTGTATCTGAGCTGCATGAAGGTCAATGGTTAAGATTCTATTAGTGCCTGCTGCTGTCAGCAGATCAGCAATCAGTTTCGACGAAATAGGAACTCGGGGCTGCACCTTTCTATCCTGTCGTGCATAGCCATAATATGGTATTACAGCGGTTATTCTCCTTGCAGATGCCCTTTTCAATGCATCTATCATTAATAAGAGTTCCATAATATTGTGATTGATAGGTTGGCAGGTGGGTTGTATTACGAATACATCAGAACCTCTAATATTCTCATTAATCTGAATCATTATCTCACCATCGCTAAATGTAGAGACGGTGGCATCGGTCAAAGGAATACCAAGATTTTCACTTACCTTTATTGCAAGAGGTTTATTTGCATTGCCAGTAAGAAGTGTAATACCGTCAGGCATTCTATCCTCCAGTTATATATTAATCTAGAACCAGAGATATTACAGAAAGACTAAAAAATCTTTTCATTATATAGCAAGCCTGAATGAAAAGATATAACTCATATCACTGGAACCAAATAAAAAAGATTTCGTTTTACTGGGGCGCCAGGATTCGAACCTGGGTATGGCAGATCCAAAATCTGCTGACTTGCCGCTTGTCGACGCCCCAAATATTCTTAACTTTTAATATTTGTCAAAGTATTTACAACTGAACACCAGAAAGACTTAAACCTTTTTGAAGCAATTATTGCCTCATGTCTATTTTTAAATAGACCAAATACAACTGAACCGCTCCCTGTCATCATCGCAAGATATGCACCAGCATCAAGTAATTCTTTTTTGATTTTGCCAATGATTGAAAAATGAGCAATTATAATTGATTCAAAATCATTTTTAATGAGACCATAAAGAAGTGAAAAATCCTTTTCTATAAGGGCTTTATAAATTAACCTAATATTATCTCTAATTCCTTCTTTTTTTGTCAATTCATCAACAATAGTCTTATTGCTCTGAGATTGATAGCTTCTGCTCCTATGTATTTTCAGTTTTTCATAAGCCCATGCTGTAGAAACTGAAACAGGTGGTTTTACCAGTAGCAAAGTATAGGAAGGCTCTATGTTAATAGGGGTTACGATTTCACCTCTGCCTTCAACAATCCCCATAGGACAGTAGAAAAAAAAGGGGACATCGGAGCCAATTTTTTCGCCTATTGCCGAAAGCTCATAGCGATCTAACCCAAGTTTCCATAACTTATTAAGTCCCATTAATGTGTGCGCTGCATCAGTGCTTGCACCGCCAAGTCCGGCACCGGAAGGAATATACTTAGTAAGCACTATTCTTGCACCAGCATCAATTTTATAATGTTCCTTGATAGCTAATGCTGTTTTATAAATAAGATTCTTTTCGATGGGGATGTCGACGTTGGAGATAATTTCTATATTTTTAGAATGTTCGAAACTAAGCTCATCAAATAGCTCAATACACTGGAGCAAAGAAATTATATTATGATAACCATCAGGTCTTGTATTCAAAACATTTAAAGACCAATTGATTTTAGCTGGGGCTAAAAGGCTGAACATGTCTGCTAATTATTATTCATTTTGGATTTTAAGTCTTTAATTTTATTTTCTACTCTCTCTTTCAAGCTTTCTTCCTTCTCATGAAATCTCAAGGCATCAGCCCATGAAGAAAGAGCTCGTTTAAAATCGCCCAATTCTTTATAGATATCACCAAGGTGTTCATATATAACGGGGTCATCTCTTACAAGCTCAACAGCCCTTAAGATGGTATTGAGAGCATCTTGGAACCTGCCGAGCTTAAAATAGACCCATCCTAAACTGTCTATTATATAACCGTTATCAGGTTTTAATTCAAGGGCATTTTGTATTAGTATAAGAGCCTCATCAAGATGCAGTCCCCTGTCAGCATAAGTATAGCCGAGATAATTTAAGGCGTCTGCATTCTTTGGGTTTAGTTCAATTGCTTTTTTTAAAGACCTTTGCATTTCTTCAAATCTCCCAGTTTTATCATACATAATAGCCATCTGAAAATGTAAATCATCATCATTACTGAAAAGGCTCAACCCCTCATTTAAAATCTCCTCAGCCTTCTTATAGTTTTTGATCTCAATATAAGCATTGCCTGCATAAAAGAAAATAGAGGGGTTGCCTTTTTCAAAGCTAAGTAGTTCATCGTATGTTTTAGCAGCTTCTAAAAATTGCTTTTGCTTTGAATAAATGAGTGCGAGATTCAAAAAGGCATTTATGTTTTTTGAATCCAGAGCTATGATTTTCTTCAACTGCTGTATTGCCTCATCATATCTCCCCACCTCAGATAAAGCAATCGCAAGATAATAAAGAGATGGGATGTCATCATGCCGAGCCTCTGTTACAATCCTTAATTCATAAATGGCTTTATCATACTGCTTTTCTTGAAGATATAAAAGTCCGAGTCTTTGGTGTATATCTAAATTTTGCGGTATTTCAATGAGAATATGTCTAAGTTGCTCGATAGCCATCTTATATTCTTTATCAGATATATACATAATCGCTAATCTTTCCCTTGCAAACACATTATGAGGATTAACCTCTAAAGCCTTCTTATAATAGCTCTCGGCTCTTGATTTGTCACCTTTATTTTCATGGAGGATACCAATATTTACATAAGCAGAATCAAAAAATGGGCTGATTTCGGTTACCCTTTGAAATAGTTCCAAAGCTTTATCATGATTGTTCTGCCTTAGCTCAATTAAAGCTGTATAATATAAAGCCATTGTATTTTCTGGCTCTTTTTTCAGGAGATGTTCAAATATTGTGCGGCTCTTTTTTATTTCACCTTTGGATAAATAAAGGGAACCTAGAAAAATATTAGCATCATTCTTATCAGGGTCTATCTTTACTATATACTCATATATTTTTATAGCTTCATCAAGCCTCCTTTGGGAGTTATATACTTCTCCTAAAAGCATAAGGGCATTAATGTAGTCAGGGTGTTCTTTGACTGTTTGTTCAAGCATAGCGAGAGCATCTGATATCTTGCCTAATTTAATAAGTATAAGGCTTATTTGAGTTTTCAAAAAAGGTGAGGAGGAGTCAAGTCTGAGGGCGTTCTGATAATGAATCAAGGCAACCTCCCACTTTCTCTCATTATAAGCAAGGCTCCCCATGATAAATTCGAGGTAAGCTTTTTGGCTTATATCGGTTGATATATGTGAGCCATTATCTTTGCTTTTCAATTGTTCAGAGTTGGCTGAACATGTGAAGATAAATAAAAAAAACAAAATAAAATTGATTGAAATAATCTTATATATCATATTTAATTATTGCATAATGGTTTTATAAATATAAAGAGGGTTAAAAACTCTGTCTAATTTTTATGCTATACTTAAAAAATATCTTTCAGAATAATCTTAAAAAAGAATTGAGCTAAATATTGTAGTAAAGTCACAAGGATTTTCTCGAAAAACTTGACTTTGAAATAAAGAAAACCATGAAGATTATCGCACAAAACCGCAAGGCTTATCATGATTATTTTATCGAGGATTCAATCGAAGCAGGTGTTGTCCTTGTAGGCACAGAGGTTAAATCCTTAAGAGAAGGAAGGGTCAACTTAAAGGACAGTTATGTGCTCATAAAAGATGATGAGGCATTTTTATTTAACTGCCATATCAGCCCATATAGTCATGGGAATATTTTAAATCATGACCCCTTAAGAACAAGGAAGCTTCTTCTTCATAAAAGCCAGCTTATTAGACTTAAAATTAAGTTAGTTCAAAAAGGATACTCTCTCATTCCGTTAAAGGTCTATTTCAAGGGTCCATTTGCTAAGATTGAAATTGGACTGGCAAAAGGAAAAAGATTATACGAAAAAAGAGAAAAGATTAAAGAGAAAGATGTTAAAAGAGAGATCGAAAGGGCAGTCAAGACTGTTAAAAAATAAGGGTGCGAGAGTCATAATTATCATTCTCTGCACCCTTTAGCTATTGTTAAATTTTACTTATATTATTTAGAGTTATCTCATTCTCATTGCCTTCAGCCGTGCGATTCTATCCTCAATTGGGGGGTGCGTGCTGAAAAGCTTCAAGAGCGAGCCGCCTGATAAAGGATTCACTATAAACATGTGTGAAGTTGCAGGATTGGCATTCATAGGTATCTGACGGGAAGCCATGTCAAGTTTCTGCAAGGCATTTGCAAGATACATAGGATTTCCAGCTATCTTAGCTCCTCCCTCATCAGCCCCATATTCTCTTGCACGAGAGATTGCCATCTGTACAAGCATTGCAGCTATAGGCCCAACAATCATCATCACTATTGCTGCGATAGGACTGCCACCACCTTCTTCATCGCTCCTACCACCGCCAAATATCATAGCCCACTGAGCCATCTGAGCGAGATAGCTTATTGCACCAGCTATAGCTGCTGCAATTGTGCTTACAAGTATATCCCTATTTTTAATATGAGCAAGTTCATGTGCCATAACCCCTTCGAGTTCTTCTCTAGAAAGGATTCTCATGATACCAGTCGTTGCAGCCACTGCTCCATGCTCAGGATTTCTGCCAGTTGCAAAGGCATTAGGCTGATCCTGATCTATAATATAGACTTTTGGCATTGGAAGTTCAGCTTTCTGGGCAAGCCTTCTTACCATAGAATAAAAATCAGGTGCATCTGCCTCTGATATCTGTCTTGCTCTATACATTTTTAATACTATCTTATCACTAAACCAGTAAGTTATAAAGTTGATTCCAAATGCAAAGATAAGGGCAATTGTCATGCCTGATTTTCCTCCAAGGATTGCTCCCACTCCTACAAGCATAACAGAGAGTGTTACCATTAACACCATTGTTTTCAGGGTATTCATTTTACCTCCTTTCATTAAATTTTTATATTTCAGTAAGAAAAAGACCTTTACCACTATGAATGAACATTGTGGCAAAGGTCTCGCTTGTTAGTTGCTTTTATTTTACTAACCGGATGATACCGGGCTTTTTTATTAAGCCGTGCTGACGATACCACCGATTCAGCTACTCCCCTTCACTAATAATTAGTATATATAAAAAACAATTTCTTGTCAAATCACAAAAATAGCCCCAAATCTGCCGAATAGCAAAATAGTTGTCAAGGGCTGATATCTTTTATATTTACGAAGGGTGGTAACAAAGAGGGGAACTCAAATGCTCCTTACTGCATCAGTATTTTATTTCAGGATATGAACATCGGAGAGGTTAAAGAGTTTCTTAAGATGAGATGTCCGCAGATTAATCTATAGAGAATCCCGTCCGATACTGTAATATTTAAAACCTAAAGACTTCATTTTTGCAGGGTCATAGATATTTCGCAGGTCAAAGAAATAGGGTTGTTTAAGTAACTTAAACAGCCTTTTTAAATCCAGATTTCTGAATTCATTCCATTCAGTTATTATAATGAAGGCATCAACTCCTTCACAAGCCTCATAAGCATCTTGACAAAATATTGCCTCTGGGATAAGTTCTTTAGCATTATCCATAGCAGCAGGGTCATATGCTTTTATTGAAGCTCCGCTTTGAAGTAAATCTTTTATCAAAGGAATAGATGGCGCTCCCCTTAGGTCATCCGTGTTCGGCTTGAAGGATAATCCTAATATAGCTATGGATTTCCCCTTAATTTCTTTCATGGCGTTTTTAATCTTTTTACTAACCCATTTTAACTGGTTTTCATTTGCCCTAATTACAGCCTGTATAATCTCAAGATTAAGATTATGCTCTAATGCTATTTGCATTAATGCTTGGGTATCTTTAGGCAGACAGGAACCCCCAAAGCCTGGACCCGCATGTAGAAATTTAGTCCCTATCCTGCCATCAAGTCCCATTCCTTTAGCCACTGTATTTACATCTGCACCAACGCTTTCGCATAATATTGCTAATTCATTAATAAAGGATATCTTTGTTGCCAAAAATGCATTCGAGGCATACTTTATTAGTTCTGCAGTCTTGATATCGGTAATCAGGAAAGGCGTCTCTATTAAATAAAGCGGTCTATAAAGATCTTTCATAATAGCTATAGCCTGTGGGCTTTTTGCTCCTATCACTACCCTGTTAGGCCTCATGAAATCTTCCATGGCAGACCCTTGACGCAAAAACTCAGGATTAGAAACAATATCAAAGTCTGTCTCTTCTTGTAAGTTCTCAGAGATTATCTTTTTTATTCTATCTCCAGTCCCGATTGGAACTGTGCTTTTAGTGGCTATAACTGTATAACTATTTATATTCTGCCCTATCTCTTTAGCTACTTCTTCGACATATCTTAAATCTGCCGAACCATCACCTCTGGGAGGTGTGCCAACTGCTATGAAAATAACGAGGGAATCTCTTACACTGCCTACAAGGTCAGTCGTAAATCGCAGCCTACCCTGATTTATATTTTTCTTGATGAGGTCATCAAGTCCAGGCTCATAAAAAGGGACCACCCCTTTTTTGAGTGATTCGATCTTATTTTTATCCGTATCAATGCATGTAACAAAGACTCCAAATTCAGAAAAACATGCCCCTGTGACAAGACCAACATATCCCGTTCCAACAATAGTTATATGCATTTATCCCTCACCTATAAAATAATATTTAATACGATTATTATACTAAACAATATCTTTATTTTCATTATTCTCTATCATAATCCATAATGAGCATTAAATACTCGTTGATTTTGCTGTTATTGTGAGCACCTGAAAGATGCGTGGCAATCCGAGCCGAAAGGTCGTTGCGAGGACGAAGCCCGTGGCAATCTCAAACAAGATTCTTCCCCTTCGCTATGCTCAGGCTTCGGCTCACCTGCAATGACTACGGATTATGGGATAGTGTTTGTCTTTTTACTGCCAAACTAGTATTATAATATTTAAAGGATTAGAGGAGGGTTTTAAGTATGCAAACTGTAGAGTCAAGGGTTGATAGGCTTGAGATAGTATTAGAAGAATTTGTTAGAAATGTAGGAATAGAGTTTAACAAACTCTATAATTCTCAAATGCGCACTGAAGCTGAATTAAGGGCTTTTAAAGAAGAAATGAGACTATATAGAGAAAACTCTGAAAGAGACAGAAAAGCCCTTCATGATGTAATGAAAGAATTTAAAAACGAGATGAAGGCTTTCAGAGAGGAATCTGAAAGAGACAGAAAAGCCCTTCATGATGAAATGAAAGAATTTAAAGATGAGATGAAAGATTTTAAAGACGAAATGAAAGATTTTAAAACTAAACAAGATGAAGAAAACAGGCGCAAAAACAAGGAGTGGAGCAATCTTGCCAAGAAGATGGGAACTATCGTAGAAGACTTGATAGCTCCTGCATTAAGACCTGTCCTTAGTAAGTATTTTAATTGTCATGTAACGATGGAAGGGCAAAGGCAATTCAGGCGGAAAGATAGCGAGGACTTTGAGATAGATGCTATAGCAGGATGTGATAATAAAATATTTATGATAGAGGCTAAATCAACCCCGAGATTCAGTGACATAAAAGAAATAGCAGACAAAAGAGAGAGGTTTTTTGAGTTTTTTCCTGAGCATATTGGGAAGGAATTGATCATAATCTATGGAAGCATAGCCTTTTCTGATAACATAATCAAGGAGGCATCTAAAAATAGATTATATGTGCTGGGCTGGAGAGAGTGGGAATACATGGATATACTGAATTTTAAAGAGATAACTTAATCATTTGTGTTGTAATCTTCATTTGAAAGTTTGAGAAAATTGATAGTTTTCCTCTAAATTGACCAAAATAAAGCCTTTCAAACTCAAGACAATAGCAATGACAATTTTAAAACTTTAGCTGAGCGCGTTTCAGTGATATCCATAATAATCCTAACCAATTTTTGATTCGGGCGTATCTCTGAAAGACCTTAATTTAAGAACAGGCAATTACAAAACAGGCTTCCAAATTCTATATAATGAATTCCAATATTGCCTAAAAGAACTGGGGTTCATAAAATTTTTTTTCTTATTGCCTTATCTTACAGCCTATGAATTTATGAGGTTTTCTGGTTTTTTACTTGGACAGAATTATAAATATCTCCCAGTCTTTTTGCTGAAGGTTTTCGCTTCATAAGTATTACTGGTTTTAAAAATATGATATTCAGCTAAACATGATACAATATTTGCACAGTTTTGCCTTTTAATAATCAAAATAGTATCATAGATTATTTAAAAGGATGTGATGATGAGAATAACAACCTAAACAACTAAATAATGAGATAGAGTGAAGATAAATTATCACGGAGGTTTTTGTGATTAAATTTTTTGAAAAAGACCCATATGCACCAGTGCAGTATGTATATGATGTTGAAAAAGTGCTTTACAAAGCCAAGAGTAATTTCCAAGATATTATGGTAATCGAAAATCCTTTTTTCGGCAAGATGCTCATTCTTGATGGCGTTGTTCAGATTACAGAGAGAGACGAGTTTTTCTATCATGAGATGCTTGTGCATGTTTTAATGCATTCTCATCCTCATCCGCAAAATATTGTTGTTGTGGGAGGAGGAGACGGAGGAGCTGTCAGAGAGGTTCTTAAGCATGAGAGCGTCAAGAAGGTTTATTTCATAGAGATAGATGAGGATGTTATAAATGTCTCTAAAAAATTCTTCCCTGATGTGGCTTGTGGTATTGAAGACCCAAAGGTAGAGATTAAATGTATGGACGGGGCTGAATTTGTTAAGGAAAGAAATGGCGATATTGATATAATTATCGTAGATTCTACAGATATTATTGGGTTTGCCAAAAGCCTCTTTACGGTAGAATTTTTCAAGTCAGTAAAAAATGCGCTTGCTGATGATGGTATGTTTGCCACTCTTTCAGAATCTCTGCATTTTCATAAGGACATCGTAATTGAAGTCCAGGAAGCTTTGAAGCTGATATTCCCAATCGTTGATTTATACACTGCTCCACTAGCGACATATGCTGGTAATTGGTGGACTTTCTCCACAGCTTCAAAAAAGCTTGATATCAGGGAGATGAGAAGAGAATATAATATCAATACCCGTTATTTCAATGAAGAGATATATCATCAAGCTTTCATTCCTATTAAAATATACGATAAACTATTGAATAAAAAGCTTTTATGGTAAAATCTTGACATGATATTAAACTTATTGTTAAATTATTAGCACTCAACCTTAGAGAGTGCTAAGGGTGTCTGGTTATGTCAAAAGATATTATAGATGAAAGAAGTAAAAAAGTTCTTTGTTCTGTTATAGAGAGCTACATACGCAATCCTGAACCTGTAGGTTCTCGGTTTGTTACGAGAAGATACGCTTTGGGTTTTTCTTCTGCAACCATAAGAAATATTATGGCAGATTTAGAAGAAATCGGCTTCTTAAGCCAACCCCATGCTTCTGCTGGGAGAGTCCCTACGGATAAAGGCTATCGGTTTTATGTTGACTATATTCTTGATATTATTGATTCAAGTCATGATGAAGAATTAGAACAGTTTTTATTGAAACTCAATAGTAGGCTTGTTACAATAAGGCAGGAATTCAATATTAATACAATCTTTACAGAGACTACTGATGCTATATCGGCATTAACAAATTATATAGGCGTTATAACCCCTCCAAGACCTCAATGCACGACCTTTAAGAGATTAGAGCTTATTAGATACCGCTCCGATCAGGTTGTTGCTATTTTATTAACTAATGAGGGAATAATAAAAAATAAAATTATACAAATATCTTCTTCATACACTCAGGATGATTTAAACAAGATTACTGATTATTTAAATAGTGAGTACATAGGTCAAACTTTGGATAAAATAATGACTCTTTTAAATGAAAAAGTATCAAAAGAAAAGAGCCAATATAACGACCTTATTAGTAAAACTATACAGATTTATGAGGAGGCTTTATCTTTAGTTGTTCACGACATTTTCATTTCAGGACTTTATGACGCAATAAATCTTCCAGATTTTGCTGATATATCCAAGATTAAGGAGCTTTCTAATGCAATTAAAGAAAAGCATCTCATACTAAGATTGTTGAATGAATTTGCTGATATTGAAGGGGTGCAAGTTATTATTGGCAATGAGAATCCTATTGATGAATTGAAGGGGTTGAGTATCGTAGCATCTACTTATAAAGATAAAGATCGCAATATGGGCGTCATAGCCGTTCTTGGACCACGGAGGATGGACTATTCAAGGGCTATATGCATGATCGATAATGTTGCAAAATTAGTAAGTAAGACATTTGATTAAATTATTTTTTTAAAAAATTCATATCTTTTCCTGATTTTTGTTTGGTAAATATCACTTTTCGTTTAACCCAGAATTGTCATTAGGCAAATATTTCTAATGACCGCCATTAGAATTTA
>DYHD01000033.1 GCA_020724365.1 Thermodesulfovibrio yellowstonii | reverse complement strand
AGGCAGGGGAGATTTTTCAATAATGACGCCTTACTTATGCACTCCTTAGTAATTATATTTTCTACTGGTTTATATATTTTTATTATATCATAAGGGTTTCTGGTTTAATAAACAAGGTAGTTTAAAATTTTATTATCTAATCTTTTAAAACAAAACAGACCTTAAAAAGTAGGTAAAAAGTAGTTTATTAATTTTTTATCGGCAATTTTGAGATAAATATTGCAACTTTGTGATTTTTTTTATATAATTTTGATTAGGAGGTAATTTAAAAATATGTTTGGTAGAAATTTTATAATATTTAATTGTTTTAGGGAGTAAAAAGTGCTGGAGTCACCATGAACGACATTTTGATTGGAATCAATTGTAAGCTTCCCTTAATTTTAAGAGATATAATATCTTATCTTGTTGATGATAAGCCTGAAATCCTGTCAGCAAATTCTTCTAAGTTTAAAATTTTAAAAAATATTAATATCAGAGGCTTTTCAGTCGTAGAGCTGCTGATCGCTATCGCAGTCATAGCAATACTTGCCGCCGTTGCAGTCCCTCAAATCCAAAAAACCTATCGAATATATAAATTTAATGAGTATGCGTATTCTATGGAGTCAGTTATCAAATGGGCAAGACTTACAGCTATGCAAAAAAGCATAAATGTTGGGGTATGTAGGCAAGGAAACAACAGGCTTGAAATAAAAAATATGGGTTCTGATAGAAGCAATATATGCAATGGTGAAGTGTTAAAACAATTTAACATAACTGATAACTTCGTAAGTTTACACGGAAGCGGCTCTGGATTTGACCCAAGAGGTTTCTCCATATCAGTCGGTGATATTTGCGCTACTGGAAATACAAGATTTCACAAGGCATTAATCAGCAGATTCGGTGCAATAAGAGTAGAGAAAGGTTCCGGAGGTTGTTCATGATACTATCAAAATTAAAAATGAATGATGGCTTTACATTAATAGAAGGTTTGGTTGCCGTCTTAATTACCACGATAATAGCTGTTATTGTAGCCGGAATGATAACAAACTTTGCTCTTTTTACGGCAAAAGATACAGTTTTCACATGTCTTGTGCAAGGTGCCACATCCGGGATAGAGTCCAAACGGGCGAACCCTAACACAAACTCTATGCAGATCCAATGCGGGAATCATACTGTTAATATCGTTATGTCAGGGACACCGCCAGCAAGCCCTCCGGCAATAGGATCAGGACAAAGCGCCTGTGTTGAGATAGTATCAACCGCGTCAATTGGAACAAACACAAAGGTTCTAAGAGACTTGGTTTGCACCCTTCCTCAATGAAAATGAAGGAGAAAAGATAATGGAGAATTTTAAATCCAAAAAACCAACCTATCTAATTATTTCAAGCAAAAAAGGCTTTTCTTTAGTTGAGATTTTGATAACAATAGTTATTACGAGCATAATATTAGCTGCCTTGTCATCTTTACATATACAAAGTGATTTGGCATTTAGACAAACAAAAAAGTTCGCGGATGTAAAAGAGATAACCAAATTAAGCCTTGCTCAGATGGAATGGCTCTTTCAAAGATGGGGGACATCAACGCCCTGCAATGACCCAACGGGCAACAACTTATGCACACCCATCAGAGACTGTAAGGTAGCTAATCAGTTTCTTTATCCTCCCCCAAGCTCTCTCTGTTTGACAAGAAATGAGGGGGCGCCGTGCGATGAAATCTTTTTTTATGCAAATCTTTATGGAAACGGCTTTGTTGACAGATTAACAAGCGCAACAACTGTGGCTATGATGAGTTGTAGATTATCTCAAGCCTCAGGTGAAAACTGCTATCACTTAAAAAGAGGCGGTCCTTTTAGAAGAGATACTAATGACAACAGCAATGTTCTGATATTCTCCATTTCAGGACTCTCTTCAAACAGCCTTGACTGTATAAATATTGCATCTGGACAAAATAGCAACGGGACAATGAACAGACAGGTTATGGCGATAAACGGCTTTGAGCTGGATACAAATAACCAGCCAACTCAGATATTAAATCTGGAAGGCGGAGACCTCTTGATGAGAGTTCCTCATAGAGTAAGGCTTTTCTGTCAAAACAACCCTAATGATAACAATAAGCGATATCTCTATATGCAAGCTTTTGATATGTCAAATGACTGTAATAATGATGAAACTCCAGAGCCTTTGGTACCTGTTAATTCATTTAAAATTCAGCAGGAAGGACAGGGAATCAGGGTTAAAATTACTGTTCGCAGTCAGGATGACGGCACAATGACTGTTGAAAGATTTTTTGGGAGGTAAAATTATGAACAATAAAGGGTTTGCTATTGTTACTGCTTTGTTAATGTTATTAGTGGTATCTATCGTAGGCGCAACGGGTCTGCATATCGTCTATAATAATCTACAAACTACACAGGCGGATGAAAAACTTAATAGAGCTGAAAAAGCTGCTAATGCCGGACTTTTAAGAGCGGTAGATGAAATCAACTCGTCTGGGTTCTGCTTTAATCGAGAGTTTCAGGGCAATGTCATAAATGCTCAATACAATGTAAGAATAAAAAGAAGCGGAAGGATTTGTTTTGTAAAATCAGAAGGAACCGCAAGCGATGCTAAAATCATAAAAACCTCAATAATTCAATCTTTCTATGGACTGGGGCTTTATACAGTTAGAGGAAATGTTGATGCTCAATTAGGCGGCGCTTCCGTAAGATTATCCGGCTGTGATGATACAGTAAATCCCACTTGCTTTGTTCCAGCATTTATAGCATCCGGAACCATCAATCCAAGCGTTCCTCAACGAGGATGTGGGCAGGATGGTGGTGGGGCAGGTCTTTATGGCAATCCCGCAATTTTTCCGAATGTATTTTTTGATGATCTAATCCCTTTATTTTTCAATGTTGATTGTTTTAATGTCAATGCAACTGCAAATTGCGGTGTAGGATTATTGCAAGTCTTTGAGGACGAACCTGACTACGGAAGAAACCCGCAGAACAATAACCGTGAAATCAGATTTGACAATGAATGGGGCATCCCTAGATTAGCCCTAAATAATCCTACTTTGCCACCTGCGCCTAATATACCATCTTGCACCACGACCAACACAGTTACGACTTTAAATTTGACAAGCGAGTTTACCGCCTGCAGCACGATAAGAATACCTGCCACCGTGTCTAATAATATTACGATATCAGGTAATGGAATGAGAGGCGGTCAAAGGGTGACCATTTATGACCAAAGATCCAGCGGCACAAAAACAATTAACGCCAATACCTCTAACTTTATTCTTTCTTCAACAAGACCTACAACTATCAACACTTCAACTAATTTTGCAGTTTATAATTCCGGAACTACCACTGTAAACAATTCATCCGCCTTCATGCTTTATAACAGTGGAACAACAACAGTTACCGGCACAGCAGCGTCGCCTTCAAATAATTTTAATCTGTATAATACCGGCACAACTACATATACCGGCACAATACGAAACTTTAGACATGTTTCTTCTAATACTGTAACTACAAGCGCCAACGCCTCTCTTTCAGACGGCACTTTAATAATAGCCCCTCTGACTACCACTACTCCTCAGGATGCTATAAACACTACAAACAATGTTAATGTGCCATTAAACCTTATAACAGCCGGAAACATAACATTAAATAATATGAAGATGTTTGTCAGAAGTCTCCAATATGCAAATAATAGCACGGTAAACATTTGGGACAGTTTGGTATATGTTTATGCAAACGCATGTCCTAACTGTTCAAGAGCAGTTAGTATTGGGGCAGGATCTTCTTTGCAGAAATGTGACTCACAAGATTTATGGTGTGGATGGGTAGGAAATCAGATTACTCTTAATATAGGAAGAGGCACCAATGATGAAGAAATGCCTGTTCTTTTTATTACTAATAATACAACAGTAAAGACTCAAAGCCCCCCTAGAACTTCCTTCATATGGGGAGTATTTGTAGGTGAAGATGTTACATATTTAAGATGGACTGCAGCACCTAATCAGAGCTTCAGAGGTTTTTTGATAAGAAACTTCCCGCGTAATCTTACACTAAATATTAACATTGCAAGCAACTTTACAATGGAATTTAGACAGTCTTTAATAAACACCTTAGCACAGAGGTACTGGTTTTTTAGAAAGGTTGACTGTATTCAGGACGATATGAATCCGTGGACGCAGATGATTCAAACTGGCATTTCTGCTTATTAGGACAACTGCGATTCTGCCATCGGACTGTGTCATATAATATTCAGGGATCACATATGAAAAAAAGTTGTCAAGTGAAAAATGTATATTCCCGATCAGTCCGTTCCTAATGGATCTCTTTCAGTGCCAATTAAATATCAGCACTTATTCTTAACTCCAAGGAGCATATTATATTATTGGATACCAACCCATCAATCTGATTTACAAGGCTTTATCTTAATGGTAAGCTTCGACCCAATTCTAAATAAACCCAAAATCGTCATTAGGAGTATCATCCTATATATTTCAGTTGGTTTCTCTAATGGCGGTCATTAGAAAAATTCCTATAAAAAACAGTTCATTAAGTCTTCTAATGACAATTCTGGGATAAATAGATTATCCCAATTATTTTTTTATTAGATTCTTGAGACACTATACCTATTTCTCGGAAGGAAATGAGAGCAAAAGAAATGGGTATATTCCTCGGAATTTTAATTAAACTTGAATTTATAAAATTCATAAAGTTATATTAAAAATATGAAAAGTTTAATTTCGTTTGTAATAATTCTCTTATTACAATTTATTACATCAACAGTGTCCAATGCTGAGGTTTACTCATTTAATAAAGACTCTACAGTAATTGGATTTACGAAAACTCATAATATAGGCAACTTTGAATCACTTATCGAGACAGCAAGAAAATTCAATTTAGGATATAATGAGATTATTTCAGCAAATCCTGATATAGACCCCTTCTTACCTGATAATGGCACGATAGTTAAGATTCCAACTTCATGGGTTTTGCCCGAGACAAACATATATGATGGTATTGTTATTAATCTCTCAGAAATGAGACTTTACTATTTTTTTCAGCAGAAAGACAGAAAATTAGTAAGGACATTTCCAATTGGTATCGGCAGAGAGGGCTACGATACTCCTCTTGGTAAATTCAAAATAATTCAAAAAATTGTAAATCCGAGCTGGTATGTGCCAGAATCAATCAGAGCAGAGAAGCCTGAATTGCCAAGAGTCGTCCCCCCAGGTCCTGATAACCCTCTTGGGACTCATGCTCTTAGGCTTTCATTGCAATCATATCTCATTCATGGAACCAATAAACCATGGGGAGTAGGCAGAAGGGTTAGCCATGGCTGTATAAGACTTTATCCTGAAGATATTCCTGTTCTATTTCAGCTCGTTAATAATGGTGTGAAGGTTGAGATAGTCAAACAACCAGTAAAAATAGGCATTAGGGATAAAAAGGTCTTTATAGAAGTTCATGAAGATGATGTTGATAATTATTTCAGCGAGGCATTTAACTTGTTAACAAGGAAGAATCTTTTACAACAAGTCAATACTGAAAAACTTTACTATGCACTTAAGCAAAAAGCAGGAACTCCATTTCAAATTTCTGATTGATTGCATTTTATTTTAACTGCTGTCATTATCTAACTTTCTTATCAGATTAGAATGTATGCTTGGTTAGGGAATCAAATATCTTCAAAGGTTTCTGAATAGGGCTCTGCCGGAAGATTCAATTGTTTATAGCGGCATATAGAGCTTGTCTAAAAACTCGCATGTTGTCATTGTCCGGCTTGACCGGACAATCCAGAACCTATTGAAAAGACTGGATTCCCCGATCAAGTCGGGGAATGACAGTCGAGTGAAATCGTAGTTTTTAGACAAGCTCTATATGGCTGCTTTACAATAATATGCAAATCTTATGTTTATTTGTCAGATAATCCTAAATTATATTGATTATAATGTCTTTTATGCTTTAATATTTAAGAAAAACACTCGAGGAGGTTATGTATGCGTATCATCCTGATCGGTCAGGCAGCTTTTGGCGAAAAGGCACTTGAAGCCCTTCTTAATAAGAATGAGGATGTAGTGGGTGTATTTTCTCCTCCCGACCCTCCTGATAAACCTTCTGGCATGAAGGTTTTAGCAGAAAACAAAGGCATTCCAGTTTTTCAACCCAAAAAAATGAAAGAACCAGAAGTTTATGATATCTTTGTAAAATTACAGCCTGACCTCAATGTAATGGCATTTGTAACAGACATAGTTCCACAAAGAATATTAGATTATCCTCGCCTAAAGACTATTCAATATCATCCTTCTTTACTTCCTAAGCACAGAGGTGGAAGCGCTATACATTGGGCTGTAATTAATGGGGAGACAAAAACAGGTTTGACCATTTTCTGGCCTGATAAAGGCATTGATACAGGACCTATTATCTTACAAAAAGAGGTTGATATACTTCCTGATGATACAACGGGTTCAGTGTATTTCAATAAACTTTTCCCTCTCGGCGTTGAAGCAATTGTTGAGGCAGTGGAGATGGTAAGAAAAGGGATTGCACCACGCATACCACAAGATGATACCCAAGCTACCTACGAGCCTCTTTGCACAGAAGAATTGACTGTAATAAAATGGACTAAACCCGTTCATCAGGTTTATAATCTTATTAGAGGTGCTAACCCATCACCAGCAGCATGGACAATTTTTAAGGGGAATAAAATTAAGATTTTTGATTCTTCTATAGAGCCAACTCAGAATCAGGCAGAATTTGGTGAAGTTCTTTCAATAGATAGTGAAGGCTTTGTTGTATATTGCAATGGGGGAGCAATTCGCATTAAAAGGGTACAGCCTGCTGGGAGTGGAAAAATAAAATCCTCAGAATTTATAACCAATTCTGGTTTGAAGGTTGGGGATAAGCTTGGTTAACAATACCAAATCATTAAATCATGGTAATGTCAAAAGTTTTATGAAAAAAAAAGAGAAAGATATGAAACCATAGAATTTCACTACAGAGCGCACAGAGGGGAGGGAATAGAATTCCTCTTAACTTATTAATATTTAATATTTTCTCTGTGTTCTCTGTGGTTAATTTTGACAATACGTAAATCATTATAAGGAGGAAGTACATGAAAAAATTAACACTTGTTTTTGTTTTTTTGTTTGTTTTCAGCGTTTCAGCATATGCCCAGATGGATAAGGACATGAAGCCTGAAAGAAAATCACAAATGGGGCATAGAATGATGGAAGACAGGATGATGCCTATGTGCAAACAGATGATGGATGAATGTATGCCAATGATGAAGCATATGATGGGGCACGGAATGATGATGAGAGAGATGATGCAGATGATGAAGGATATGATGCAGATGCAAAAGATGATGTTGAAAGATATGAAACCTTCTGAAAAGAAAGAGATGATGAAAGATATAGATAAGATGATAGAACGAATGGATAATATGATGTCAGATATGAGAGGGATGATGATGAGAGGAATGATGCATCCACCAACTGAACAAACTAAGGAAGCACCGCCAAAAGAGGAGAGAAAAACTGACCCGCATAAACACTGATAAAGAGATTAAAAAGATGGTGGGCAGTGAGAGAATCGAACTCCCGACACGGGGCTTTTCAGGCCCCTGCTCTACCGACTGAGCTAACTGCCCAACTTTTAAAAATACTATTTATACCATTAAAAAGTCAAGCTTTTAAAAGCTTCTGAAAAAACAAAGGGACACGGAATACCGTGTCCCTTTGTTTTAAAATTTGAGCTGTCAAGATAATTTAGAAAAGTCAGCTATCTGCTGGGCAATCGCTTGCACTTCTTTTATTAATGATAAGCGGTTCATTTTAATATCTTCATTTTTATCCATAACCAAGACTTTGTCAAAAAAATTGTTTATAGGCTCTTTAAGATTTTTTAAAGACTTGAGGGATCCGATGTAATCATTCATCTTCAATAATGATGAAGTCTGAAGGGTTATTTCTGCAAGCCCTTTATAAAGCAATTCCTCATCAGCTTGAGCAAATAAATCCTTTTTTACAGGGGGAACAGCGAACTTTGGAGCAATATTATTTATCCTTTTCATTGCGAGGATAAAAGAATCATAGTCAGGATCATTTTTAAACTCTAACAGCGCAGTTAATCTATCCTTGACCCTGCAAAGAGGAGATGTTCCAACGAAGGGCATTATTGATGCAACAAAATCTGCCGAATACCCTTCTAATTGCATTAAATAATCAATTCTCTGTTCAAAAAATCTCATAAGAGAGCTTAAAATGTTTTCTTTGTCTTTAATTTCATAAGGTTTTAAGGCTGTATCGAGCAATTCTAATAGAGTCATATCGTATTTTTTATCTATCAAGATTAATATAATCCCATGAGCCTGCCTTCTCAATGCAAAAGGATCCTCAGAGCCTGTGGGTGAAAGACCTAGCATGAAAAAAGAAGCTAAATTGTCAAGCTTATCTGATAAACTTACGATAGCGCCTGTATCAGTTTTGGGCAATACATCGCCTGTATGAGAAGGCAGATACTGTTCTCTTAGTGCTTTTGCTATGGAATCATTATAGCCTTCTTTCATAGCATAATAGCTGCCAATAATTCCTTGCAGTTCTGGGAATTCTCTTACTACTCCTGTAATAAGATCGGTCTTGGATAAAAGAGCTGCTGTGCTGATATTATCCTTCTTATCGGGACAGCAGCGATTACAAATGAATTCGGCTATTGAAGCTATTCTCTGTGTTTTACTATAGAGACTGCCGAGCTTATCATGATACACAACATTTTTTAAGCCTTCAAGCCTGTCTTTCAGTGGCATCTTAGTATCTTCTGCAAAATAAAAACGGGCGTCTTCAAACCGGGCTTTTATAACCCTCTCAGCGCCTTTCTTTACTGTTTCTGCATTAATATTTTTGGTATTACTCACAATGATGAAATGGTTGATAAGCCTTTTATGCGAATCCTCAAGGGCAAAATATTTTTGATGCCCTTTCATAACAGTGATTAGCAGTTCTCGAGGCAAGGACAAATAATCAGACGGAAAACTGCCCAAAACCGGCACTGGATACTCTACTAAGAAGACAACATGTTCAAGCAAGTCTTCTTCAGAGATTACAGTTGCATTAACAGTTGCAGCTAATTTATTTGCTTCCTCAACAATTATCTTTTTTCGTTCTTCCTGATCGAGTATAACGAAATTATTCCTAAGAAGGTTAGAATAAGACTTGACATCCTTTATCTCAAATGATGCAGGAGATAGGAATCTATGACCTCTTGTCATGGAATCGCTTTTAATGCCTTCAATATCAAAAATTACTTTTTCATTATCGTATATTGCAAGAACCCAATGAATTGGCCTTACAAACCTTAAATCTCCATTTCCCCATCTCATGTTTTTGGGGAAATTAAGAGACAATATAAGCTTGCTTAGAATTTCAGGCAAAACCTCGGGAGTTTTTTTAGCTATTTCCTTGATAATAGTGACAATATAAGTGCCTTTACCTTTATCTTTTCTTTGCAGATTCTCTATCGCAATATTATGTGTTTTAGCAAAAGCCTCTGCTGCCTTTGTAGGATTACCATTTTCGTCATATGCAACATTTACAGGAGGCCCCCAGGTTTCCTTTTCTTCTGACCTTTGCATTCTTTCTACTTCTGCAATTAGAGTAAGCCTTCTGGGTGTGGCAAAAGTCTTGATAGAAGCCAATGATAATCTATATTCTTCAAATAAATTTTCTGCATTATTTTTTAAATTTATCAAAGCATCAGGCAAAAAACGGGCGGGTATCTCTTCAACTCCGAGCTCCATTAAAAGTTTTGCAGAACCAGTAGCAATTATTTCGCTGTTCAAATTATCCATTATTTATCACCTCTTTAAAAGTGGGAAGCCCATCTCTTGTCTCTGTCTAAAGAAGGCTTCGGCACAAAACCTTGCAAGGGCTCTAACCCTTGCTATATAACCTGTTCTTTCTGTTACAGAGAGAACGCCTCTTGCATCAAGTAAGTTAAAGTAATGCGAACACTTTAGACAGTACTCATAAGCAGGAAGAACCAAACCTAGTTCATTCATCCTTTTAGACTCCCTTTCGGATGATTCAAATTGATGCATTAAGAGTTCTGCATTTGAATAATCAAAATTAAATTTTGAAAATTCAATCTCGCCCTGCTTATGTATCTCGCCGTACTTAATACCTTTGCACCATTGTAATTCAAAGACATTGTCAATCTCCTGCAAATACATTGCAATCCTTTCAAGACCATAGGTTATTTCAAGAGATACAGGCTTAAGGTCTATTCCTCCTACTTGCTGAAAATAGGTAAACTGAGTAATTTCCATGCCATCAAGCCAAACCTCCCAGCCAAGACCCCATGCTCCAAGTGTTGGAGATTCCCAGTCATCTTCCACAAAGCGAATATCATGTTTTGTAGCTTCTATTCCAAGATAATCGAGGCTTTCAAGGTATATGTCCTGACTGTCCAGCGGGGATGGTTTAACAATCACCTGATATTGATAATAATGCTGCAACCTATTAGGATTTTCGCCGTATCTTCCATCAGTTGGTCTCCTGCTTGGTTCAACATATGCGGTCTTCCACGGCTCAGGCCCTATTACCCTGAAGAAAGTAGCTGTATGAAATGTGCCTGCTCCCACCTCAATATCATATGGTTGCAGGAGAATACAGCCTTTTTTCGCCCAAAAATCATTTAATTTCATTATTAGATCTTGAAAATACATATGACCTCTCTTGAAAGTCTTTTTTGGTTTATACTTAAAACTAAGATATAGTTAACCTGAAATTTCACTTAAAAAGATTATTTATGTTCAAAAAAAGACTTGATTTCATTATCCGACTTGACTAGGTATCGAGTCGGGGGAATGAACAAAAATTTTAAAAAAATACTTCCAAACTAATTTAAACAAAGCAAATGATACAAGATTAAAATATTAAATAAAAAAGAAATCCTTTGTCAATTATTTGAATTATTTTGCTTAAACTTTATGCAGTTGAAGGTTTAAATATTTATCTTATCTAACTTTTTAAACAATGTTTTTACTGCAGAATTTGGGTTATAATCAATTAAAATATATAAATTTTAATTTAGAGTTGCTGCCTTGCTGCGTGCTTTAATCTTTTCCCTTATAGTCCATATGATATTATTCTCTCTTGCCTTTTTTATAAAAGAGCAAAGAAAAGAATCTAAACCAGAATTTTTCTATACAAGGATAATCTCTCCAGATGAGTTGCAAAAGCCTAATGATAGAAATATTATGAAGAGAGAAATTATCCCAAATGAAAAGATATCACCTCCATCAAATATTCAAAAGATTAAGCCGCCTTCACTTAGAGAACAATTACCCCCCCCTCCCCAAAAGAAAAAAGAGCTTACAAATAAAGATTTACCAAAGAAATTAGATCAGCAAGGCAAACCATCTTCAGATGGGACGGAGGCACTTAATAAGAAAATACCCGAGACTGAGGTATCAGGCAGAAGGGATGAGATTTCAATAAAGGATTTTACTGAAAGACAACAAAAGCAAAGCACTAAGGATAAACTGTTTGATAAAGATGTCATCGGTAAACTTGCCCAAAAGGATAGAGAGACTAAATCAGATAGTTCTATAACCTTCAGCACGAAGGAGTTTCAATATCAAGGATATATGCAACGACTTAAGGAGAAGATTGAGGGGATATGGAAATATCCTCGCGATGCAGCCGAAAGGGGTATCTATGGAGACTTATATATAAGATTTACGATAAAGAAAAATGGCAGGCTTGGATCAGTTGATCTTCTGAGGACGTCGGGCTATAAAAGTCTGGATGATGCAGCTATAAAGGCTTTAAGAGATGCCGAGCCTTACTGGCCATTGCCTGACGATTGGGGTAGGGATGGTCTTACTATAACAGGACATTTTGTTTATACACATTATGGCGGTTATATCAGATAGGGCACTTTATTCAATCTAATCTCTTAAGTCCAGCATCAAGAGCCATTTTTATAGCATCTTTATATTCCTTGCTCGTTATTCTTCTGTTGATATCAGGATATTCATAAGCTTTATAGCATGGGCGGTATTGTTCCATGATATTTACATAGGTATTCTTTGAGATTTCCTCTGCAATAAATCTGACGAATTCTTGTGTGCCTGCAATATTATTGGGCAAGACAAGATGTCGTATGAGAAGTCCTCTTTTAGCAATCCCAAACTCATCGATAAGAAGATCCCCAACCTGTCTGTGCATTTCTTTTATAGCGGATTTAGCTATCTGAGGATAGTCCTTTGCCTTTGAGTATTTAAGACCCATCTCTGGATCCGAATATTTAAAGTCTGGCATATAGATGTCTATAATGCCATCAAGTATTTGAAGTAATTGCATCGCCTCATAACCTCCGCAATTATAGACAATAGGCACATACAAACCTGCTTCTTTTGCTATTTTGATAGACTCCAGTATCATAGGCATTTGATGAGTAGGTGTTACAAGGTTAATATTATGACAGCCTATTCTTTGAAGACCGAGCATGATATCAGCAAGATTTCCTATAGACATCTTATCACCCTCGCCCAAGTGGCTTATTGTATAGTTTTGACAATAAATACAGCCTAAGTTGCAATAACCAAAGAATATCGTTCCAGAGCCATAATAACCTACAAGAGGTCTTTCCTCCCCAAAGTGAGGACCCCAACTTGATACAAAAAGCTTATCACCAGTTTTGCAAAACCCTTTTTCTCCTGCTGTTCTATCAACTCTGCATTCGCGAGGACACAAAGTGCATTCCTTTAAAATTTGATTGCATATATTGATCTTTGCAAAGAATTCTTCTGAAGATATCTTTAAATAAGAAGCAATGAATGACATATTGATACTCTAAATCTTTGTCTGTAGGAACTTGCCAAGATGTTTATCAACATTTGCTATATGGTCAAGAATCCAATCCACAACAAGTTGATTTGTAGTTACAGATAGTTCATAGGAGCCAGGCTTAGCGCCGCCTTCCAGTTTAATAAGTTCAGGCTTAAGATTAGATAGTTCATTCTTAAAGTGCTCATGTTGAGACTTGTGAAAATCATAATGAGGATATTGATATTTAATCATATATCTTTCTTCTTCATCAAAATGGGTATGGACATATTCCTCAAGAAATTTGATAACATCGCTTATTTTATATTTACAAACATGCTGTTTGATAGCATCAACAAGGCTATTAATCCTATTGAAAAGCTCTTTGTGCTGTTCATCAATTATTTCAATGCCTACCGAAAGATCTTCTGTCCATTGCATAAAAATACCTCCTGCTTCAATATCGGATATCCTTAAAGAACTTTAAAAAATGATTAAAGTGAGGGAACTATAATAATCAAAATAACATTAATTATCTAATACACCTCTTATCTTTTGAAGCAATTCATTGGGCGAAATAGGCTTCTTGATAAAATTCAGTTTATCATCGAGAATGCCTTTTCTATGTATAATGTTTTCAGTATAACCACTTGTGAAAATCGCCTTTATATCAGGCTTCATAGACTTGATTGCCTCATATGTCTCTTTGCCGTTTTTTTTGGGCATTACAACATCCAAAATTAATAATTGAATCTTGTCTTTGTTTTCTATGTAAAGACTAATTGCAGACTCACCGTCTTCAGCCTCTATGACTGTATATCCATTGGCTTCAAGGGTTTTCTTATATAGATTTCTAACTTCCGGATCGTCTTCGGCAATTAATATTGTCTCATCGCCTGATAATGAAATAGCAGATTCTTCTATCTTGCTTATAGATATCTCCTCAGCCTCAACAATAGGCAGGTATATCTTGAAAGTGGTTCCTTTGTCCTTTTCACTATAAACATTAATGTATCCGTTATGTTGTTTTATAATGCCATATACAATGGAGAGACCGAGCCCTGTTCCTCTACCAATCTCTTTTGTTGTATAGAAAGGCTCGAATATCCTTTTTTGTATCTCTGCATCTATCCCACAACCTGCATCGGTTATAGATAAGAGGGCATATTTTCCAATCTCGCCGTATCCATGAGATTTTATATAGTCTTTATCTATCTGAACCATTTCTGTCTCAATAGTGATGGAACCGCCTTCTGGCATGGCATCTTTAGCATTTGTAACAAGATTCATAATCACCTGTTCGATCTGGTTTTTATCAGCCATAACTATAAGTTTGTGGTCAGATAAGAACATTTCAAGCTCTATATCTTCAGTTATAAGTCTTGATAATAATTTATTTAGTTCTTTTATAATCTTATTTAAACTGATATTCTGCGGGTTGATTATTTGCTTTCTGCTGAATGCAAGAAGACTATTCGTAAGGTTAGCTGCCCTCTCAGAAGATGTAAGTATATGGTCAACATAACCGCACAAAATATCGTCTTTTTCCAATTTCATTCTAAGCATATATCCATAACCGATAATAGCTGTAAGGATATTATTGAAGTCATGAGCAACTCCGCCAGCGAGATGCCCTATTGCTTCCATCTTTTGAGCGTGAATAAGTTGATCTTGGAGCTTCTTTTGTTCAGTGATATCTATTAAGACACCTTGAAAGTGGGATATATTGTCACCTTCGTCAATGATTGACCATACTTTTGTTTCTGCCCATTTTATATCGCCATTTTTACAGATTATCATATGCTGCAAAACGGATTCGTAAGTAAACTTGGAATGTAGTTCTTCAATCTTATTCATAAACTTAGCTCTCTCATCAGGATGCACAATATTTATAAAAGATGTTTTATCAATTATAAAGTCGGCTGCCTTATAGCCGAATAAAGAGATATTGGCTGATATGAATTCAATCGGCAGTCCTTCAATATTTGTGCATAAAAAAGCTACTGCCGGACTTCTGTTGATAATATCCTCGAGTTTTCTGAGTTCTTTTAGTGTATTTTCTATAATTTTTTCTGCCTGCTTTCTCTGGGTGATATCGCGGACAATTGAACAATAGAATTTTTTGTTATCTATCTCAAGAGATCTTGAGCTTACTTCTACGAAAAAAATCTGACCATTATTTTTAATATGAATTGTTTCAAACACATGTCCATCATAATTTTCAGTTTGGCTATAGTCTTCGCTCACTAATTTATATGCGTCAAAAGCTCTTATATCACTCACATTCATCGAAGTAAGCTCTGCCATCGAGTATCCATAAGTCTCTAAAGCCCGCTCATTAGCCTCGACAATATTATAATTCTCAGCATCAATGATGAAAATAATATCATTTGCATGCTGGGTCAAATGTTCATATTTGTGCAATAATGAGGCGTGATGCTTTTCCATTTCATATTGTCTTTTATAAAACTGAGACCTCTGATGCCTTTGGACAATTGCAATCCCAAATGTAGTAGATAAAATCAGAAGCATTGATATAAAAATGATCATGGCTGTCATTTCAGATGCGTCAGAGAAAGCCTCATTTTTATCAACTTTTGTGATCAAAAACCATGGTGTGTCGGGAATGGATGATAGATAGGCAATTACAGGCATACCCCTGTAGTCAATCCCTTCTACAACACCTTTTTTGCCCTTAACTGCCATTACTGCTGGAATATCATCCATAGTTAAAGGAAATCGCAGATTTAAAGCGGTGCCTTTTTTATGACGAAGTTCATTCAAAAATAAGGCTTGTTCGCCATCTTTACTGACAAGAAGAAACTCCCCTGACATGGAATGATCTGGAAAAGATTGTATTAAAGGATAAAGTGTTTCGTGGGGATCTATACCAAGAATAATAAAGCCAAGAGGTTTATCATCCAACCTGATTGGGATAATTATATCTAATTGGATACTCGTATATTTTTCATGCTTATAAAAATTTGAGAAAAGAACCTGATTTTTAGTCATTGCCTCTTCTAAAGATTGCAATGTTTCGCTGCTAATGGTCCCGTGAGATTCGCAAATAAAAAGACTGGCAGTGCCTTTGATATCTATAAGAAAAACACCGTGCAAATCATGAGCATCTTTAAGTAGGTTGAGCCACTGAATAATTTGAGATTTTAGGTTTGTATCTGATGGATTTGCGATCCACTTAGATAAAAGATTTGGCAGGATAAGATTGTTCCTAAGAGCCTCTGCAAGTTGAAGCCTTTCATTTCTCCACATTATAATCTGGCCGCTCTTAACTTTAGATATTGAGAGTAATTTGTTATGGACAGCAGATTTAATAATTAAATCATGCTTTTTATAATAAACCGATACCGCAATAATTATTGCGAGCGTAAGAGAAATAGAGATTGCAATGTAAGGCACATTAATTTTTTTATTGTTTAATTTGTTTTCTGACATTTCTTGAGAAGATATTAGAATTTTTAAAAGTAGCATAATTATTATAAAAAAAACAATTTATTCCAAAGCAGAGCAGGCATTCTCCAAATAATTATGATTTAAATTCAGCAAAGCTTTTATAGAGTAACGAGCAGAGGAGTTTAGCATGTGGTCGTTGTTTTTGGGGTATGATAATGATATTTACAAAAAAAATAAAAACTGTCATAATACCAATTACACTTTTTTTCTGTTATCGTTCATTTTATATATACCATTATCTTAATTAAGCTATCATTCTGATTGTAGTTGCCTTTAAGTCTTGATTTTAAAATGAAATAATAAAATTCATATTCATTTAGAGCCTCTTGCAAAAGTAAGGAACCCGGCATTTTGTCATTCCGAATCTTTTGCTCTCTTATTCTGAACAAAGTGGGGCATCCCTCATATTCGTTCGGGATAAGCCTTTTATGGCTCAGGGCAAACTCTGTGAGGAATCTGAACCTATTGATTTCAAAAGATTTCTCCTTTCAGTCGAAATGATAAACAATGCACTTTGTGTAGTTTGCAAGAACCTCAAGAATTAAAAATTGTTTCAACATAATAAATTCAATGATCTTAAATATAGGAAGTGAAATCTATGTTTAAAAAAGTTTTGATAGCCAACAGAGGAGAAATTGCCCTCAGAATCATAAGAGCTTGCAGAGAGCTTGGAATTAAGACCGTAGCAATATACTCAGAGTCTGATTCAACATCAAGATATGTTAAAAAAGCCGATGAGACTTATCTTGCCCGACCAGGTCAACTCCGTGCTTATCTGAATATATATGGTATTATTGAACTTGCACGGTATGCTGGGGCTGATGCGATTCACCCCGGATACGGTTTTCTTTCTGAAAATGCTGACTTTGCAAGGGCATGTAAGAATGCCGGGATTACCTTCATCGGACCTCACCCAGAGGCAATAGCAGCGATGGGATTGAAGATAGCAGCAAGAAATACAATGAAAGCTAATGGAGTACCAATAATACCAGGCTCTGACGGCATAACCAATCCTAACGAAGCTATAGAGTTTGCTAACACAATTGGCTATCCGGTAATCCTGAAGGCTTCAGCAGGTGGCGGCGGTAGAGGCTTGAGAATATGCTCTTCTGATAATGATATAAAAAGGCAGTTTTCATTATCTCGTTCAGAAGCAAAGAAAGCCTTTGGCAATGAAAGTGTCTTCATCGAAAAATATCTTGAAGAGCCTCATCACATAGAATTTCAGGTAGTAGCAGATAAATATGGAAACATTATTCATCTCGGTGAAAGGGATTGTTCAATCCAGAGAAGACATCAAAAACTGATAGAGATAGCACCATCATTATTACTTGATGAAGGAATGAGGCAGAGAATGGGTGAGGCTGCAATCCTTGCAGCGAGGTCAGTAAACTATGATAATGTTGGTACTGTCGAGTTTCTCGTTGATAAATATAAAAATTTTTATTTTCTTGAGATGAATACAAGGGTTCAGGTTGAACATACGATAACTGAAGAGATAACTGGAATAGATATTGTTCAGACCATGATAAAAATCGCAAATGGCGAACCAATAAGCTTTAAACAAGAAGATATTAAGTTAAATGGTTATGCAATACAATGCAGAATAAATGCTGAGGATCCGAGCAATGATTTTATGCCTGTTACTGGGAAAATAACATCCTACTATTCGCCCGGTGGCTTCGGAGTGAGAATAGATGGTCATGTTTATAAAGGATATACTATTCCACCATATTATGATTCTTTGCTTGCAAAATTAATTGTCAGGGGGCGCACATGGGATGAGGCAGTTAGAAGAATGCATAGATGTCTAAGCGAATATGTAATAAGAGGTGTAAAGACTACAATACCTTTCTATGAAAAAGTGATGGAAGATGATGTTTTTAAATCAGGTAATTTCTCTACAAGATATATTGAACAAAGGCTGCCGCATCTTATTTATGCTACAGAAAGAGATCCATTAATATATGTTTCAGCAATTTCAGCAGCGATAGCTGCCTACCATAGGCTTTAAGATAATCATAGGCATTAATGATAAACAGGGAGGTAAAATGTCAACTAAACAGATAAAAATAATGGATACTACATTTAGAGATGCTCATCAGAGTCTTCTCGCAACAAGAATGCGTTTTATAGATTTACTTCCTATATCTGAAAAGATGGATTCTGTAGGGTTTTGGTCATTAGAAGTATGGGGAGGTGCAACTTTTGATAGCTGTTTGAGATTTTTGAGGGAAGACCCATGGGAAAGACTAAGACAGCTTAAAAGATTAATAAAAAAGACTCCACTTCAAATGCTAATCAGGGGACAGTGTCTAGTGGGTTACAGGCATTATGCCGATGATGTAGTTGAAAGATTCATCGCTAACTCCATAGAAAATGGTATAAATATAGTTCGCATCTTTGATCCCTTAAATGATTATAGAAATTTAGAAACCGCTGTAAAAGCAACTTTAAAATATGGTGGTAAGGCAGAGATAGCCATTTGTTATACGCTTGGACCTATTTATAATATTGACTTTTTTGTTGAGCTTGCAAGTCGAGCTCAAGATATGGGCGCCAATACAATCTGCATTGAAGACATGGCTGGCATTTTGACCCCCATGTATGTTTCTGAATTGATAACGAGATTAAAGCAAAAGGTATCTACTCCACTACATTTGCATACCCACGATACATGCGGAATGGCTGTTGCGACCACATTGAAGGCAATTGAGGCAGGAGTGGATATTATTGATTCAGCTATATCATCAATGGCATCTGGGGCAAGTCAACCTGCCCTTGAAACCATATGCAATATTTTAAGAGGAACTTTATCCGATCCAAAATTTGATATTAAATTATTAAGAGAAATATCATCTTACTTTAAAAAGATTAGAAAAAAATATAAAGTCTTTGAGAGTGAATATGCCATTGTTGACCCTGATGTTATGATATATCAGCTTCCTGGAGGGATGATATCAAATCTTGATAATCAGTTGAGAGAGCAAAATGCCCTCGATAAGTTTGATAAAGTCTTAGAAGAGATTCTGTATGTCAGGCAGGATTTTGGGTATCCACCACTTATAACTCCAATTAGCCAAATAGTAGGCACTCAGGCAACTCTGAATGTTATCAACAATGAAAGATATAAGGTTACTACAGTAGAGACCAAAAATTATCTAAAAGGGCTATATGGCAAGCCCCCAGCCCCTCTAAATGACGATGTAAGAAGAAAAATTCTTGGAGATGAAGAAATTATTACTGTCAGACCCGCTGATACTTTAAAGCCCGAATTAGAGAATGCAAAAAGATATCTTGGTGATAAAGCATCCAGTGAGACAGATATTATATCCTATACTCTATTTCCTAAACTTTTCCTTAACTATCTTGAATTAAAAGATAAAGGATTTCCTTCTGAAGAGCCTGCAGAGAGGCAAACTGCCCAGATTCTGGAACAAAAAATTGAGTCTTTACAACCCCCACCTCATCTTGCTCCTTCGGAATTCATTATTAATGTTCATGGTGAATCTTATAATATTAAGGTTACGGGTACGGGACATACAACTGAAGGCAAGAGACCATATTTTATTTATGTTGATGATCACCTTGTCGAGGCTTTTGTTGAGCCCTTAGTTGAAGTTCTACCGAGTGAGTCTGGAGTGATAGAAGCAAAAGCTACCAAGCAATCCACAAGACCTAAAGCCTTGACCATTGGAGATATAACCACAGCGATGCCGGGAAGAATCGCAAAGATACTTGTTAAGAAAGGCGATACTGTTAAGTCAGGTGATGCTGTTCTCATTGTTGAGGCAATGAAAATGGAAAATGAAATTCATACAACCATTGATGGCAAGGTTGAGGAGATTTTTGTTTCAGTTGGCGACTCTGTAAATCCAGACGAAGCTTTGGTTAGGATTGTTTAGAAGGCGATATGGAATACGAAAATATTATACGGCAAGTACTGATATCCGCAGCTCCTATTTTATTTGCTATAGTTCTACATGAGGTAGCACATGGCTATACTGCATATAAACTTGGTGATCCAACTGCTAAGATGATGGGGAGATTAACCTTAAATCCTATTCCTCACATAGATATCTTCGGCACTATATTGATGCCTTTACTTTTATTTATATTTACCAATGGACAATTTGTGATAGGTTATGCCAAGCCTGTTCCTATCAACCCTTCTAATTTTAGTAATCCTAAAAGGGATATGGCTATTTCTGCTGCCTTCGGTCCAATCACAAACATTTTGCTTGCAACCCTAAGTTATCTTATACTGAAATATGCCTTATTACCTATAGCTGGAGCAGCACCTTCGGACTTAGTTGCTAATATTGTTAAGCCTCTTGCCTATATATTTACAGCTAGTGTAACTATAAATATCATATTGGCAACATTCAATATGTTGCCAATTCCTCCTCTTGATGGCGGAAGGGTCTTAATGGGATTTTTGCCATACCGTCAGGCAGCAGTATTTAGTAAAATAGAACCTTATGGCTTTTTGATCGTTATACTTCTTGTAGCAACAGGTATATCAAGGTATATAATCCTTCCTGTTGCTTCTTTTCTCTTAAGCATTATTCGAATGCTTTAATTAAAATATCTGGTGATAGAAATGAAAAAAGATACCGTCCTTAGCGGTATGCAGCCGAGTGGCAAACTGCATCTTGGAAATCTTGTTGGCGCTTTGAAAAATTGGGTTAGATTGCAAGATGAATATGAATGCTTTTATTTTCTTGCTGATTGGCACGCTTTAACTACAGGTTATACTAACCCTGAGACAATTAAAGAGAGCTCTAAAGATTTACTCATAAATTTTATTGCAGCTGGACTTGACCCTGATAAATCAACTATCTTCATACAATCAATGGTGCCCCAACATGCTGAATTACACTTGCTCCTATCAATGATAACACCACTTGGATGGCTTGAAAGGGTTCCTACCTTTAAAGAAAAGCAAGAAGAGTTAGTTGGTAAGGATATTTCAACATATGGCTTTTTAGGTTATCCACTACTTCAGACCGCTGATATAATTATTTATAGAGCTAAATATGTGCCAGTTGGTATAGATCAGGTGCCTCATCTTGAGATTTCAAGAGAGATTGCTCGACGTTTCAATCATATATATAAAGATTTCTTTCCAGAACCAGAAGCCCTTTTAACTGAATTCCCCAAGGTGCCAGGTGTTGACGGAAGAAAGATGTCAAAAAGTTATGATAATGCTATTTATCTGAGTGACTCTCCAGATATTGTAGAGCAAAAGATTAAGACTATGATGACCGACCCCGCAAGGAAAAGAAGAAAAGACCGAGGCGAACCAGAATTATCGCCTGTTTATCACCTGCATAAGATTTTTTCATCAAACAGTGAAATTGAGCATGTTGCTAATGGTTGCAGAAGTGCTGAAATAGGATGCCTCGATTGTAAGGCGATCCTAATCAAGAATTTATTTACTTATCTTGAGCCTTTATGGCAAAAACGTAATTTACTCATTGATAAACCTGATGAATTATATGAAATAGCCTATGTGGGTTCTCAAAAAGCTATTAAAAAAGCTGAAGAAACCCTTGATGTTGTCAGAGAACTTATGGGATTAAGATAATAGATACCTAAATTGAGCGATTCTTATAACAAAGCCAGTAGGACAGCCGGGACGGCTTTCCTACTATGGTTTAGGCGTCTTATCAAGCAAGAATCGCTTGTCTAAAAACTACGATTTCACTCGACTGTCATTCCCCGACTTGATCGGGGA
>DYHD01000032.1 GCA_020724365.1 Thermodesulfovibrio yellowstonii | reverse complement strand
GCCCCTGCTGTCATGACTTTTTTAAATCTTCCTATTGGGTTAACGATATTTACAGCATCGGTCATTTTGGCGCTGATGTATTTTCCTTATGTTGTCTCAATTGCAGAAGACGCCCTGAGCGCCATTCCCATGTCACTTAGAGAGGCATCCTACTCTCTTGGAGCTAACAAAATAGAGACTACAATGAGAGTGGTTTTGCCGGCTGCCTTTCCAGGAGTATCAACGGCTGTTATTCTTGGGATAGGCCAGATAATTGGAGAGACCATGGTTGTCTTGATGGTGGCAGGAGGTGCTGCGATAATACCCACCTCCTTTTTTCAGCCCGCGCGGCCAATGACTGCAACTATAGCCGCTGAAATGGGTGAAACAGTTGTAGGAGGCGACCACTATTACTCCCTATTCGCCATCGGTATTATACTTTTTATCATAATACTCATTCTTTTTATACTAATAAATTTTATAGAGAATAGATTTAGAAGGGGTCAGTCATGGTAAAGTCCCGAGCAATAAAAGAGATATTTTGGCTTAATATAATGAGGCTGGCGACCGCAGTTATAATGCTGTCATTTTTAATCATTTTATATCTTTTAGCAGTTGAGGGACTTAAGGTAATGAGCATATCATTTCTGATTGAGATGCCTCGAGCAGGGATGACCGAGGGTGGAATCATGCCTGCGTTAGTGGGAACATTTTATTTGACATTAGGGGCGATTGTTATTGCCTTTCCCGTGTCCATTTTTACAGCAATTTATATGACAGAATATGCTGGGATACAAAGCAGAATAATGCAGATGGTCAGAGTAGCTGTTAATGCCTTAGCAGGGGTTCCTTCAGTCGTTTATGGCCTCTTTGGGCTTGCTGTATTCGTTAAGGTTTTCGGTTTCGGGGTTTCTATTCTTGCAGGCAGCCTTACTCTTGCGGTCTCGCTTTTACCGATACTTATCAGGGCTACTCAAGAGGCGTTGTATGCTGTGCCCAACTCTTTCAGAGAGGCGTCTTTTGCTTTAGGTGCAACAAAATGGCAGACTATTTATAAGGTCGTATTGCCTAGCGCTACGCCAGGCATATTAACTGGAGTTATTCTATCAATAAGCAAAGCAGCAGGTGATACAGCGCCCATAATGTTTACTGCCGTAACATTTTTTACTATTTCATTACCAGATAGTATCTTTAGTGAGGTAATGGCGCTGCCATATCATATATATGGTTTGATGACAGAGGGAGCTTTCCCTGAAAAGCAAATACCTATTGCCTATGGCACATCATTAGTGCTAGTGCTTTTGGTGCTGTGCATGAGTTCAATTGCTATAATAATACGTGCCCATGCACGCAGGAAAAAACAGTGGTAGTATAGGGACACCGAGCTTGTCTAAAACTCGCATGTTGTCATTGTTCGGCTTGACCGGACAATCCAGAACCTATTGAAAAGACTGGATTCCCCGATCAAGTCGGGGAATGACAGTCGAGTGAAATCGTAGTTTTTAGACAAGCTCCGCCCACCAAATTTTAAATTAAAACTGATCGTTTAAAGTTTTGAAGATAAATACGAGAAGCTCAGCGTCATTAACGTTCCCTCGGAACTATTACCGAGAATTGCTGCAGAGAGTTTTAAAAGCTTGCCTAAATCCCGATTTGGATGTATCAAACATTGGTAGGACAGTCGCCTACCTGTGCGTGTGTCCGCATATAGAGACAGGTCTCTCGCCTGTCCTGAAAGATGATGTGGCATAAGACAGCCAGAATGGCTGTCTTACTGGATTAGGGATGTTTAAAAAATTCTATATCAGGATTTGGGCAAGCTTTTAAAATTGACTTTATTACACTCGACATATTATATTAACAGTTTAGATTAGACTGAGGAGGCTTTTATAAATGGCTACTTATACAACCTATCATCCACATAGGATCAAAAGAAAAAGAACTCATGGCTTTCTTTCTCGCAAAAGTTCAAGCGGGGGCAGGCAGGTCTTAAAAAATAGAAGGGCAAAAGGCAGGAGACGCCTTTCAGCATAGTAGGTTTAATAAATCTTTGAAAAATCTTATTATAAGTTTAATTAAATTATATCGTTATTTGATTTCACCTCTTTTAATGCCCAATTGCAGGTTTATCCCTACCTGTTCGGAATATTCTATAGATGCTATCAGAGAATTCGGAGCATTAAAGGGAATTTTTATGTCTATCAAAAGACTATTAAAGTGCCATCCATTTAATCCAGGGGGATATGACCCTGTTAAAAAATAAAATTAAAGAGGAATTTTCAGATGGATAGAAATATGCTTATTGCTATAATTTTATCTATAGCCATACTAATAGGCTATCAGTATTATACTATGCAAACGGCCCCACCCCCGCCGCCTAAAAAAGAGCAAGCAGAAACAAAAGAAACTGTTAAGGAACCAATAGCAAAGCCTCAACCTCAGATTAATGTCCCAATTGCTGATAAAAATATCAAAGCTGAGGAAAGGGATATAATAGTCGAAAATAACCTTTATTCTGCAGTCTTCTCTACAAGAGGGGGTACTATTAAAAGCATAACTTTAAAAAAATATACTGATAAAAATGGCAAACAGATTACATTAAAAGGAGATAATACTATTCCTCCTCTATCTCTCGGTTTTGATGAGAAATTTCAACTTGGAACTGTTATTTTTAAAACAACCGGTACAAATATCAAACTTGGAGAATCCCTACCATCTGCTACCCTAATTTTTGAATATATATCTGCCGAAATTTCAATTATAAGAACCTATTCCTTTATATATGATGCTTACAGTTTCACCTTGCAGGATGATATTAAAGGATTAAATCCTTACTGGATAACCATTGGAAAAGATTTTGGCATCTATGAAAAAGAAGACTCTGTTCATTATGGACCTGTCCTTCTGAAGAATGCCGATAGATTGGAATTTACTTATGCTGATTTAGCAAAAAATGGAGCAAAGAGCTATAATCAGGGCTTAAAATGGATCGCTCAGGAAGATAAATACTTCTTCGCATCAATTGTGCCAAAAACACCAATAGTGGATTCCAAAGTCTGGAGCATTGATGGTACTGCTCTCATAGCATTAAAGATGCCCGAAAGCTCTAATAATTACCTAATTTATGTGGGACCCAAAGAATATGAGAGGTTGGAGAAGTATGATGTTGGACTTGAACATATTGTAGATTTTGGGATTTTTTCAATACTTGCTATACCGCTCCTTTGGATAATGAATATTTTTTACGGTGTTTTTCATAATTATGGGGTTGCAATAATATTCTTGACCATTATAACCAGAATTCCATTTATACCAATAATTAACAAAGGCATGACATCTATGAAAAAGGTTCAAGAAATACAGCCCAAAATGACAGAAATAAGAGAAAAATACAAAAAAGACCCAAAAAGGATGAACGAGGAATTAATGGCATTATATAAGAAAAATAAAGTCAATCCTTTTGGTGGTTGCCTTCCTATTTTGCTCCAGATCCCTGTATTTTTCGCTCTTTTCAAGATTCTCTCTATCTCAATAGAATTAAGAGGGGCTCCTTTTATATTGTGGATTACAGATCTTTCTGTCAGAGACCCTTATTATATTCTCCCAATCATTATGGGCGCAACAATGGTATTACAGCAGAAAATGACCCCTTCTACAATGGATCCCAAACAGCAGAAACTCATGATGCTCCTACCTATAGTTTTTACATTTCTTTTTCTCACATTCCCTTCAGGATTGGTTTTATACTGGCTTGTAAACAATATTCTTGGCATAGCTCAGCAGTTTTATATGAATAAAAAAGCTGCTAAAGCAGCAGCTGCATAGGTATTGTTGAACCCAAAGTAATAACCTTGGCATAGATAGGGAAAATCTTGTTGTTAACTCATGTTATATATTCTTACAGCAATACTACTATGGAGTTCATTAGGGATTATAATCAGGCTTTCCGGGATGCCTGTGCATTTGCTTATCTTTGTCTCATGCATCATATCTTCTCTTTTGATAGGAATTCTTTTCTTTAAGAGTAGTCTTCGCAAAGAGATACCCAAAGCGAAACATCTCTTATATTTCATAATTATAGGACCTATTGCTTTGCTTAATAGTTTCACTTTTTTTTATGCATACCAGAATACTTCAATAGCCAATGCTGTATTAACTCATTATACTGCACCTGTGGTGGTTGCTTTTCTTGCTCCTATTTTCTTAAAAGAAAAGTTGACCATAAAAATATTGGCTGCTATTGCCATTTCAACAGCAGGTTTATGGATTATGCTTGATGTCTCAATGAGTCAATTTATAAGCCTTCTCTTTGCAGGTGATAAAAATACATACGGAATAATCGCAGGTCTTATCTCAGGCTTAGCATATGGCATACTTATTATCGTTTTCAGATTTTTTGCCCAAAATTTCAATCCTATTATAATAACCTTTTGTCAAAATATAGTCATAGCCTTGATTTTACTGCCATTTATAGAGATTCCCCCCAATTTCACATCAGCTATCTGGGCTTTTGCTATTATGGGGGTGATCCATTCAACGGTAGCTCCTATTTTATATTTCAGGGGCATGAGAGAAGTTACAGCAAATAAATCAGCCATTTTAGGTTATCTCGAGCCAGTATGCGCAATAATCTTGGGCATATTACTTCTCAATGAAGCAGTCACATTCAAAGTAGTTATGGGCGGCTTGATGATACTCTTTTCAGGATATTTAACCGCGGTAAAAAGTTGATACTAATATAAAGGAATGCGAGGATCAACCTGCCTTGACCATGCATTTATGCCTCCTCTAAGGTGGCGAACCCTAAGACCTGCTGATTGCATAAGGAAAGCCGCTTCAATGCTTCGTTTGCCAATTTTACAGTAAATCACATACTTTTTTGTAGGGTCAAATTGGTTTAAATGCTCAGGTATTTCTGCCAATGGCACTAGATTTGCTCCTTCCAGATGGCAGATTTCCCATTCATGCCTTTCCCTCACATCTATCAAAATAATTTGTTCATTATTATTTTCCAGCAGTATCTTTAATTCTTCAGGAACGATATCAAATTCAGTAGTTATCTCATGCTCAGCAGTGGGCATACCACAAAATGCTTCATAATCAATAAGCTCACGAATGCTTGGATTTTCACCACACACAGGGCAATTGGGGTCTTTCCTCACTTTGACTTCTCTGAAATGTAACCCCAAAGCATCATAAAGCATAAGTCGTCCGATAAGAGGCTTGCCTTGTCCTATAATAAGTTTAATAGCTTCTGTAGCCTGCATAGCACCGATAACGCCTGGCAATACACCAAAAACACCGCCTTCCGCACATGAAGGAACTAGCCCATGAGGAGGAGGTTCTTGAAAAAGACACCTATAACAAGGACCGATAGAAGAATGAAAAACCGAGATCTGACCTTCAAAGCGAAAGATGCTTCCATAAATCAGGGGTTTATTTAAAAAGACACAAGCGTCATTAAGCAGATAACGAGTGGGAAAATTATCTGTTCCATCTATAATGATTTGATAGTTATTAATGATTTCTAGAGCATTTGCACTGCTTAACATCGTCTCATGAAGCTCAATATTTATAAAGGGATTAAGGTCGAGCAAACGAGCCTTTGCTGAAGTGAGCTTTGGGTAACCAATTGATGAAGTGCTATGAATTATCTGCCGCTGAAGATTGCTTTCGTCAACTGTATCGAAATCAATCAAACCTATACGTCCAACGCCAGCAGCACCGAGATATAAAGCTGTTGGAGAACCAAGTCCTCCCGTGCCTATGATCAGAACGCTTGCTGCCTTAAGTTTTTTCTGCCCTGTAATCCCGACCTCGGGCATCAACAAATGACGACTATATCTATAGATCTCGTCATTTGTTAAAAGTATTTCATCATTTTTATTGAAAGTCATAAACAGCCCCTTTGGAAATATTTTTAATATTTATCATATATATCTTAAATTAACTGAAGTTACCAGACATTAGTAGAGTTTTATAATCCGTGGTCATTGCGAGTAAAACAAAGCAATCTCGCCTTTTCTGATGAGATTGCCACGCACCTTTCAGGTGCTCACAATGACAGCAAAATCAATGAGCATTTAATGTTCATTACAAATTATATGGTAAAGTTTTTTACTATCAAAAGATATTATTATATAATAATCAATTAATAACATCAAAATTTACAAGTGGACAGAAAATTCTATCTCTATTTTTAGAAAGTATATTGAATTTAACATAAGAAAATAATATAATTTTACTATAGCTATTTAAAGATCTTTGATCTTAAAATAACCTAATGTGTTAGGAGGTAATCGCTATGATTGGAAAAAGTCTTTTACCTTTTGGCAAGAAAGGGATGCCGTTCAAAAGGGAAGAGTATGAACCATTTACTTTTTTTAGGGATGAGATGAATAGGCTATTTGATAATTTTTTCAAGGGTTTTGATATCGAACCTTTTGAGAGAAAATTTCCTACCTTCAGCCCAAGCATTGATATATCCGAGACTGATAAAGAAATTATTATTTCTGTAGAGCTACCAGGTATTGAAGAGAAGGATATAGATGTATCTCTTAGTAAGGATTCTTTAACCATAAAAGGTGAAAAGAAAGAGGAAAAAGAGGAAAAGGGTAAAAGCTACTATCGGATGGAACGTTCATATGGCTCATTTTGTAGAACCATTCCATTACCTGCGGAGATTGATGCCGATAAAGTAAATGCTGAGTTTAAGAAGGGGGTGCTTACCGTAAAACTTCCTAAGACACCAGAGGCTATAAAAGAAATTAAGAAAGTTCAGATAAAAGCTGAATAAAGAATATCTTAACCTCTGAGCAGGCTGTGATAGAAATTAAATAATATGCTCTGTAATTATACGGCTTTAAACATCAATGCAAAACATATTAAATATGCACAGCCTGCAAAAGAGGTTAATAAAAATTTACTAATTCTCGATAATGAATTTGATCCCTGCCTGAAAAGAGTTTTCACTTTCTTTATTAATCCACTGCACCCTTGCAATGACTGGAATTGTTGCTGATGTGCCAGAAACTGGAAACTTTGTTATAAGCAACGAACCTTCATTTAACATAGGTTGATTGAGTTTTAGCCTTAAGCCCCCGCTACTTATATCGGCTATTTCAGCTACTGAATAATCTGTGTCAGGCAGCTTGTGCATATCGCCCATTCTCATATAGCTTAATGTCCCATCAAAAAGATAGCGGTTGTGAATTCTTTTTTCATGGTTCTTTTTTTCCATAGGTATTACTCCTTTTTAAGTTTAATGATTAACCCAAAAATGCAGTTGAAAAATGCATAAATACTATCAAGCCCTTCAAGTTCAAAACATAATCTTTATTTTAATTCGACATAGTGAATTCAATCCCTATCTGCCGTGTTTTATTATTATCAAGCTTAATCCATCTTACTTTCCCAAGAGTTGGGATTATAATAGGCATTCTTGGTATAGGAATATTGAGAAATAATATTGAACCAATCTCAAAATTTGTTTCTAAACTAATTGTTCTTATCCTCACACCGCCGCTGCTTATATCCAAAATATCGGCATTTCTAAGGAATTTTTGTGGTAGAGAGAAGGTTAAGCTGTGCATACCATACTGCAAAGAATGATAATATGGCACGCGCACATGCCGTCTTTTTTCTTGCTTTTCGAGCATCAACTTGATTCCTTAAAATTAAACATATTCTATTTCTATACTTTAGTAAAAAAGCCTTTTTATTTAACTTAGAATTATGTTTTATTTTATTTTACTTTCTCTTTGATGATCTGTAAATACCTTAAAAAGTATATATACTTTAGGGTGATTTTGTCTTGAGTTAAGACCTTACTTATACAAGGGCTTTATTAGCTTATTGTTTAAGTGTATAATATTAATAAAATAAGTTTATTTTTCAAGGAGACTTATTTCAGATGATAAAATGTTTACTGCCTGCAACTGCCATTATAATCTTTCTTTTCTCCCCAATATATTATATTTTTTTAAATAGTGCTTATACCGAAGAATCAAGAATTTCTAAAGAAGCTGTTGATATTCTCACTCGTGCATGGCAGGCTACATTTGAGGTTGTAATTGCTGTTAGAGGTGATAATGTGCGATAAAGATAAAAAGAGACCAAACATAAATGCCTTTTTCACAAATCTTAAAGTAGAGATGCCTCTTACAAAAAAGATTTATTTGCTTTTGAGAAATAATAAAATCAAGATTATTAAGAGGAGAAATTGCTGTGGCAATTATGGTGAACCAGGATGTTGACAATCTGATAACAAGGTTACCGGTCGGTGATCTGAGGCGAACTTGAAGCCAGTATTAATTAAATCAACACTACTAATTGCAGCAAAAGTGGAGAACTCTGGATTCCCAATCCTTGATGGATGCTTCGAGGGCTGGCAACGAGAAAATAATATTATTTCTGCATAATTTAAGACAACGAATTTTAAGTTATAAGAATATATAAATAAAATAATGTTTGATAAAAATTATCTTTTACCTAATGAAGCACTTCAGCTTATAATTGGTGCTTTAAAGAAAAATATTATCACAAGCGAGAAACTAAAGATAGAAAACTGCTTAGGACGCATATCAGCAACAGATATTGCCTCTCCTGAAGACATCCCGCCTTTTCCGAGATCTACTGTTGATGGTTATGCACTTAATTCTCATGATTCATTTGGCGCCTCAGAGACTTTTCCTGCTTATATTACTGTTAAATATGATATAGCAATGGGTTCTGTGCCTGACTTCAAAGTTCAAAAACTCCAATCTGCTAGAATCCCAACAGGGGGGATGTTACCGCTTGGTGCAGATGCTGTTGTAATGCTCGAAAATGCTCAAATCATTTCCTATGATATGATAGAAGTCACAAAGTCAGTAGCTCCAGGCGAGAATGTTATTCAAAAAGGTGAAGACATAGGGATTAATGAAATTATTATTCGCAGGGGCAGAAGGTTAAAGCCTCAGGATATAGGCGCTCTTGCTGCAGTTGGCATTATTAATATAGATGTTTTTAAAAAACCTGTTGTTTCGGTAATCTCCTCAGGTGACGAGATAGTCTCACATGATATGCCTGTGCATCTTGGACAGATAAGAGATATCAATTCATTAACCCTTGCTGGATTAGTTAATGATTTCGGGGGTATCGCTATAAGAAAGGGGATATTTGAAGATGATTATAACTTGATTAAGGATATCCTAATGGAATCTATTGCAGATTCTGATATGGTGTTAATCAGTGGCGGCACATCTGCAGGGGCTAAAGATATGGTCGCTATGATAATTAATGACATAGGCAAGCCGGGCGTACTTTTTCATGGTTTATCTTTGAAACCAGGCAAACCTATGATAGGAGGAATCGTAAATAATATTCCCATTTTAGGTCTTCCAGGTCATCCAGTGGCGGTAGTGGTGTGTTTTAATATTTTTATAAAACCTATTTTAGCACTTCTATCAGGTTTAAACATTAATAGTTCAGCCAAAAGAACCATCAAAGCAAAAATGGCAAAAAATATAGCATCAGTTGCGGGCAGAGAAGATCACATAATGGTTACCATTGAAAATAAAGATGGGGAGATTATAGCTCATCCTATACTTGGCAAATCAGGCTTAATCTCAGTTCTCATCAAAGCAGATGGAGATATCATTATACCACATAATAGAACAGGGTTGAATGCTGGGGATGAGGTAATGGTCTCTCTTTTTTAGTACTTAACATTTGTGTTTTAAAATTGATTCAACAATAACAATATTTTAGCTATGCAAAGAATAGACAAACAAACCGCATTGAATCTTTTGCAATCAGCAGAACTTCTTGAACTCGGAAGGAGAGCTGATAACATTAGGAAGGAATTCCATAATGAAAGCATCGTAACTTTCATTGTTGACCGCAATATCAATTATACCAATGTTTGTATAAATAAGTGCAAATTTTGCGCCTTTTATCGCAACATTGACAGCCCTGAAGCATATCTTTTGTCAAAAGATGAGATTTATAGAAAAATAGAAGAAACTATTGCATTAGGAGGCACTCAGATTCTCCTTCAGGGTGGAATCCATCCTGAACTTGGAATAGATTACTATATTGATCTACTTAAGTCTATCAAAGAACGCTTTATGATAAATATTCATGGCTTTTCACCACCTGAGATAACCTATCTTTCCGAAAGACACGGACTAACTATAAAAGAAACCCTTGAAATACTTAGAAAGTCAGGATTGAATTCAATTCCAGGTGGAGGGGCGGAGATTTTGTCTGATAGAGTAAGGGATGTACTAAGTCCCAACAAGATAAAGAGTGCTCAATGGCTTAAGGTTATGAAAGAAGCCCATAATATTGGTATGAAGACTACTGCTACGATGATGTTTGGAAGTGTGGAAGGACCCGAAGATATAATTGAACATCTTGATATTATTAGAAATTTACAAAATATTACAGGTGGTTTTACAGCATTTATACCATGGAGCTTTCAGCCGGGTAATACTGAATTATTAAAAACAGAGCAGCAGAGCAAAAAAGCTAATCCGCAATCCTTAATATCAAGCTTATGTTCTCCTGCTACCGCAGTTGATTACTTGCGTATTCTTGCGATTTCAAGAATATATTTATATAACATTAAGAACATTCAGGCGTCATGGGTTACTCAAGGGTTGAAGCTTGCACAGATAGCATTAAGATTTGGTGCTAATGATTTCGGCTCAACAATGATTGAGGAGAATGTTGTCAGGGCTGCAGGAGTCAGCTACAGTGTTTCAAAGGATAACATAATTCATGCAATAAATGCGTGCGGATTTAAAGCTGTTCAGAGGGATACTTATTATAGAAATTTAAAATTTTTTGATTGACAAAAGGCTGAAACATAGACCCAAAAATATATTTAATTTCATAATATCCAAAATAGCCTATGAAATACCTTAGTAATAGCTTTAAAAAGGGGTTCCATTTATGAAGATTATCTTTCATCAAAGATTTCACGAGGTTTATACTTATGACCCTGCATCATCAGAAGGCAGGATAGAATCTATTACAGGAGCATTAAAAGGTCTTTATGAGTTTACTGAACCTGAAGCAGCCACTGAAGATGATATTCTATTGGTTCATGGTAAGCCGCATTTTAGGTCGGTATCTCATGAAAAACGCATTTATGAAATAGCTATCCTCGCTGCTGGGGGAGCAATTAAGGCGGCTCAATTAGCATTTGCAGGAGAACCAGCCTTTGCACTTATAAGACCCCCAGGACATCACGCAAGCCCCGATTCATGCTGGGGTTTTTGCTATTTTAATAATATTGCTATCGGTGTCAGCAATCTAATATCTCAACAGAAAATAAAGACAGCCTTCATCTTAGATTTTGATCTTCACTACGGTGATGGCACTGCTAACATCTTTGGTAGTTCTAACACTGTTGATTACTTTCATCCTAAGGGCAATTTTAGGACTGATTTTATAGAAAATATCAGAAAAAAGCTTGACAATGAACGAAAATATGATATTCTCGCTGTTTCTGCAGGTTTTGATAGGCATGAGGACGATTGGGGAGGGATGCTTACCACTGAAGATTATAAAACAATAGGTTTATTACTGAAGGAATTTGCTATTAAAAATTGTAAAGAAAGGAGATTTGCTGTTTTAGAGGGCGGTTATAATCATAATGTTCTGGGGTTGAATGTAAGGAATTTTATAGAGGGGTTTAGAGATTGAAATCTTAATTAACTTTAAGCAAGTTTGCAATTTCCTTTGCAAAATCAGATAAGGTATCATCCCTCGCTCCAAGTATGACATAATTCGGCCAATTATCAATGCCCATAAGAATGTCGTTTCTTTCATCAACAGATTGAGCAGACTTTCCTTTAGCCCTAATCCCATTGGCGATATCTTGGCTTGAAATATCTTTTCTGGCAGTTCCGCCTGCATAGTAAATTGGCAATAATATAAGATGGTCTGATTCTCTTAATTCAGAGGCAAATGATGAAATATACTCATCTTTCATCAGCTTTGTTGGAGCATAACCATGAGGCTGAAATATATAACATATTTTATCTCTTATTTTAGAGACCGTCTGCATAAGGCATTTAATCTTATGAGGGTTATGTGCAAAGTCATCTATTACCAGATGATTATATATATTTAGGTGTATGTCGAATCTTCTTTCTATTCCTGAAAACAAGGGAAGGACATAGGCAATATCCTTCAGAGGCACTCCTATCTCTGAGAGCATTGCAATAGATGCAAGAGAATTATAAATGTTATGTTTACCTGGAAGGGAAAGCTCAAATCTTGTTTTCTTTACAAAAAAGCTTGACCCAAAAGACATATATTCGATATTTTCCGCCTTATAATCAGAAAGGTTATCAATAGAAAAGGTTATCGGATTATTAATATTAATTTTTTTTAAATTCTGATCGTCACTATTTATGATCTTTATTTCCGAAGTTTGACCAAGAAATGTCTCAAACAAGTTTGAAGTCTTTTCAATAGTATGATGGTCAAGCTCCAGATTTAAAAGAATTGAATTTTGTGGAAAATAATTTACTATAGTTCCATCAGACTCACATGCCTCAATGACCATTAAATCAGAGCGTCCCGCAATAGAGTTGCCTATATTTAAGTCTCCAATGAAATTTTTTACTTTGCCTCCACCTATAAAGTTTGGTTCTAAGCCAAGTTTTTGCATTAAAAAAGCAAGCAAGCCAGATGTTGTAGATTTGCCGCTCGTGCCGGCAACAGCGATAGTCCTGAAATTCTTAATAATCTCAGCGAGATATTCCGGGCGGTATTTTATCTTAAGTCCAAGTGATTGTGCAGCCTTATATTCTGGCTGAGTCTGTTCAACTGCTGTACTGAAAATAACGCAATCAAGTGATTTATCAATTCCCTTGCCATCATGTGGAACAATCTTAATCCCTTTTAGCTCAAGCAAATGAGAAAATATGCAATCATGCTTAAAATCAAATGCCCTGTCAGAGCCTGATACAGAATGACCCTTATCAGCCATAAAACCAGCTATTGCAGACATCCCGCTTCCGCCGATGCCTGAAAAGAAAAGGTTAAATAATCTATCTTTCATTCATCACAACTTTCAGATGCAACTATCTTATTTAATAATGTCTGCATTCATGTAAGGCTGTAAGACCTCAGGTATAATGACAGTTCCGTCTTTCTGCTGATAATTCTCTAAGATGGCTACCAAAGTTCTACCTATAGCAAGCCCTGAGCCATTCAAGGTATGGATAAATTCTGTTCCTTTTTTGCCTTCTTTTTTAACCCTTATATTGGCTCTCCTTGCTTGAAAATCCTCAAAATTAGAGCATGATGAAATCTCCCTATATCTCTGTTGGGCTGGCAGCCATACTTCGATATCGTATGTTTTAGCAGAAGCAAAACCCATGTCACCTGTGCAAAGAGTTATCGTCCTATATGGTAATTCAAGTTTCTGAAGAATGTCTTCAGCATCAGCAGTCAATTTTTCCAACTCATCATAAGAATCCTCTGGCATTACAAATTTGACCAGTTCAACCTTATTACACTGATGCTGCCTTATGAGTCCTCTCACATCCTTGCCATAAGAGCCTGCTTCACGCCTGAAGCAGGGGGTAAAAGCAGTATAATAAATCGGTAACTGTTCATCCCTTAAAATCTCGTTTTTATGAAGGTTAGTTACAGGCACCTCAGCGGTTGGTATTAAGTAATATTCAGGGTCAACGATCTTAAAGAGTTCGGCATCAAATTTTGGAAGTTGCCCTGTGCCTGTCATACTTTCAGAATTGACCATAAGGGGTGGAAATATTTCCTTATATCCCTTTGATGTGTTTAAATCGAGCATAAAATTCATCAATGCCCTTTCGAGCTTAGCACCAAGACCTTTCATCACGGTAAATCTTGAACCTGTAATCTTACTTCCCCGATTGAAATCAATGATATCGAGGATTTCACCTATATCCCAATGATTTAAAGGGGTAAAATCAAATTCTCTTATCTCTCCCCATCTTCTCAATTCAATATTTTCCGCCTCATCTTTCCCAACCGGAACGGTGTGATGGGGTATATTGGGAAGATTCAAAAGAAAATTAGTAGTATCATTCTCGACCCTTATAAGTTCTTCTTCAATACTCTTAATCTTATCACCAACTATCCTCATTTGTTCAATCAAAGATTGGGTATCAGCTTTCTGTTTTTTGAGTCTGCCGATTTCTTCTGAGACTATATTCCTTTTATTCCTGAGGTCTTCAGCCTCTTTTAAGAATTGAAGCCTTTCTTTTTCGCAAGATTGAAAATAGGCAAGGTCGGTATCATAGCCTCTCTTTTTTAAAGATTCTTTAATCAAATCAATATTATCTCGCACAAACCTTGCGTCAAGCATATATTCTCCTCAAATAAAATAAATTTAGCCTAAAAATAGATATAGGATTTGCAAACCGTAGTAGAACAGCCATCTCGGTTGTCGAAAATATTCAAATCTTGCGTCAGGCGAGTCTCCAGTCCTGCTTGCTTTTTTATTCTTAAAACTTTTTATCTATATTTTGCAGATTCAGGATTTTTTTATTGCATATTATTCTGCTAATCTAATGATAATTTTCTTAGTTCCCTTAGCTTTCTTTAAAACTCTGGCATCATCTATAATCCTTCCTACAAGGTTCACTTCACTTGCAGGCACAGGGTCTATCCCTTGACTCATTGGGGTGGGTCCAAAGAAAATAGCGAGAGATCTTCCAGGCGGCCAGTAGCCGATATCTCCTATCTTTACATTTGTAGTTGCAGTTTCATCAAGAATGAATTGGAGGGGGATATTAAAATAAAACTCATCACCCCATTCCTCAGGGACAGCTTCGATAGGAAGAATATCTGCTATTGCACTTGAACACTGTGTTTCAAACAATTCTGCTCTTAGATCTATACCACCAATGCTGATTATTATCTGTTTCATTGACTTACAATCTCCAAAAAAACTAATTAGAGCCTGTTTATATGCCTTCTATCAGTCATATATTTTACTCCTTGTTGATTACCTTCAATTTATCAAGGGGTATCCGATTAAGTCTAAACCATTTCAGTTTTTTTTATACACAGACACTAATTAATTTATAAAATGATAGATTAAGACTGTTCAGAATCAATCAGTTCTAAAATGATATCTGCCTTTTGACCTATGTTCATTAATTCTGTTGAGACTGAACTATATTCATTCTTAAGTTTATGAAATTCATCTGCTATATTTAATGATGCTAAAATAACCGCTTTTAAAGGTGTCAGGTTAGGAGTATTTGAACATACCTCCTTAAGCTTGGAATCAACATACCCGGCAAGCTGTTTGATATATTCAGGTGACTCATCACCTTTGATGGTATATTTCTGTCCTAAAATATATACATCTATACTGCCCATGCCTTGATTACCTTAATTCCATAGAATCAAGTTCTTTAAGTAAACCCTCAAGCTGAGATTTAACAGTAGCCTTGTCAGCATTTAATTGATCTATTTCTCTCTCCTTTATCTTGATAATATCTTCAAGCTGCATAATTTTTTGATGAAGCATACCCTTTTCTTCCTTCAATTCTTTAACTTTTTCAACTACATAAGAGATTTTTTCCTCAAGGGCTTTCACTACCTCCATACTATCCTCCGTTAATTGATTGTTTGATATTCCCTATAACTTGCTGCGGGTTACCGTATTCTGTGTCATTTTGGCTTGTCCAGAATCTTTCTTTTCGGAAGGATTCCAAATAAGCGAGAATAGCCAAAAAAACAAATACTCAACTTTATAATATCCCGCAGCTTGGGGAAGTTTATTAAAAATGATACACGATTTATCTTCAAAAAATAAATTAATTTTTTAAACTTAATTCATATCCTAATATAAAACAGATAGAAATTTTATATGCAGGATTTAATTTTTGGGTTATACAAAACCTTTACTTTTTTATTATTTTTAAGTTTTACTATTTCTGTTAGTGTTTTCAGATAGACGGGGCGTAGCGCAGTCTGGTAGCGCACACGGTTCGGGACCGTGGAGTCGGAGGTTCAAATCCTCTCGCCCCGACCATTCTAAATATTACTAACTTTTGTAGGTAGTTCATTTCTTTAATTGCCATCCAAATATACTAAAACTTTCTTAAAGTCTAAATCTATTTCTTAAAAGTCATTTTCTCATTTTATTTAAGGATAATATGTTTTATAATATTAAAAAGAGTAGATATTCAAGTATTTTTTTGATTTTATTTCAGTCTCAAAGGAGGCAGTAAAATGAAGATCGCTATGAGTGGTGCAACAGGCTTTATAGGTGGCAATCTTACACAGGAATTTAAGGGGAATAACTGGGATACCATTGCTCTTCTAATAGAAGATTTCCAATCAAGCAATGATACCTTGAATAAAAAATTATCTGGAGCAGATGTAGTCATTAATCTTGCAGGGGCACCAATCGTAGCAAAATGGACGGAAGAATATAAAAAAATACTTATAAGCAGTCGAGTTGATACAACCAGCAAAATCGTAGAGATCCTCAAAAATAATAATCCAAAGCCAAAAGTCTTTATATCAACTTCAGCAGTAGGTATATATGATGGTAACGGCGTTTATTCTGAAGATAATGCAGTATATGCCAATGATTTTCTTGGTAATTTAGCTAAAGACTGGGAGAAAGTAGCTTTGAAGGCAAAGGATGCAGGCATAAGAACAGTAATTTTTCGATTTGGGATTGTTCTCGGTAAAAACGGTGGGATATTATCAAATATGCTTCCATTCTTTAAAGTTGGTTTGGGAGGAACAATTGGAAACGGAAGTCAGGGCTTTTCATGGGTTCATATATCTGACCTTAAAAGAGCATTTCTTGAAGCTATAGAAAATGATAAATACGAGGGCATTTATAACCTTACCGCTCCAAACCCAACGACAAATAAGGGTTTAACAAAGGCTCTCAGCAAGGCTCTTGGTATGCCAGCAATATTCAGGATACCACTTATAATTCTTAAACTTAAATATGGAGATGGAGCAATTGCTATTGCAAGCGGCCAAAAGGTTGTGCCCAAAAGGTTGCTTGATTCAGGGTTTCGATTTAGATTTGAAAATATTGAGGAAGCTCTGATTGATGTTATAGGTTCTAATTAAATCTTTTTAGCACTTATCAATAAATGGGATATGAAAACCCCCTTTTTGATAAGCTTAGATAGTTAAAATTTTTCATTATATATTCTTGTAAGAGTTTGAAAATCTCTTGCAACAAGGAGTAATAATTATGAATAGGAGAGAGTTTATAAAATTATCTGCAGTTATGGGATTGACCCTTACTAATAGTCTTGGGGGATTCATTTCAAATTCAGCGGCGTCAGAGAAATCTGAAATTGCTGTTGTTCAAGGGTCATCCCCAACAAAGATTACACGGGCTGCTATTGATACCATCGGCGGAATGAAAAGGTTTATATCAAAAGGCGACATTGTTGTTGTCAAACCTAATATGGCATGGGACAGAACTCCTGAGCAGGCTGCTAATTCAAATCCAGAAGTAGTTGCCACTGTAGTGCAAATGTGCCTCGAATCAGGAGCTAAAAAGGTAAAGGTATTTGATCGAACAGTAAATGACCCAAGAAGATGTTATGTGCAGAGCGGTATTGCAGATGCTGCAAAGGCTGTAGGTGCTGAAGTAAGCCATATTGACCATAGGAAATTCAAAGATGTAGATACTAAAGGCAGTTCACTCAAGATATGGCCTATTTATACAGATGTGCTTGAAGCTGATAAGATAATAAACATCCCCATAGCCAAACATCATGGGCTTGCACGTCTTACAATGGCTATGAAAAACTGGATGGGGGTAATGGGTGGCTCTCGAGGGGCAATACACCAGAAACTTGATGAGTGCATTGCTGAACTTGCAGTATTCATAAAGCCTACACTAACTGTTTTGGACGCAGTAAGAATCCTCACTGCCAATGGTCCTCAGGGTGGCAATCTTGCAGATGTAAAAAAGCTTGATACTATAATCGTTGGTCTTGACCAGGTAGCCGTAGATTCATACGGTGCAACCCTTTTTGGGATGAAAGGGAGTGATTTAGGCTATATCAGGATTGCACATCAAATGGGCAAAGGAAATATGGATTTGTCTAAAATGAATATCAAGAGACTAAAAGTATAATTTTTAAAAGACCAAAAAACAATGCGAAAATCTTATGCCTTGAGGGGATAAGCAAAGATTTCATATTATAAAATTGATATTAAATTTATTTTTATACTTTTCTAATACAATTGAGGCTTCAAACTCAGGTAAATTACTAATACATGAAAAATATTAGAAGGCTTTCTCAGGGATTTTTTTTATTTCTTTTCCTATTTCTTTTTATCCAAACTGAATCGAAAGGGAAGGATGAACTTGGCTATCCAGTAAAGATATTTCTTGATTTCGACCCTCTTTTATTTATAACAACGATTCTTTCAGCTCATTCTGTTGAAAAGGCTTTTTATCTCTCTTTAATCATAGTTTTTATTACTATTGTTCTTGGAAGGGTTTTCTGTGGCTGGATATGCCCTCTCGGCACACTCAATAATATAGTTAGTTCATTTAAACAAAGTGAATTTTATATACAGAAAGATAGCTTATTTAAACTTAAATACTATCTCCTGATTTTTCTTCTTATAAGCTCTGTCTTTGGTATTCAGATTGCAGGCATATTTGACCCTATATCTCTTATGATTAGGTCTTTCTCAATTAGTGTATATCCGATGTTTAATCATTTGGTATCAAGCTTTTTTGATGGTATTTACAATCTTAATATCCCAATATTTACTGATTTCTCAGAATATATATATTCTCTATTTAAAAAAACTGTCTTGCCTTTTCAACAATCTTACTATAAACAAGGTACGTTTATAGGTATTCTATTTTTTATTATACTTGGGTTGAATCTCATAGAAAGAAGATTCTGGTGCAAATATTTATGTCCTCTTGGTGCATTGCTTGGTATATTATCAAGATTTTCTATTCTCAAAAGGACAGTGAGCGAAGGATGCACTTCCTGCGGCATATGCGCAAAGGTATGTCAAAGCAAAGCATCTCCTGAGAAAAAGGATTTATGGAGGAGATCTGAGTGCATGTTTTGTTGGAATTGCGATGATATTTGTCCAAATAATGCAGTAAGTTTTGGTTTTACTAATAAAATAAATAAAGCTTCATTGGATCTTGAGCGTAGAAATGTTATTATTTCTGCTCTTTCTGGGATGGCAATGGTGCCGCTTTTGAGACAAAATCCTTTGAATAGAGAAAATTATTTTAATCCATATTTAATAAGACCGCCGGGGTCTCTTAACGAGAAGGAATTTCTTAAAAAATGTGTAAGATGTGGAGAGTGCATGAAGGTTTGCCTTACAAATGGCTTGCAACCCACATTTCTTGAAGCTGGATTAGAAGGAATATGGACACCCCTTCTCGTCCCTAAAATTGGTTATTGTGAATATAGATGCACACTTTGTGGACAGGTGTGTCCAACAGGTGCAATTAAACGGCTTAGCCTTGAGAATAAAACAAAGATAAAGATCGGGCTTGCTATGATTGATAAGGGCAGATGCCTGCCGTATGCTCATAATAGACCGTGTATAGTATGTGAAGAAGTTTGTCCCACTCCAAAGAAAGCAATCTGGTTTGAAAAAGTATCAGTTAAAGACAGGGACAGTAAAACTATAATCCTTCAACAACCACATGTTGACCTTGATTTATGCATAGGATGTGGAATATGCGAGACAAAATGCCCTGTTATTGACAGACCTGCTATTTATATAACAAGCATTGGGGAGACAAGATCAAGGGATAACCAGTTAATAACTGTCTGAACTTAACCCGACTTCGCTGTTCATACTCTCAGTTGTTTAGGGAAGGCTATAAAATATTCCCCTCTATCAAGAAGGGATTGAGGGGTAGAGTGTGTATCCTCTATCAAGGGACTGATCCAAATCGGGATTTGGATATATTAAAAAAACATTGGCACTGGTAGGATAGGCATATGCCTGTGCGTGTCCACCTGACTGAGATCGCCATACCTGCGCCGCAGGCAGATTCTCGCTCAGGCAGACAGGTCTCGCCTGTCTTGAAAGATGACCCTTCGACAAGCTAAGGGTGACTGTCATATGGAATTATCTGTAAACATCTTTTCTGTTAGTAATTGACAGCACTTTTATAATTTTTATTTTGTCATCAATGCTATAAACTACTCTATAATCACCACTTCTTATTCTATAATATTCTGTTTCTTTTAGTTTCTTATACCCTAAAGGTCTTGGATTATCTTCAAGTAATAGTATCTGTTTACGAATCTTTATTCTTACAGATTCAGGCAATTTCAAGAATTCTTTTTCAGCCTTTGAGATGATTTTAACTAAATATTTACCCATTTAGTTATTCTGTTCTTTTAAAAAGTCTCTAAAGGGTCTGCTTTTGTCTTTTGCTCTGCTTTCAGCTATTGCAATATCTATCAGGTCTTCACGGAGTCTTTTGTCTTTTAATATTTCTGACAGGAAAATGTCTTGCTCCTTCCGCTCTAATGTTTTAAAAGCTGCTAAAAATACCTCTGCTGTCGCTCCTTTGCTTCCCATAAATTACTCCTTTCTTTAAATTATTTTATTTTACCTTTTCCCCTCTATAATCGCAATCTCATCTGGTGTGAGTCCGTTGTAGGGGCAGCGCCTCTGTGCCTGCCCAAACATTTCATCAATCTGGCGTTCAAGGGCGGATGTGTCGGCGTCTTTTAATTCCCCTCCTTAATAAGGGGTAGTTTTAGCGGCGAGGATTTGGTCAACGAGGGCGATGAAGGGTTATTGGGTCATGTTTTATTTTGGGTTGGGAATTCCAACCTGTCTGCAAATCTTGATTGCCAGAAGGTCAGCGATTTCTGAATGCCTTGGGACAGTGGTTGATTTATTTGTATCGGCAAGATTTATATAACGTGAGTGTTTAGCACCTTCTCGTAATAGGACACACCCATAACGTTCTAAATGCCTGATTAACTCTTTTCTTTTCATACTTCAATTTCTTCTAAAACAACATCTCGTTTAGGCAGAGAGGAAATATCAACAGGTCTTTGCATTTCATGTATAGCATCTACAAGATTCTCTCTTGCTTCTTCAATGGTTGCCCCCTGTGTGAGCGCACCTGGGACGTCATCCGTCCATGCCACCCACCACTTTCCATCTTTTACAAAAGTAGCTTTTATTTTCATTTAAATCACCTCCTGTTAGAGATATTTTACCTTTTCCCCTCCACAATCTCAATCTCTTCCTCTGTCAAACCATATAATTGGTAAACCATTTCATCTATCTGGTGTTCAAGGGCAGAGGTGCCTGCGAGCGCCCTCGCTCAGACAGGTCGGTGTCTTTTAATTCCCCTCCTTGTGAAGGAGGGGATTGAGGGGTGGTTTATTATCTTGATAAGGAGGGGAATTAAAGGGGTGGTTTTGGCATCAAGGATTTGGTCAACGAGGGTGGTGAAGAGCTGCTGACTCATTCAGAACTCTTTTTCGGTTAAGTCTTTCGGTATGTTTTCAATCGCAGATTTAATTCCCGGCAGTTTTTCTTTTATAACCTTCCAGACAATTTCATAATCAATTCCAAAATAAAAATGGGCTATTTTATCGCGTATCCTCGCCATATATTTCCATGGAACTTCTTTATATTTCTCTCTGATGAACTCCGGAAGGTTCTTTGTTGCTTCACCGACTATATGAATCTGCCATACAACAGCTTTCTGGGTTTTCTTGTCTTTAAGAAATTCTTCATAGTCCATTTCCCCTATAAAATCCTCTATATCTCTTATCGCCTCGACAATGTCTTTAATAAATAACTTGTAATCTCTGCTCATATATAAACAACCTCTTTTGAGATAATCTCTCTCAGTTCAGGCCTTATCGCCCCTTTTCTGATCACATCAACCTTCTTTTTTAAGATTTTCCTCAAATAATCCTCTAAATCAATAAGCAAAAAGACATCAGGAGGTTCAGAATACTCAACCAGTATATCAATATCACTCTGTCTCTTCTGCTCGCCCCGCACAAAAGAGCCAAATATGCCGATTTCCTTGACCCCGTATTTTTCTTGGACTTCTGCTTTATGCCTTGTTAATATTCTTTTAATTTCCTCAAGTGTTTTCATAACTCAATCTCCTGCTTTATTTTACCTTTTCTCCTCTACAATCGCAATCTCATCAGGTGTGAGGCGGTTGTAGGGGCAGCGCCTCTGTGCCTGCCCAAACATCTCGTCAATTTGCCATTCAAGAGCGGAGGAGTCTGTACCCCAATGATAATTTTTCGTAG
>DYHD01000031.1 GCA_020724365.1 Thermodesulfovibrio yellowstonii | reverse complement strand
AACGGCTCAAACGGTTCAAGCAGTTCAAACGGTTTAAACGGTTCAAACGGTTCAAACGGTTTAAACGGTTTAAACGGTTCAAGGGTATTTTTTCATAAAACTTTTGACATTACCTCCCTTGTTGGACTTGTGATATAATGTTTGTATGAAAAACACTGCTACCGAAATAGAACATATCAAAGAAATGCTGCCTCTGCTTTCCGAAGCTGACATTCAGGAGTTGAGAGACTTTGCGGCTTATCTTATATATAAAAGCAAAAAACGCAAAGCCTTTGAAGACCGCCTTGATAAGATTGAAAGTGAATCCGACACTGTTGCTTTTAATACAGTTGATGAAGCTATGGATGCTATCAGGAACTGGAGAGAATGATTTGCCCCAACTTGTTTTTGAGAAGCATTTCATCAGAAAAGCAAATAAACTCATAAAAAATTCGCCGGCTATTGACGAAAAACTTTCAGAAGTTCTAAAACTCTTACAGAATGACCCATTTTCTACAGTTTTAAAAACACACTCACTCGCAGGCAGACACCAAAATAAATACACCTGTTCGTTGACATATAGCCTCAGAATCGTATTCAGGTTATATGACGACATAGTGCATCTCCTTGATATCGGCAGTCATGACGAGGTTTATTGAGGATAAGAAATCAGCAGAAATATTGCGTAAGCTTGATTTTCTGCAAAAAGTATAAAAAGACTGAATTCCCGCTTACAGACTGCGGGAATGACGGATTTTTCTTTTGAGCTATGGCACTGCCGCTCTATCACACTATTAAGACTGACTAAGCAAATTGTATGCCACAATATAGCCCCTCTGGCTTGGAAATTAAATATATAACTCTTTATACCATAAATCACATTCAATTGCAAGCAAGAAATAGCAACCGAAAAATTGGGGGCAGGCTTGAATTTATGCATAAAAAGCCTCTTTTTACTTGCTCCACTTTCATCTGCCATTGTTTCTACCTCCCTTGACGCCGCCTTTGACAAATAAGCTGTTTTATTGTTAAATTTGTTTATAGAATGATTGTGAGGTGATAGCCGTTGAAAACAAAGAAAGCTGAAGCCAAAAAACTCTTGCACGAACTGCGCAAAAGTATAGCCAAAAGATCATCTCCTTTTGCCGGAATGACAGAGGAAGAAGTTATAGAAGAATTGCGCAAGACTCGAAAAAAACTTTGGGATAGTAAATTTGCAACTCGTACTTGATTCCAATGAGTATATTTTTGGATTAGGCTTCGCAAGAAAGAAAAGTTGCGAAGCTATTTTAGAATTTCTAACAGATAGCTTTCCATCACATTCTATCAGTATATGCAGAACTATTGTTGAAGAAGTGAGAACGAATTTATTAACCAAAGAATTCCACACTTTTATAAGACTAATCAATCTGTTTACTTCTATTGACGAGGATTTTCTTGTGCCGTTTGAATTAGGCGTGAAGTATGAGAGAATGGGCTTAAAGGAAGCTGACGCCTTCATAGCGGCATACGCCGAATGGGTAGGAGCAGATGTCCTTGTTACTGAAAACAGACATTTCCTGACAAAGCATTCAAATCTGTCGTTTAAAATCCTCAATGCAGATGACTGCCTAAAAATCATGACCATATCTCTTAAATAAATCTTTATATTTGATAAGTGATAGGGGCACTGAGCTTGTCTAAAAACTCGCATGTTGTCATTGTCCGGCTTGACCGGACAATCCAGAACCTATTGAAAAGACTGGATTCCCCGATCAAGCATGCCCTCGAAGGTCGTAATCGGGGGTCGGGGAATGACAGTCGAGTGAAATCGTAGTTTTTAGACAAGCACAAATGCCCCTGATCTGCATACGGACAGGTGGCAATCCGACCCCGAAAGGTTGTTGTGAGGACAAAGCCCGTGGCAATCTCAAACGAGATTCTTCGCTTCTCTCGGGGCAAAGGTTCACCCGCTCGCAATGACTCATTTCTATCGGTAATTTTAGGGATTTATCAGCAGTTTGACTATATATTATGTTTTCTGGTAATTTACCCATTTAATAAATTCTTTTTTGTTATAGAGGCTCTAAGATGAAAGTAAAAGGAAAGCTTAAAAAATCACTATCAGACAGAGAACTCAAGATTTATGAGATCAAAAAGCAGTTATTGCTTCAAAGAGATAAGCTTCTTACTGATGCAGGTATAGCTATAAATTCTCTGCCAAGTAGCAATATACTTTCTGAGATCGGGGATCAAGCATCCGCAGAAATTGACAGGAATTTTCTGCTTAAGTTAAAGGAAAGGGAAAGAAAGCTTTTAAGAAAAATAGATAAAGCTATTGAAAAAATTGAAAAAAATGAATATGGAACCTGCGAAGCCTGTGGAGAAGAAATTGATATCAAAAGACTTGAGGCAAGACCTGTCACAGATTTATGCATTGCCTGTAAAACAGAACAAGAAGCGGAAGAAAAGCTAAGGGAAAGAGAATAGTCCTTTAAGATAAAAAAAGCGGAAGTATATTCTTCCGCTTCAACAACTCCCAACTATATCTTTAAAATCTCAGAAAGGCACCGATCCCACCTGCCTGGAGTAGTTCCTTATTTTCAGTGATAACCTCAATAAATGCGCCCTGCTGAATTGCTTTCTGAGCTACTATGTCTATCATGTAATCCACACCTTCAAAATCTCCCTTGCAGTAAGGGCAGGAATTTATCTTCTGGGTTGTTAAAAAACCACATGATTTGCAGTTAAATCCATTTTGTTTATAAGAGGAAATAAATACGAGTTTCATAACTTTTTGTTCTTGAATGGCATTGATAACATTTTCAAGTCCTAAAACTGCAGCCTCATTTTTCATCGCCTTCGCGATGAGATCTTTGACAGTTGCTTCTTCTTGCTTATGTTCATATGCAGCAACAATTGGTTCAACTTTGCTTAACACATCATCACTTTTAGCAAACATTTCAATCTTAACAGAACCGATAAGCTTATCAAGAGTTATTTTGTGCAGCATACCTTTAAACATTGAAACAGCTTCATCAGAACCGCCCAATATCAGCCTTCCTATATATTCTCCAGCGAGAAATGAGTCAAGTTTTTCAATAACATCCTTAAGATGTATTCCCACATGAACATTTATATGCCTCTCAAAATGGTTTTGTGCAAGGCCAAACCACCCGCCTTTTTTATGTTTGCCTGGTATATCAGCAGTATATACTTCCCCATATTCTACGATCTCACCCAAGTGGACTATAAAAATTCTAGCAGAATCCTTTCCCACAAGCAAAACACCATATCTTTGATAATTATTAAGCAAATCTATCAATGGCTTTGTATAAACACCTTTATCTACTATCAGTTCATTTTTTACTGGGAGACCAAGATTATATTCTCTCCATAATGACCTTTCCTTTGAGGAAAATAATGCGAGCCCTTTTTTGAACATCCTTTTATTGGTCAAGACATAATGCTCTATCTTCTCCAGATCTTCCTTTACCTTTTTATATACAGCCTTATCAAGGGATTCTGCTGTCTGTTTAAGCATGTTTTTAATATGAACGATATAGTCTCCCTTCTTATTAAAATTCGGGTCAACATTCAGATATAAGCTGACGAAATATCCCCCTTTCCCATTATAATTAGCTAATTCCTTTAAATCTGCCATATTAAGCATCTTTGCCTCCTTCTTCCAGATGTCTGAAAATATCAATTATCGAGATAAAAATAGCGACCACAAGCGGTCCCATAATAAGCCCTATTAAACCAAAAAGTTGAATGCCTCCTAAAACACTGAAGAATATCAACAGAACTGGCATTTTTGTTCTGCCTCCAATAATAATTGGCTTTAAGATGTTATCTACAGTGCTTATAATAAATGTTCCCACCAAAGCAAGAATTATACCCTGTAAAATATCTCCTCTAATGAAAAGGTAAACAGTCATGGGACCCCATACACCAAAAGTCCCTATCAACGGTATGAATGAGACTACAGAGATAACAAGACCCCATAAAGCAGGAGACGATATCCCCAGAAAAAAGAATGTGAGCCCCCCTATGCTTCCTTGAATAATAGCAACAACTACACCTCCATATATAGTTGAGACTATAACATCTCTGGTTTGAGATGTAAGACGTTCTTTCTGCTCATCTGAAAAGGGAAGATAGTCCTTAATCTTTTCCAAAAATTCAGACCCATCTTTCAATATAAAAAAAAGGGCTATAGTCATAAATATAAAATTTACGCTGACGGACACAATGTTGCCTAGCCCTTTTGTAAATTTATCCATCAGTTCCTTGCCAAGCCTTGAGAGATTATCCACTATTGATTTATCAATATCTGTTTCAGTCAGATTAAATGTCTCGATAATCTTCCCTATAACGGATTTAATATAAGGACTCTCGATTGTCCTCTTTATATCTTCAATACCCCCCTCACCTAAATATTTTGGTAGTTGCTTTAATTCTACTGCTATCATAAAAGATATATAAGAAAACGGGCCAATTATAATCAAAAGAATAATGATAAGGGTTGACAATGCAGTGACAGACCGCCATTTAATATGTCTGCTGATGAAATCAAAAAGTGGGTAAAAAATAATTCCAAGAACTATAGCCCATGCAAGAGGAGAAAAAAAGGGCTTGAATATCTGATAGCAAAGATATCCTAATAATATTACTAATCCTAGCAGCGAGATAAAATAAAATCTGTTAATTGACATATTTATTATTTCTTTGATTGTTTTCTGTTTTTATGAACAATTCTAATGACAGGTTTCATAATTTTTATAAGGGCTCAGCTCAACACCCTTCCAGATAAGCTTCCAATAAATTCCCCTTCTTTTACTGCTAAATTGCCGTTGATAAAAACATATTCTATCCCTTTAGATTTCGTAAAAGGCTCTTTATATGATGCCATATCCTTAATTTGATTATAGTCAAAAATTACTATATCTGCAAAAAAACCTTCCTTAATAATTCCCCGTTCCTTTATCCCAAAAGTTTTTGCAGGCAAAGAGGTTATCCGTTCTATAGCTGTGGGCAGATCTATTATCTTATCATCCCTTACATAGACTCCGATAAATCTTGGGAATGTGCCAAAGCCCCTTGGATGGGGCTTTCCATTAAAGGTTGGACCAGAAAAGCTCCTCGCAGAGCTGTCTGAACCTATCATAGTATAAGGGAGTTTGAGAATCCGCTTGAGATTATCCTCATTCATAGTAAAAAAAATCGCTCCTGCAGAAGCTTTTTCTTTGATTATAATATCAACTACTGCATCCTCTGGTTTTTTCCCAATAGATAAGGAAATATCAAATATGCTTCTTCCCTCCATCCATTTATTTTTGGCATCCCTAACTGATGATATATAAACATTCTTCCAGTATTTATCGCCCTTCAGAGATAGTTCAATCCTTATTCTTTTTGATATCTCAGAATCTTTCAGCCTTCTGATCTCTTCACTAACCCCGCCTGCAAATGTCCATGCAGGTAGTACTGTATCTAGATCAGTACTTGAGGCTGTATAAGGATAGCTGTCACAAGTGATATTGACTCCAGAGTCTCGAGCATTCTCAAGAAGACTTAATGCTCCATCAAGCTTCTGCCAATTTTCTTCCCCTGATGTCTTAATATGTGATATATGAACCCTTACATTGGCGCCCCTTGCTATCTTGATGACTTCTTCAATAGCCTCCAAAAGCTCATCTCCCTCGCTTCTCATGTGTGATGTATATATAATTGGCTTGTTATTAGGTGGCTTAATCCTCAAAAGTTCTATAATTTCTTTTGTGTCTGAGTATATCCCCGGAGGATAAATAAGACCTGTTGAAAGCCCACAAGCCCCGTTCACTAAAGACTCATAAAAGAGGTTTTGCATTTTATTTAAAGCATTTTTATCGCAATGCATATTTTCATATCCTATGACTGAAGCCCTTAAATTTCCATGTCCGCAAAGGGTAATATAATTAAGTGCTATGCTTTTGGTTTGGAGAATTCTCAAATATTCTTGAAAAGTATGCCACCTTTCATCTATTCCAAGTTCTTTAAGTTCTTGCCCTCTACGTTGAAATGCGTCATCATAAAGAGGCGCTGCGGAAAAACCGCAATTGCCATTTATTTCCGAAGTAATACCTTGCGACAACTTGCCCTCTGCCCTGCCATCAAGCAGCAAATTAAACTCTGAATGGGCATGGACATCTATAAAACCCGGAGTTATATAAAAGCCCTCAGCATCAATTATTTGTCGCGCATTCGTGCCTTTACTCCCGATATAGACGATCCTATCGGCTGATATGCCAATATTTTGCTGTTTTGGTTCGGTTGATATACCATCTATGACAAGTCCATTTATGATTAAAAAATCAAGCATATATTTAGCTTTTTTTGTGTTTGAATTAGATACAACTTTTATAAATTGGCTGCTTCATACATCCTAAGCCATTTTAAGATAAAGCATAAATCTGTTTGTATCAAGAAAGGTTTATTTGAGGCATGAAACAAATCTATTTCTTAAATTCAGAATACTTAACAGGAGTTGCCTTATTTTTTTCTTCATAAGGTGATGTCTCCTGAGTTAAAAATGTTTTAACTGATATTCCAGAGAAATATCTCAAAATCCCTGAAACAATGGAGTTAGCAATATTCTGTCTGTATGTCTCGTTTCCAAGCATTTTTTCCTCGAAAGAATTGCTGATGAAGCCAACTTCTAAAAGGGCAGATGGCATCTTTGCCCCTACCAAAACATAGAACAATGCCTGTTTAATGCCTCGATCATAATCTGCTGAATATGCGGAAGGCAAATCAGAAACTAATGACCTATGTATAAATCCAGCAACCTTTATAGATTCATCCCGCTTACTTTCGCTCTCTAAGGAAGCAAGAATAATGCTTAGTTCATCTCTAAGCCGTTTCATTTCTTTTAGGGATATTGCGTTTTCCCTTGCGGCTACCTTCATAGCTTCTTCATCATCCGTCCAGTTAAGAATATATGTTTCTATACCTTGAGCCACCCTGTTGTATGAAGCATTTGCATGAATAGAGATAAACATATCTGCATTTACTTTATTAGCTATTTCAGTTCTTTTATGAAGAGGTATAAAAATATCTGTATCTCTTGTAAGGATTATTTCATACAAGGGATGTTCTTTATTCATAATCTCACGCACCCTTAAAGCTATATCAAGCACAACATCCTTTTCAAATAATCCGTTATATCCTACAGCTCCAGGGTCATGACCGCCGTGACCTGGGTCAATGACAATCCTTCTTTTTAAAATGTTTTCCTCATGTTGTTGAATAGGCTTACTGATATTTCTCTGTTCAGAATATAATTCAATTACGAGCCTTGAAGGGTCTTTTTGAGCATTAATATCAAACTTAAAATTGCTGTTCTGTAAATCAAGGACTATTCTTACTGTATCCGTATTGAATTGCCCCAGCCTTATGCCCTTCAGGAATGTATCTGGTTCTGAATACTCATTCTTAACAGCTTTTGAAATCCTCGCATTTTTGATATCAATAAAAAGCCTTTCAGGATTTGATAATCTGCCCTTTGCATATTGAGCAGGAGCGGATAAATCAATAATAATACTTGATGATTCAGGTGAAGACTTTTTATCGATTCCTCTGATTTCAATGACGGTTTCAGCAAATGCACTAAACTTTAAACAAAATATGAATAAGAATAAGAAGGCAGTAAGAATAAAATGGCTTCTTACATAACCCGAATTTCTTCTTCTGCCTTCAAGTTGAAGATTATGCCGACAAAAAATGTTCATACTGCTTGAACAGATTTTATCTCGGGTATGTCTCTTTTGAGGGTAGCCTCGACCCAGCTTTTCATTGTGATGGTTGACATCGGACAGGTCCCGCAAGCCCCTTTTAATTTGACATATACAACATCTTCTTTTATATCAACTAAATCAATGTCTCCACCTTCTGCCTTAAGTCCAAATCTGACCTTATTCAATACCTCTAATACCCTCTCTCTTGTAATCATAAATATATCCTCCAATATAGCAATATGGCAATATGGTTCTTATTTTTTAATAATATCTCATGTAGAAATTTTTATCAAGCATAAAAATGAATCTGAAAATAGAGATAGAAATCTCTGTATTCAATGGGAACAGCTTTTTTGCGCCATAAATGGTAAGAATATTTGGGTTAAATATTTATTCTGGGATGGTTGTATGTCTGATCATCTTACCTTCTACAAGAAAAATAACCATTTCTGCTATATTTGTTGCATGATCAGCAAAGCGTTCAAGATATTGAGCTATAAAGGTAATTCTCATAGCCCTGCATATTATATTAGGGTTTTCAAGCATAAGGAAAAGTAATTCACTAACGATGGCATGTTTCAAGTCATCAATCTCGTCATCCCTCATTATAACATCCATCGCAAGTCTTTTGTCTTTGTTCACAAATGCATCCAGGGCATCCCTTGTCATTCCATGTGCTATATCCCTCATGCGGGGAATATCCACATAAGGCTTAAGGTTGGGCTCTTTGTTAAGTTCTAAAGCCCTTTCAGCAATATTAGCAGCAAGATCGCCCATTCTTTCTAAATCAGTGATAATCTTCATTGCTGTTGTAATAAACCTAAGATCTCCAGCCTTAGGTTGCCTAAGGGCAATTAATCTTATACATTCTTCATCTATCTCTACATCAAGGGCATTTACAATATGGTCTTTTTGAATTACCTCAAGTGCAAGCTTATCATCCTTTTCAATAAGTGATTTAATGGCGTCTTTGATTGAATTCTCAACGAGGGCGCCCATTTCAAGTATCTTTTCTTTAAGTCTTGCTAATTCTTCATCAAAGATTGCCATTATCCGAACCTCCCTGTTATATAGTCTTCTGTCAGTTTCTCGGATGGTGTGGTAAATATCCGTTCAGTCTTTCCATACTCAATTATCTCGCCAAGATACATAAATGCTGTGTATTCAGAAACCCTTGCTGCTTGCTGCATATTATGGGTGACAATTATTATTGTAACATTATTTTTCAATTCTACAATTAATTCTTCAATCTTGGATGTTGCTATGGGGTCAAGAGCAGATGTTGGTTCGTCAAAAAGTAATATCTCTGGATTAGTCGCCAAAGCACGGGCAATACATAGCCTTTGTTGCTGCCCTCCTGAAAGATCAAAGGCAGGTTTATCGATCCTATCTTTGACTTCATCCCACAAAGCGGCTCCTTTCAGTGATTTTTCAACTATCTCTGATAAAACATTCTTTTTATTAACTCCTCTCACCCTCATACCATAAGCTACATTTTCAAAGATAGTCTTAGGGAAAGGATTTGGTTTTTGAAAAACCATACTAATCCTCATTCTTACCTCAATAGGGTCAATTTGATTAGAGATAATATTAATATTTTCTGGCAATAATATAATTTCGCCTTCATATCTATTATGAGGATAAAGGTCGTGCATTCTATTAAAACATCTTAAAAATGTTGTCTTTCCGCAACCTGAAGGACCAATAAGAGAGGTCACTTTTTTTTCAATAATGGATAAATTTATATTTTTAAGAACATGGTTTGTTCCATAAAAAAAATTAAGATTTCTAATCTCAGCTTTTATATTATCTTTTACCATTTTATCTTCTTTCTGAATTTATATCTTATATGAATAGCAATACCATTCATTATTAATGTCATAAGCATTAATATTATACCAGCAGCAGCAGCATTTATCTGAAATTCTTTTTGTGGTCTTGATACCCAGTTGAACATCTGGATAGGCATTACGGTGAAAGGGTCAAAAAGCCACTCGAAAGATATGAAAGGAAACGCAGAAGTTATTGGAGAAGAAGGCAGAAAGGCAATAAATGTTAATGCTCCTACTGTTATAATCGGGGCAGTTTCACCAATTGCTCTTGAGAGCCCTATAATAATACCTGTAAGAATTCCACCTAAAGAATAAGGGAAAATATGCCATTGAACAGTCTGCCACTTTGTAGCTCCAAGCGCATATGATGCTTCGCGGATCGAGTTAGGTATAGCCCTTATAGATTCCCTCGTTGCCATGATCACCATAGGCAATATAAGCAGAGCTAATGTCAGTCCACCGGTCAAGATGCTCTCGCCAAACTTAAAAAAATAAACAAAGAGCCCTAATGCCAATAATCCATAAACTATAGATGGGACGCCGGCAAGATTGGCAATATTTATCTCAATTATGTCTGTCAACCAATTTTTTTTCGCATATTCTTCAAGATAAATTCCTGCTGCTACGCCTATCGGTATAGCAGATAATGCTGTAACTAAAAGAACAAGAAAACTGCCTACCCATGCTGAAAGTATCCCGGCTTTTTCAGGAAATCTAGATGGGAAGGATGTAAGGAATTTATAGGTTAATCTTGAGTGTCCATCCATGATCAAATCTATAAAAAGGACTGCTAACAGAAAAAGCCCTACAAAAGTAGAAAGAAGCCCTATTATAAGAAAAAAGTAATTCCAAGACTTATTATATTTTATTCTTTTCTTAATATCTTCCATGATTAGTGAATTATAAAATTATAAATAGAGTGAATAGTATATAGGGGAATGTTTTTTTGCTGATATCTATTCACTTGTTTACTATTGACTATCTTTAATATGCCTCCCGTATTCTTTTTCTAAGCCAAAAACCGATTATATTAAAGATAAGTGTCATTAAAAAAAGTGTTACCCCTGCTGCGAAAATAGTCTTATACTCTAAAGAACCGTGAGGAACATCACCGAGACTTACCTGAACAATATAGGCAGTCAATGTTTGAACAGGTTCAAAGGGATTAATCGTGAAGTTAGGCATCATACCTGCAGCAATTGCGACAACCATAGTCTCTCCTACTGCTCTCGATATCCCTATCAGAAAAGCTGCTGCAATACCTGAGAAAGCTGCAGGGATGATGACCTTAAGGGAAGTCTGTAACTTAGTTGCTCCCATCGCATAGGAGCCTTCTCGAATATGCATTGGGACTGCTCTCATAGCATCTTCGCTAACAGAACTAACATAAGGAATTATCATCACTCCAATTATTATACCAGGGCTGAGTGCGTTGAAGCCTGACAATTCTATGATGAATTCCTGTAAAATTGGAGTCAAAAAAAGAAGTGCAAAATATCCATAAACTACTGTCGGAACTGCAGCGAGAAGTTCAAGTACTGGTTTTATAGTTTCTCTAAGTTTATGGGGTGCATACTCGCTTAAATAAATTGCTGCTAACAGCCCCAACGGAAGCGCCACCATTAAAGCAGTGCATGTCGTAAGCAAGGTGCCTGCTATTAAGGGCAGTATGCCGAATTTCGGATTTTCAAAAAGGGGGGTCCATTCAGTGCCAGTTAAAAACTCAAATAGAGGAACCTCTTTGAAGAACCCATAAGATTCAAATGAAAGAATTATTACGATGCTTAATGTAACAAAAATCGAGGAAGCAGCACATACAAAAAGCAATGATTCGATAGATCTTTCTTTTATTTTTTTGGTATTCAATTTTGAAATTAAAGGAATTTTAAAATTTTGCTATCAAATGCAGATTTTATGTTAAAGCAAAAACATAGTATTATAATAAAGAAAATGTTACAGGAATGTTACAAAAAGATTAAGATTTTATGAATTTTGCAAAAAGAGGGGTATTTTTCTTAAAATACCCCCAAGCAATATTTTTTTCAAATGGCTATTTGCTTTTTTGTTCTAACTTCAATAAATCTTCTATTTTCATTCCGATTTTTTCTTCACCGATAAACATGCTTCCTGTTTTAAGTTTGGTAAATCTTTCCTGTGCAAGCTGATATGCAGTTTTTGGCAACGGGATATATTTTGCTTGTTTAGTTAAAATAGGGGCATTTTTCAAAAAGAACTCAACAAACTCTTTTACTTCAGGTTTTTTTACCGCTGAATCTTTGTTCACATATATAAAAAGAGGTCTTGAGAGAGGGGAATATGTTCCATCCATAACAGTCTTTTCTGATGGAAATATAGGCCCTTTACCTCCATCAATTGGTACAAGCTTCAGTTTTCCTTTATTCTCTTCATAATATGCAAGTCCCATATATCCAAGTGCATTTTTGTCTTGAATGACTCCTTGCACCAGCACATTATCATCCTCACTTGCAGTGAAATCCCCTCTTGAAGATTTAGCTTTGCCAACTACAGCTTCTGTAAAATAATCAAATGTGCCAGAGTCTGCACCAGGACCAAAAAGTTTCAGCGGGGCATTTGGCCACTCAGGTCTAATCTGATTCCATGTCTTGATTGTGCCAGCCGCTGCTGGCTCCCACATTTTTTTAAGATCGGCAATAGTTAGGGATGTAACCCATGTATTTTTTGGGTTCACAACGACTGCAAGACCATCATAAGCAACTGGAAGCTCAATATATTCAATCTTCCTTTCTTTACAGGCATCTATTTCTTTTTTCGAAATCGGTCGCGATGCATTGGATATATCTATTTCACCCCTGCAGAATTTCTTAAATCCACCACCTGTGCCTGAAATTCCCACTGTTACCTTAATGGCGCCCTTCTTTGCCTTCTGAAATTCCTCTGCAACTGCCTCTAAAATTGGATAAACAGTGCTTGAACCGTCAATTTCAACAATCTTACCCACAGCTATTGCTGGCAATGTAAATGTTATAGACATTATCATTAAAACAATTAAACCTAATGTACTCTTCTTAAACACTTTAAACATCCTCCTTAATTTTTATTCTGCTCCACTAAGACTTGAGAAATATTTTATAAAATCAGAAATCACCCCCTTTTGAAATTACATTTTATTATCTTAGTGGATTTTGCTAAAGTTATCATTCAATTATAATAAAAGATTAAGAGTTAATATAATATTAAGGAAATGTTAAATTTATGTTACAAGTAATTATGATATTCATACAAAAGGAAAACAAAACTTTCCTTGAATGCTTAAACTATAAAAAGAAGTTTTAATTTAAAATAGAAATTGAATATGCTATTATTAAAATATATGTTGATTTAGTAACCTTTTTTTAGATAATATACGGTAGAATTCTATTACAGAACTTATATATCTGCAAAATATTTTAGGAGGAATCAAAATGTATAAGCATTTATTTTCTGCGATGTTTTTAATTGTTATTATTTCTTTTCTGGTTGGATGTGCTGGGGAGACTAAGCAACTCCATATGATGGACACTACAGGCGCTAAGAGGGAGATAATATTTCCTAATGGAACTATATTAGGCGGTGCTTCAAAAGAGCAGGCAACCGCACTCGCTCAGATATTTGTGGATTCGCATAATATGGCGATGCAAGAAATGGATGAACTGAAAAAAATGAGCAAGAAATCGCTCGCCAACCAGCAAGCGATAATGGCATCACAACAAAAAAACCTTGAAACTGCTCAGAAGGCATTACAGATGATTGAACAGTTATCAAAAAATCAGGGAACAGGTGAGATAACAATATTTTTTCCTGTAGGTTTGAGCGAATTAAAAAAAGGTTCTCATGAATTTGAGAGGCTTGTAAATTTTTCTGATTATTTAGCCCGTGAGAGCAAAGGTAGAAAGGTGCTTCTAATATCTATTGGAAGTGCATCTGCTTTTGGAGATAAGAAAGTGAATGAGAAATTGAGCAAAAAACGTTCTGAAATAGTGGTAGATGTTATTGATAAATACCTTGTTAATGTGCCTCATCAATTTTTTAAAATCTATGGTACAGGTGATGTGTATAGTCCCAAAAATGTAACACTAAAAGAGCATCAGAGGTATCAGCATACAAGGATTATAGCTTTTTACGAGACAGAACAAATTCCGCCTTTACCAGAAGAGCCTAAAGCAAGCATGAAATAGAGACAGTGTTAATAGAGCAAACAAATATTAAGCTGGTTTAGGATATTAAAACTGAACCAGCTTAAACTAAATATCTTTAAGCCTCATAGCCTGATAATGAGCTATCAAGGAATCAATGATTTCATCAAGATCGCCTTCTAATACCTGTTCAAGTTTATGAAGTGTAAGACCAATTCGATGATCGGTTACCCTATTCTGAGGATAATTATATGTCCTTATTCGCTCACTTCTATCCCCACTACCTACTTGGGTCTTTCTATCAAGGGCTCGCTCTTTTTCCTTTTTCTCCTGTTCTATCTCAAGAACCCTCGCTCTAAGGACTTTCATAGCCTTTTCCCTATTTTTCAACTGCGATCTCTCGTCCTGACATTGCACTACAATGCCTGTAGGTATATGAGTAATCCTTACAGCAGAATAAGTTGTATTAACGCTCTGACCTCCAGCGCCTGAGGAACAAAATGTATCAATTCTCAAATCTTTGTCTTCTATCTTGATATCTATCTCATCAGCTTCAGGAAGCACAGCAACAGTGGATGCCGATGTATGAATCCTTCCAGATGCTTCAGTTACAGGTACTCTCTGCACCCTGTGAACGCCACTTTCATATTTAAGCCTGCTATAGGCATTTGTGCCAGTAATATTTGCTATTATCTCCTTCAATCCTCCAAGCCCTGTAGGGCTTGAATCAATTATCTCAATCTTCCATCTTTTTGCTTCAGAATATTTGCTATACATTCTAAACAAGGATGATGCAAAAAGGGCTGCTTCCTCACCTCCCGTACCTGCTCTAATTTCCAGTATTACATTTCTGTCATCCCTCGGATCCTTTGGCAAAAGCATTAGCTTAAGTTCGTTTTCTATAATAGGTTTATTCTTTTTAAGCAGTGTAAGTTCCTCTTCAGCAAGCTCTTTAATATCACCATTAGAGTCTGTAATTAGTTCTTCTACCTCTCCGATGTTTCTGAGAAGTTTTTTATATTCCAGAATTCTATCATAAATAGGTTGAAGGTCTGATTGTTCCTTAGAATATTTATGATACTCAGAAGCATTAGAGAAAACCTCTGGCTTCATAAGAGTTGATGTTATCTCATTATATTTATTTTCAATTATCAGTAATTTATCAAGCATTTTTTAGAGCCTCGTGATGGGGTTTGTCAAGATTCAGCACCTCTTCAAGGGCGGCTATTGCAACCTCTATTTGGAAGTTATCTGGCTCCCGCACAGTCAATCTCTGCAATAGCAAGCCCGGCAGGGTTATAACTTTCAATATGTTGTTGTGTGACATTCTGGCTGAGAGCTTTAATATCTCATAGGATACTCCTGCAATAACAGGTATTAAGAATATTCTTGAGAGAAGTTTCTCTATAAATGTCCAATCTTGTGGAATGAGTATAAATATAAGTATGCTTATAACCATGACAATCAAAAGAAAGCTGGTTCCACATCTTGGGTGATAAGGTTTATATTTCTTAGCATTTGCGATAGTTAATTCTTCTCCTGCCTCATAAGCATATATGACTTTATGTTCTGCACCATGATATTGATAAACCCTTCTCATCTCACTCCAAAGACCGACTGCAAAGACATATAAAAGAAATACCACAACCCTTAAGATACCGTCTATCAGATTGAAAATAAAGGAATTGGTAGCAATATTTTTATATAAATTGCCCATGATAGTAGTTATAAAAAGTGGTAAAAATTTAAATAGCACAATTGCAAGAATTAACGCAAGACCAATAGATATCGCAAGGCTCCATGGGCTTAGTGGCTTTTCATCTTTGTCCTGATAGGCAATTGAACCGGAAAATTCAATAGCTTTAATTCCAATTATAAGAGCTGTAAAAAGGGCGATAGTGCCTCTAATAATGGGTATCTTGAATAAGATATTAGGTTTCTTAATTCTTGTAGTCTTAAGATTAATCTCCCCCTTAGGATCTCTGACTGCCACAGTCCAACCTGCAGGAGATTTCATCATCACGCCTTCTATTACAGCCTGTCCGCCGATACTCTTCATGTTTATCCTTTATATTTGTAAATATTAATCATTTCGATATTTTAGTGCTATAACCTTCGATATTGAAGAGCTTTAGCAATATTCTTTCTTTGTAAGATGAATAAATAATTCAAGATTCAAGATTCAAAAAAATACTTGAAATCTCAAATTTACATATCTCCAATTTTTATAAACAATAAAAAAGGATTAGAATTTTATATGTTGCACTCTAATCCTTGAATACTATTAAATCTATTTTTTTGCGTATTTCTTTTTGAACCTCTCAACCCTTCCTTCGGTATCAAGAATCTTTTGTTTACCAGTAAAAAAAGGATGACATTTAGAACAAATATCTACTCGAATGCTTTTGCGAGTTGAGCCAGTCTCAAAGGAAGACCCGCAGGCACAAGATGCAGTTATCTTATGATATTCAGGATGAATCTTTTCTTTCAAATCAAAACCCCCAAAAATTAATATATATAATTTTATACGATATATTTGTTATTTAGCAAGATCATAATCCGTAATGCAACATCATCTTTCAGGATAGGCGAGACCTGTCTGCATGCGGACACGACGCACAGGCAGGCGCCTGTCCTACCAGTATTTGATATATCCAAATCGGGATTTGAGTCTATGATAGACTCTCAGAACCCAGAGCTTATTAAAAAGCATCGGATTCAAGTTTTAGCGAGAATAACAATTAAAATTCAACTAGTTATAAAAAAATACAAAAAGCCGGCAATCATTAAAAATAACTGCCGGCTTAATAAAGATATTATTTCAATAATGGAACAATCAGCAGTGCGACAATATTAACAACCTTAATCATTGGGTTGATCGCGGGTCCTGCTGTATCCTTATATGGGTCACCAACTGTATCACCGGTAACGGCAGCCTTATGTGCATCTGATTTTTTACCACCAAATGCTCCATCTTCTATATATTTCTTTGCATTATCCCATGCACCACCACCGCTAGTCATTGAGATAGCAAGGAATATTCCAGTAATGATACTTCCGATAAGCATTCCACCAAGAGCTTCTTTACCAAGTATAAAGCCAACTATGAGTGGTGCAACAACGCATATAAGCGAAGGAACCATCATCTGTTTAAGTGCTCCTCTGGTGACGATATCAACGCATGTTCCATATTCTGGTTTAGCCTTGTATTCCATTATACCAGGGATTTCTCTGAATTGTCTTCTAACTTCTTCGACAACGCCGCCTGCTGCATAACCGACTGCTTCCATAAGGAGTGATGCAAAATAATATGGGAGCAAGCCACCAATGAACAAGCCAACTAGAACCATAGGATTTGATAGGTCGAATGCTAATTGACCCGGGAATGACCTTGAATATTCAGCAAAAAGAACAAGAGCTGCTAAACCTGCCGAACCAATAGCATAACCTTTTGTAACTGCCTTTGTGGTATTTCCAACGGCATCCAGAGGGTCTGTGATATTTCTGATTTCTGGAGGAAGCTCTGCCATTTCAGCAATACCACCAGCATTATCAGTAATAGGACCATATGAATCAATCGCAACAACGATACCTGCCATTGAAAGCATAGCGACCGCAGAAAGAGCGATTGCGAAAAGACCAGTTGCTGGATCACCGCTGAAGCCGCCGCCAATCGCATAAGCCCAGAGAATCGCGCCAGAGATGCAAAGAACTGGCAAACCTGTTGACTTCATGCTAACTGCAAGACCGGCTATGATATTTGTCGCATGTCCAGTTTGGCTAGAAGATGCTATGTGTTTGACTGGATGGAAGCTTTTAGATGTGAAGTATTCAGTGATCATAACGATAAGAGCTGTCAATATCAAACCAATTAATGCAGTTGTAAATACACCAGCTGCTGTAAACTTTTGTTCAACTCCTGGAAGCCCTAAGAACCACTGTGATGCGAAGAAGAAGGCTATTGCAGCAAGAATGCCTGATACTGCCAACGCCTTATAAAGCGCTCCCATTATATACTGTTTTGCACCGAGTTTAACAAAATATGTGCCTATAACCGATGCTATTATTGAGATACCGCCGATTAACAATGGGAATTCTACCCAAAGGCTCTCAGGTCCGAAGACTGTCTTTGCAAGCAGCATCGCAGCAACGACGGTAACTGTATATGTTTCATATAAATCCGCAGCCATACCAGCGCAATCACCAACGTTGTCACCAACATTATCAGCGATAACGGCTGGATTTCTTGGGTCATCTTCAGGGATTCCAGCCTCAACTTTACCAACGAGGTCAGCTCCCACATCGGCAGCCTTAGTATAAATACCACCAGCAATACGGGCAAAAACGCTCATCAGCGAGCATCCAAATCCTAAGCCAATAAGTGCGTGGAATGCCTCATCAATATTGGCAGCTGCTGATTTGACTATTGCGTAGTAAACCACAATACCCAAGAGACCAAGACCAACTACCATCATTCCGGTAACTGCACCGCCTTTGAATGAAAGGGTAAGAGCAGCTTGTAACCCTTTTCTGGCAGCCTCTGCTGTCCTAACATTAGCTCTAACACAAACCATCATTCCAAGATAACCTGCTAATGCTGAACCTATTGTGCCAATTAGGAATCCTACGCCTGTCCAAATACCAAGAAACACAGAGAGCAAAGCGAATAATACAAGAGCGACTATAGCTACTGTCTTATATTCGCGTGCAAGAAATGCTTCGGCGCCTTCTTTAATAGCATCCGAGATTTCTTTCATCCTCTCGGTTCCGGCATCTTGCTTCATAACCCATGAAGCTGTGATAAGTGCATACAAAACTCCTATTACACCTGCAATAAGAGCGAAGACTAAAATAATACTCATTTGACTGTCTCCTCCTTTTGTAATTTAATGATAATGATTACATCCCACTAAGACCCTTAAGACTAACTTCTTGTAATAAAAAACCAACCCTTAAACTATCTTTCACCCCCTTTAAAGATAATTTTAAAGTCGAGATGTATATATACCCGCTATCTATATGTGAACAAGAACTAACCCTCTTAATATCTCATCAATCGGTACGAGAGTATATCAAAATTGATTATTAAATTCAATTAAATCAAAGCATTTAAATCAGGCAATCTTGTCTCGACCAATATGTTTTGCAAAGACCATTGCTGTCGTTCTATAAACCATGTGAGCCATTTTAGAAAAAGGTGCATATGCGAAAAGAGCAAAAATAAAGACAAGATGAGCAAAATACATAGGATATGCGATGATAGCAATATCAAGCAATCTGAATATCTGTGCAAACATTCCTGTTGCACCCACCCCATAAACTATCACTATAAAAAGCCAGTCAAAATAGCTACCCATGCCTGCTTTATCTTTATTTTTAATACGATTTGATACAATCATGCTTATTCCTATTAACAAAGCAATTCCGCTGATATTACCAATGATCTTAATAATGTTGGTCTGTGGATATGGGGATTCCCACTTGAGAAAATAAAGATAAAATACTGCAATAGATGTTGTTATTGCAAGCCCTATGAATGAATAAAATACCAGAAGATGTGATATTTTTCTATCCTTTGTGACATTGCATTCTTTAAATCTCTTATGGCTAAGTATTTCTACTATAGTATCTATAATTGATTTATTTATATCTCCACCTTTAGCTTTTCCACAACTTTTGGACATATCAGACCAATATTCCTTTATTCCTAAAACAAATGATAGTACAACCAGGGATGCAAGAGGAATAAACAAGAAGTCAATATAAGGTATAGGTGGCATAAATTTAGAGAATGAAATAATCCCTCCCTCACCTCTCGGTACTCCCTCTGTGAAGTGCCCCTGAATCATCACAAAAATGAGAAAGATTATTGTTGGAATAGCAAAAAGAAGAATAGCACTTTTAGGTTCACTTACCATACTTCCAAGAGCTGTTGGCTTAGAATATTTCTTGATGGTCATTTTTCTGATAGCCCCCAAGACTTCTCCAGGTTTTGCACCCCTTGGACAGAATGCTGTGCAATCACTGCATTGATGGCAAAGCCAGATATCAGGATTGCTAACCAATTTATCTTTCATACCCCATTGGGCATATAACATCTCTTTTCTCGGAAAGGGTGTCTTATCAGGTGTCATTCCACAGACAACCGTGCACGTTGAGCATTGATAGCACTTCTTTAAAGATTCACCACCGGAAGCGATAACCTCTTTCACAAAGTTTAAATCTGGGCTTATAATCTGTTCTGACATTCAGATCACCTCCTAAAAACCTCTATATGGATTTGGACCAATCTCTTTTACTCTATCAACAAATTCATCTATCATAGCTGGCAGTTTTGAATACTCATCAATAGCTACCTGAAACATTTGGACTCTATCTGCCTCGAGCATAAGCCTGTCTAATGTCTCTTGAACCTTTCCGAGTCTGTAATTTGCCAACTCGCTGCCCTTTGCAAAATGGCATTGATAGTTATCACCAAACTTACATCCTAATAGAAGCAAGCCGTCTATCCCTCTTGAAAAAGCGTCAGCAACCCAGACAAGATTAGTGGAGCCTAAGCATCTGAGCTGAATAAATCTGACAGCAGGATTTATTTTTATATGATTTTGTGCAACAGTATCAATGGCAGGATAAGCGTCATTCTCGCATACAAGGACTATAATCCTTGGTTCATCCTCTTCGGAAGGAACCGAAACATTCTTCATCATTGTACCTATCATATCAACATTGAAATCTTTGAATGATACTATTCTTTCTGGGCAAGCTCCCATACATGTGCCGCATCTGCGACAACGGCCTATTTTATAAAAAGGAGTGCCTTTCTCATCTTCATCTATTGCTCCAAAAGGACATTCCTCTGTGCATCTTTTGCAGGCGGTACATTTAGTCATCATTGGGTCTGGATATGTTAAATCCCAAGCCCTTGGATGGACTGCCATACCTTTTACAATATGTTCAACGCACTGAATAGCTTTCAATGCAGCACCCCTTGCGTCTTCCTGGGCTTCGGTACCATTCATTGGTTGTCTGACAGCACCTGCTGCAAATATGCCTGTGCGTCTTGTTTCATATTGGAAGCAAATAAAGTTAGAATCTGCAAAACCATTGAACAATTCAAGGTCAGGCAGCCCTGCACCCTGACGATATGTAAGATTTAATACAGGATCAAGTGCTGTTTCAGGAACTACTCCAGTAGCCAAGACAACGAGGTCAGCCTCTACTTTAGTCTTTTTCCCAAAAAGTGAATCTTCAAGTTCAATAAACATATTGCCATTTCCAGCATCTGTAACTCCGACTACATCACCTTTTGTAAGCATTACACCTGGATCATTTTGTGCCTCTTTGTAGTAGTATTCAAGTTTACCGGGCGTTCTAATATCTTTATAAAATATCATTGCAACGGCATTAGAATTTTGTCTTATATACTTAGCTTGCTTTAATGATGTAGCACAACACATTGCAGAACAATACTGAAGATGATTTGGGTCACGCTGTCCTGCACACTGTATAAATGCTACTTTTCGGGCATCTTTTCCGTCTGAAGGTCTGACAATATTGCCTTTCTTAGCGATTTCTTCGAGTTCTATATTGGTTATTACATCTTTAAATTTCCCATAACCGAGATGTTCAAGTTTAGAGGCATCATAAGGTCTCCAACCTGCAGTTAGAACAATAGAGCCAATCTTTACAACTTCTGAGTTGCCATTGGAAGATATAGTAACATCAAAAGAACCAGGCATACCATCGGTCTTCTCTACCTTTGCTGATTTATAAACCTTTATATTAGGGTTTTCTTCTACTTCTTTGATTGTTTTATCTATTTCAGTATCAACGATAAGGGGTTCCTTATATTGACCAGTTGTAGGAATCTTTTTGTATAGCTTGTTCATAAAACCGCCAAGCTCATTTTCTCTCTCCACAAGATGAGCAGTATAGCCTGCATTAGCGATTTCCAAAGCAGCAGACATACCAGCAATTCCGCCACCAATTACAAGTATATCCTTCGATGTTTCAAATAGAAACGGTTCGGGGATAAATCCTTTCTGAGCTTTCATCACTCCCATGCGGATATAGTCATCGGCAGCAAGCTGAGAATCTTCGCTCTTGGGTTCTTGAATCCAGATCGCAAGTTCTCTTAAAGGAACCCTTTCAACAAGACAGCCTGGAAAATTAAATTCCTCAAACTTAATCCTTGGAGAACAAGCCGCTACAATTATAGTATTAACCCCTTCAGTAGCAATATCAGATTTGATTAATTCAACACCCTCTTTACCACATAGTGCAAAATGAGATTTTACAATCGGGATTTTTAGGGCATTCTTGCTCTTTGTTGCAGTCTTTTCTACATTTATAGAATCACCAATTGAACAACCAGTGCATATATAAAGACCATACTTTTTATCCATGCGAGACTTCCTCCCCTTCATGAATCTTAATAGAAAGCGACTTCATCGCTGCGCCAGTGGCATCTTGAACAGATTTTGCAACATCCAAAGGATATTTACTGCATCCAGTTACAAAGATGCCTTTACCTGATATTCCAAAGCCTTCATCAGCATATTCAATTCCAGGCACCTTTGCTCCTGCTCCAGAAGGCTCCATGCCCGTTGCAAGAACAACTAGTTCAGCTTTTGTTTGTATCTTTTCTCCAGAAAGCATATCTTCAGCCTCAACTATAACATCATCAGAAGAAGGATCCTGTGTAATTTTAGCTACTTTGCCTTTTATAAAAACCACATTCGGGTCTTCTTTGACCTTCCAATAGAATTGTTCGTATTTTCCGGGTGTTCTGATATCAATATAAAAAATATAAGCTTTGGTGTCCTGTCCCTGCTCTCTGAAATAGTGAACTTGCTTGAGAGAAGCCATACAGCAAATATAAGAGCAGTAAGGAAGATGGTTATCATCTCTGCTTCCAGCACATTGGACAAAAATTACTGATTGCACAGGTTTACAATCTG
>DYHD01000030.1 GCA_020724365.1 Thermodesulfovibrio yellowstonii | reverse complement strand
CATCATTATATTTAGTGAATTTAAATCAATGCTTCTTCAAAAACCCATCGCACTGAAGCTTTTGCCAATTGGTGAAATTAATGATACTCAATCTGCTTCATCTTCATCAGTGTCATTTGAATTTGAACCATCTAGAGAGATGCTGTTTGAAAGACTTCTACCAAAATATGTTGAGATACAAGTTTACAGATCTCTTCTTGAATCACAGGCATCTGAAGAGGCTGCAAGAATGACAGCTATGGAAAATGCCTCAAAGAACTGTGAGGAGATGATTACACGAGTAACATTGATTGCTAATAAAGTAAGGCAGGCTGGCATAACTAAGGAGCTAATGGATATAGTAGGTGGTGTCGAAGCTCTTGAAAAATAAGTCTTTCAATAATAAATATGTAAAGTATTCAGACTTAGGAGGAAAATAATGAATGTAGGTAAAGTAGTCCAGGTAATCGGTGCGGTTGTTGATATTGAGTTCGATAAGGAGATTCCGGCTATTCTTAACGCGATAACGATAGATGAACCGGGTAATCCTGCCAAAGGTATTCCTGAACTCAAAGTAACCCTTGAGACCGCAGTCCAGCTTGGCGACAATAAGGTTAGGACTATCGCCATGGGTCCGACAGAGGGACTTGTGAGGGGCATGAAGGCAGTAGATACTGGGTTGCCGATAGCTGTCCCTGTTGGAAAAGCTGTTTTGGGCAGAATAATAAATGTTATTGGCGAGCCAGTTGATGAGATCGGGCCTGTAAAAGCAGATGAAACATGGCCTATCCACAGAGCTGCTCCTGAATTTGCAGAGCAGGTAGCAACAACACAGCAGTTTGAGACAGGTGTTAAGGTTTTTGACCTCCTCATACCTTTCGTTAGAGGCGGAAAAATGGGTATGTTCGGGGGTGCAGGTGTCGGCAAGACAGTCGTTATTATGGAAATGATTCACAATATCGCAATGAAACATGGTGGTGTTTCAGTTTTTGCAGGCGTTGGCGAGAGAACAAGGGAAGGTAATGACCTTTATCTTGAGATGAAACATTCTGGTGTTTTGCCTAATGTTGCATTAATTTATGGACAGATGAATGAACCCCCCGGAGCTAGGGCAAGAGTTGCTCTTACTGCATTGACAGCGGCTGAGTATTTTAGAGATCAGGGACAAGACGTCCTAATATTCATTGATAATATATTCAGATATACCCTAGCTGGAGCTGAAGTTTCAGCACTACTCGGAAGAATGCCTTCAGCAGTCGGTTACCAGCCAACACTCGGTACCGATATGGGTAATCTACAGGAGAGAATTACAACTACAAATAAAGGTTCAATTACCTCTATGCAGGCTATTTATGTCCCTGCAGATGACCTTACAGACCCCGCCGTTGCGACTGCATTTACACATCTTGATGGTACAGTCGTTCTATCAAGGCAAATAGCAGAGTTAGGGATATATCCTGCTGTTGACCCGCTTGATTCAACATCAAGAATACTTGATCCTAAAATAGTTGGTGATCACCACTATTTAATAGCCAGAAAGGTTCAAAATATCTTACAAAAATATAAAGAACTTCAAGATATCATAGCAATTCTTGGTATTGAAGAGTTGTCTGAAGATGATAAGCTCGTTGTCTCAAGAGCAAGAAAGATACAAAGATTTTTAAGTCAGCCCTTCCATGTAGCTGAGACTTTCACAGGTTCACCTGGTAAATATGTTAAACTTGAAGACACTATTAAGGGTTTCGAGGCAATTGTCAATGGTCAGTATGATGATGTTCCAGAACAGGCTTTCTACATGACAGGAGCAATTGAAGAGGTAGAGGAAAAAGCCAGAAAGCTTGGCTGGAGCAGATAAAATTATTATTATCAGGAGCCAAATATATGACTAATAAATTGGTATTAGAAATTGTAACACCTTACGGTCAGATACTGAGCGAGGAGGTTGATGAAGTATCTGCAGCTGGCTCTGAAGGCGATTTTGGCGTCCTTGCTGGTCATGTGCCTTTTATAACTACTCTAAAAATAGGTATCCTTTCATACAAGAAAGGTAATGAAACCATATACTTATTTGTCAATAGTGGTTATGTAGAAGTTACTGGTGAAAAGGTTATCGTTTTAGCAGATAGCGCTGAGAAAGCCACGGATATTGATGTAGAAAGGGCTAAGGCAGCTATGAAGAGAGCTGAGGAGCGTCTTAAAAAGGTTGAAGAAATAGACTTTGCTCGAGCAACTGCAGCACTTGAAAGATCTACAATTAGAATTCAATTAGCTCAACGCAGATAAAGCAGTTTTTTATAAAAAAGGGGTGGTGTATATATCGCCACCCCTATATAATTGTATATTGTTACTCCTATATAATCTGTATGCTTCCAAAAATATAATATTGTTTTAAACGAAATCATTAAAGAATTAAAAAGAATTAATATGTTTAAAAAACTACTCACTATTGAGCAAATAATCAATACCGTCAAAGAGCTTTTTTTAGAAGCTGTAACTGTATTACCTGAAGATGTATGTAACGCATTTGAGTCTTCGCTTAAAGTTGAAGAATCGCCAATGGGCAGGTCTGTAATTCAACAACTATTAAACAATAAAGATATTTCAAAAAGCGAAGGTCTTGCTTTATGTCAAGATACCGGTTTTTCTGTTGTTTTTATTGAGTGGGGTAATAATGTTTACTTTGACGGAGAAAATATATTCGATGCTGTTAATGAAGGGGTAAGAAGGGCGTATGATGAGGGTTATTTTAGAAAATCTATTGTTAATGACCCTGTCTTTGATAGAAAAAATACTGGAGATAATACACCCTGTATCCTTCACTTTGAGATGGTTAAAGGTGATAAAGTAAAGATTATTGCTGCTCCAAAAGGTGGCGGTAGTGAAAATATGAGCGCTATTAGGATGCTCAAGCCTGCCGAAGGGTTAGATGGGATAAAGGCTTTTGTATTAGAAACTGTTGAGAAAGCAGGCGGTAACCCATGCCCTCCAATTATAGTCGGGATAGGTATAGGTGGCACTTTTGAGAAATGTGCAATGCTCTCAAAAAAGGCTCTTTTAAGAAAATTGGGTGTCAGAAATAGCGACCATAGATATGCAGAATTAGAGAAGGAACTTTTATTAGAGATAAATAAATTAGGAATTGGTCCCATGGGGCTCGGTGGCAGGATTACCGCCCTTGAGGTGAATATTGAGTATTATCCATGCCACATAGCAAGCATGCCTGTAGCTGTGAATATACAGTGCAATAGTGCAAGACACAAAGAAGCTATCTTATAAAATTAATGAATAAAATAATCACCACTCCATTAACAGAAGAACTCATATCTTCTCTCAATGCCGGCGACATAGTTCATATCACTGGATATATCTATACTGCAAGAGATGCTGCACATAAAAGGCTTTTAGAGCTGATAAAAAATAATCAGCCCTTGCCATTCGATATACAAGGAGCTGTAATCTACTATGTAGGACCAACCCCTCCCAAACCAGGCAAAGTTATAGGCTCTGCCGGACCCACGACCAGTTCGCGAATGGATATATATGCACCTTTAATGATTGAGAAAGGACTCAAGGGAATGATTGGGAAAGGTGGCAGATCTGCCGCCGTTAAAGAGGCAATTCAGAAGCATAAGGCTATTTATTTTATAGCCACCGGTGGGGCAGGAGCTCTCCTTTCAAAGCATATTAAGTCTGCTGAAATAGTTGCCTATGAAGACCTTGGACCTGAGGCTATTAGAAGGTTATATGTAGAGAACTTTCCTGTCATTGTGGCGAATGATATATATGGTAAAGATATTTTAGAAGAAGGCAAGAAAAAATATAAAATCTCACCATGATTATAGGCTGTTTATTAAGTTCGTATAATCTCTTTCTTTAGCTTGTTGTGTTGAGTTTCAATTTTATTCACCACTTTTTCTGTATTAAATTTTTAAACTCGCCCTGCAGGAGTGAAAACTTAGTCTTTCAATAGGCTGTCAAAGGCTGACACCTATTTTTACCTCTGCCTAAGCATAATCTTTTTTGTAACTGATAATAGATGGAACAACATTTATGGTATGATATGCAGACAATGTAATATCAAATAAAGAGAGGAGTCTATAGGCAAAGCAAATATCGCCATTATAATAAAATAACTGCATTTTGAGGTAAGTTATTTTTTCTCGTATGAATATAAATGATATTTTTACAAAAAAGAGACCTATAAACGACCTTCAAGATTTAGCCATTTTCTATGAGCTATCCAAACCTCATCTCCTAAGGCTTATTGCTGCAATCATTTGCGGAGCAGCACTCGCAGGTATAAATGGAGCAATTGCATGGCTTGTAAAACCTGCTCTAGATTATTTTTTTATTCATAAGACTAAGGTGCTTCTGATTTTATTACCTCTTGGAATTATCATTCTATTCCTTTTCAGAGGGGGATTCACATATCTTACTAATTACTTAATGGGTTCTATCGGTGCCAAGATTGTCAGGTCATTGAGAAAAGAGATATACGATAAACTGCTTCTCCTTCCAATTTCATATTATACTAGGACATCAAGCGGTTCAGTCGTCTCAAGGCTCTTAAATGATCTCGGCATACTACATTCAATAATAGCTCATACTATTAAAGACTTTTTTGTCGAAGGGGCTACCGTGATAGTCCTTGCAATTGTTGCTATTTCCAGACAATGGGAACTTGCCCTTTTATCATTCATAGTAATTCCATTAATGGGTTATAGTATTGGCAGGCTAGGGAAAATTATGAAAAGCACGAGTTTGAAAACTCGAAAATTAATTTCGCAGGTTACAAATATTTTGAATGAGAGCCTTATTTGCATGAAAATTATAAAGGCATTTAATATGGAAGAAAGAATGTCCAAAAAACATGAAAATGCCCTTGCAGAGCATTATAGAAATACCATGAGAGAGGTCAGAATAGATGAATTCTCAAGATTTATGACTGAAATATTAGGGGGGATAGGAGTTGCTATAATCTTATTGTATGGCAGTTATCTGGTTATGTCAGATGATATGACTGTGAGTTCATTTTTTTCTTTTATAGCAGCAATTTTGATGATATATACCCCAATTAGAAGATTAAGCAAGGTATATAATAATTTTCAGCAAGGGCGAGCAGTCATTGAGAGAATAAAAGAAATTTTCTCAGAAGAAAATGAGCGGTTAGGAGGCATTGAGAAACAATTAAAAGGTCACATTGTTTTTGAAAATGTCTCTTTTAAATATCCAGGAACAAGTGAATATGCTATTAAGGAGCTAAATTTTGAGATTAAACAAGGTGAGATTATTGCTATTGTAGGCATAAGCGGAGCTGGCAAAAGCACTATAGTTGATATCTTGGACGGCTTTTGGAGCCCTACAGAAGGAAATATTTTAATTGATGGCATAAATATAAATGATTTGTCCCTTAAATCGGTCAGACATAATATTGGGATGGTCTCACAGGATCTGGTTCTTTTCAATGATACTATAAGAGCTAATATATTATGTGGAAAACTTGATGCCTCAGATCACGAAATAATAGCAGCCGCAAAGGCAGCTTTTGCCCATGAATTTATAATAGAATTACCTGAAGGTTATGATACTATAATCGGTGAGCGCGGTATGAAGTTATCAGGCGGACAAAAACAAAGACTGACTATCGCCCGAGCAATACTGAAAAACCCTTCGATCTTAATTTTAGATGAAGCCACATCGTCTCTCGATTCAGATTCCGAACAGAAGGTTCAAATGGCTCTGGAAAAGCTTATGACTGCAAGGACTACAATAATTATTGCACATAGGCTTTCAACTATTAAAAAGGCATCAAGGATAATTGTAATGAATAGGGGTGAGATAGAGCAGATAGGGTCGCATGACGAGATTTTTTTGAGTTCACAAACTTATCGAGAGTTATATAGTTTACAGTTCAAAAATGATAATATGCAATAATAGATAGGATTCCCAAGTCCCGATTTGGATATATCAAAAAACATTGGCACTGGTAGGACAGGTGTCTCGCCTGTACTGAAAGATGATGTAGCATAAGACAGCTGGGACGGCTGTCCTACCACGGTTTGGGCGTCTTATCAAGCAAGAATCGCTCAATTTGGGTAAATTAAAAATCAATTGTTATATTCAGACTATCTTAGTCTGCAAATGCTGATTGATTTAATTCTTTTTATTTTTCAAGCCTTTAGTAGAGAATCTATTAATTGATTAAAATAGTAAAAAATTGTTTACAATAGAAAAGTTTATGTATTTTATGGTATTTTTACATTTACACCTTTAACTGAAGGAGAGAAAAGATGAAGATGTCAGGTGCGGAAATATTAATCGAATGTCTAAAAAGAGAGGGCGTTGAATATATCTTTGGTTATCCTGGGGGGGTTGTTTTAGGCATATTTGACCTGCTTCATGAAGATAAAGATTTAAAACTTATCCTTACAAGACATGAACAGGGGGCTGTTCATGCTGCCGACGGTTATGCCAGATCAACTGGCAAGACTGGGGTTGTACTTGTTACATCAGGGCCAGGAGCTACGAATACTGTAACAGGGCTTGCAACAGCTTATATGGATTCAATACCCATTATAGTTATTACAGGGCAAGTGCCTACAATGTTGATAGGTAATGATGCTTTTCAAGAGGCTGATATAGTAGGTATAACCCGTCCGTGCACAAAATATAATATACTTATTAAAGATGCAAAAGATGTCGCAAAATTGGTGAGAGAAGCCTTTTATATAGCCAATGGAGGAAGACCTGGCCCAGTATTGATAGACTTGCCAAGAGATGTTTCCGCTACCAAGACTGATTTTATCTGGCCTGAGAAGGTTTTTATTAGAAGCTATAATCCAAAATATGAGGGTAATAGATGGATGATAGAAAAAGCAGCAAATGAGATTGCAAAGTCTAAGAGACCTGTAATAATAGCTGGTGGTGGCTGCATTCTATCTAACGCGGCTGATGAGCTAAGGGAGTTGGTAGAGATTACGAATATTCCCATAACAATGACATTAATGGGGCTTGGAAGCTTTTCAGGTGAACACTCATTATCTCTTGGCATGCTGGGTATGCACGGAACATATTATGCTAATAGGAGTATACAGAATTCCGATTTATTAATAGCCATAGGGATGAGATTTGATGATAGGGTAACAGGCAAGATTGAAGGATTTGCACCTAATGCAAGGATAATACATATAGATATTGACCCTACTTCTATTAGAAAAAATGTAAGGGTGGATATTCCTATAGTTGGAGATGTAAAAAAGGTTCTTAAGTCTTTGAATGAGGTAATAAAAGAGCAATCACACCAACAGTGGATAGAGGTTAGAAATTCTTGGCTTAAACAAATAAATGAATGGAAGAAAGAAATGCCAATGTTTTATTTTGACAGCCCCGATGTTATCAAACCTCAATTCGTTATAGAAAAGATATGTGAACTTACAAAAGGAGAAGCTATTATTACCACTGAGGTTGGACAAAATCAGATGTGGACAGCACAATTTTATAAATTCACAAAACCAAGAACATTGCTTTCATCAGGAGGGTTGGGAACTATGGGATACGGTTTCCCTGCTGCAATAGGGGCTCAAATAGGCAATCCTGATAAGCTTGTTATTGACATAGCAGGAGACGGCAGCATACAGATGAATATTCAGGAGCTGGCAACTGCTGTAATATACAATCTACCTGTAAAGGTTGCTATCCTGAATAATCAGTATCTTGGAATGGTTAGGCAATGGCAAGAACTATTTTTTAATGAGAGATATTCCCACACCTATCTTAATGTAGTACCTGACTTTGTAAAGGTTGCCGAAGCTTATGGTGCAGTGGGGCTTAAGGCTACAAAACCAAGCGAGGTAGAGCCTTTACTAAAAGAGGCTTTTAATATCAAAAAAACTGTTTTTATGGACTTTGTTGTTGATTGGAAAGAGAAGGTTTTTCCAATGGTTCCAGCAGGTGCTACTTTAAATGAGATGCTTTTTTTAGAAAGAGAAAAGAAGGCTGAAAAGAAATTGAAAGCTATTAAATAGGAGGATTACTGATATGAGACATACGATATTAATTCATGTTGAAAATAAATTTGGTGTTCTTTCTCGAGTTGCAGGGCTTTTCAGCGGAAGAGGGTACAATATTGAGAGCATTTCTGTAGGTGAAACAATTGACCCTCAAATATCCACAATGGTTATTGTTACAAGTGGAGACGATTGGATAATTGAACAAATTCTAAAGCAACTCAATAAACTTATCGATGTAATTAAGGTGGTTGACCTTACGGAAATTGATCATGTAGAGCGGCAGATGATACTTATTAAAGTATCTCCCAAGCAGGAATATAAAGCAGAGGTTTTAAGAATTGTTGAGATATTCAGAGGCAGGGTACTTGACTCAAGTCCTACTGCATATACAATAGAGATAACAGGAGACGATAAGAAGATTGATGCCTTTGTAGAGCTGATGAAGCCTGTTGGCATCAAAGAATTTGTCAGGACAGGCAAGGTTGCCCTTGCAAGAGAGATAATAAAAAAGAAATAAATTGTTCAACTAATAACAATTGATTATCATGGAGGTTTATGAAAAATAAGGTATTTTTAATTGATGTAACCAATAGGGATGGGGTGCAGACATCAAGGATTCTTCTGCCCAAACTATCAAAGACTATGCTTAATATTTACCTTGATGAGATGGGGATTTATCAAAGCGAGATCGGGTTTCCTACTATCAAACATGAAGTAAGATATATCAATGCTAATTTAGAACTTGCAAGACTTGGGGTGATAAAAAGAATCCATCTGGAGGCTTGGTGTCGTGCTGTTCCTGAAGATGTTGAGATAGCCTTCAATAATTGCCCAGATTTAAAACATATTAATTTATCAATGTCAACCTCAGATATAATGCTTCAAGGGAAATTTCAGGGTAAAAAAACATGGAAGGATATTCTAAAGTCAGTCACAGACTCTATTAAACTTGCTAAGAGCTTCGGTGCCGAGACGATTGGTATGAATGCTGAAGATGCTTCGAGGACAGAACTTAGCAAGCTCATAGAATATATTCTTGCAGCTAAAGAAAGCGGTGCTGACAGGTTCAGATATTGTGATACCTTGGGGACTGATGACCCTATTACAATTTATGAAAGAATTAAGACCCTCGCGCTTGCTACAAAATTTGATATTGAAATGCACTGTCATAATGACCTTGGAATGGCAGAAGCTGTATCAATAACGGGAGCACAGGCATCAATAGAGGCAGAAACTGATGCTTATATAAATACAACTATAAATGGTTATGGCGAAAGAGCTGGCAACTGCGATCTTGTCTCTACAATGCTCGCCCTCAAGTTTTCACATGGGCTTAAAGACAAGCTTCCCCTTGATGAGCATGTAGATCTCAAAAAATCCTGGAAAATAGCCCGTTACGCATCATATGCCTTCAATCTTCCAATACCAATAAATCAGCCAGGAGTTGGAGCGAATGCATTTGCCCATGAATCTGGTATTCATGCAGATGGAGCCCTAAAAGACAGGCGAAATTATGAATTATATGACCCTGAAGATGTCGGTAGGGGAGAGCCTGAACTTGCAGAGACAGGCAGAATTATTACTACAGGAGAATATGGCGGAGTTAAAGGGTTCAGGTATGTTTATAGCAAACTCGGTATAGAATTTAACGATGATGATGAAGCCCGTAGGATACTCGAAATTGTTCAATATGCTAACTTGCACACCCAAAAACCTCTGACTGATGATGAATTAAAGCTTATAGCTAATTATCCTGATATTTCAAGAGAAATACTCTCAGTTTGTCCATAAGGAGATATAATAATGCATAAGATTACTCTCATACCGGGCGATGGAGTTGGACCAGAGATTACAGAAGTTGTTACAAGCATTTTGGAAGCCACTGGGGTTGAATTTCAATGGGATATTCAGGATGCAGGAGAGGATGTCTATGTGCAGGAAGGAACTCCTTTGCCTCAGAGGGTTATAGATTCTATCAAAAAAAATAAGGTCGCGATTAAAGGTCCAGTTACTACACCTGTTGGCAAGGGGTTCAGGAGTGTCAATGTTACATTAAGACAGGAACTAGACCTTTACTGCTGCCTGAGACCTTGCAAGACCTTTAAAGGTTTGGATCTAAAATATGATAATATTGATATTATAATAGTAAGAGAAAACAATGAAGATCTTTATGCAGGAATAGAATTTGAGCGGGGTAAAGCTGAGACATTAGAGCTAATCAATTTTATAAATTCTAAAACCAGAAAGTCTATAAGAATTGATTCTGGCATAAGCCTTAAGCCTATATCAGTTTACGGGACAGAGAGAATCGTCACATTTGCCTTTGATTATGCCAGAAAACATAACAGAAGGAAGGTAACAGCCGTTCATAAAGCCAATATAATGAAGCATTCAGACGGATTATTTTTAGAGGTTGCTAGAGGTGTGGCAAATAAATATCCTGATATAGAATTTGAGGATAGAATTATTGATAATATGTGTATGCAGCTTGTTCAAAAACCTGAACTCTATGATGTCTTGGTTTTGCCTAACCTGTATGGAGATATAGTTTCCGACCTTGCTGCAGGATTAATTGGTGGGCTTGGGCTTGCACCAGGAGCTAATTTAGGCGAACAATTCGCTGTATTTGAAGCAACCCATGGGAGTGCTCCAAAGTATAAAGGTCTCAATAAAATGAACCCAATTGCAATGACGCTGTCAGGCGTGATGATGCTAAGGCATCTGGGCGAAAATCAAGCAGCGGAAAGGCTTGAAAAGGCAATTGCCGAGGTTATACAAGAAGGCGTTTATCTTACCTATGACTTGAAGCCTTCGAATAGCTCCAATGCCGCTTCAACTACGCAAATGGGTGTGGAGGTTATTAGAAAACTAAATAATGTGGCTTGAGATAATTTTAATCTTCGTTTTCATTTTTGTAAACGGCATTTTTGCGGCATCAGAAATCGCAGTTGTAACTACTCGAAGAAGCCGTATAAAAAAACTAATGGGAGATGGTATCAGGAATGCTGAATCTTTGCATAGATTAAGAGAGCAGCCTGACAAGTTTCTTGCCACGATCCAAATAGGCGTCACTACGGCGGGAGCGCTTGCCTCTGCGATAGGCGGTGCTGCCGCTGTGGAAACAATCAAACCCGTTCTCCAAACAGTGCCTGTATCTTTTATTTCTGCATCGAGCGAGGCAATAGCGATAGGTATTGTTGTCCTCTTCATTACTTATTTCAGTCTTGTGTTTGGCGAGTTGATCCCAAAGTCATTGGCTCTTTCTAATCCTGAAAGGATTAGCCTTACAATTTCGCCTTTCATTGAAAAATTTTCTAAATTGGCAAGTATATTCGTTAGCGTATTAACTATAAGCACGAATATATTGCTTAAACCATTTGGAAAAAAGGCATTTACCAGAAGAGAGTATGTTTCAGAAGAAGAGGTTAAGATTCTTCTGGAGGAAGGCAGACAGCAGGGAGTATTTGAGCCTGATGAAAAGGAGTTGATACACGGGGTTTTTGAGTTTACAGATACCTCTGTTAAGGAAGTAATGATTCCTTCCACAAAAATGGTGACCATAAAGACTAATATGCCTGTTGATGAAATAATTTCTATCATCTCAGAGGAGAAGTTCTCCAGATATCCTCTTGTAGGCAAGGATATTAATGATATCCGCGGTATATTATATGCGAAGGAATTTTTTGGTATCCTAACCAAAGCTGGTAAGGACAGTATTGATATCCGCAAAGCTACAAGAATGCCTTTATTCATCCCTGAAACTATGAAGATCAGCATTCTTCTGAGGGAAATGCAGAAGAAAACGGTTCATATGGCAATAGTAATTGATGAATACGGGGCTGTAACCGGACTTGTGACACTTGAAGATCTTATCGAGGAGATAGTAGGGGAGATTAGAGATGAGCACGACACAGAGAGCCCCGTCACTCAACTTTCTGATGGCATATTTATTATAGATGCATCCACAAGCATCAGAGACCTTCAGGATGATTATAATATAAGTATACCCGAATCGCCAGAATATGAGACATTAGGAGGTTTTATCGTTACGCAATTGCAGCGGATACCAAAGAGCGGGGATTTTGTAATTATAGAAAAAATGAGACTAAGGGTAATCGAAATGGTTGGACCTAGAATATCCAAGGTAAAAATGGAACCTATTGACAATGCTAAAGATTTAGGTTAGTATTGAGTTAACCCTCGGATTAAGATATTAAAAGCCTCAAATCCGTAATTTATGCGGAATCTATCTTCTTAATGATAAGGAGGAATTATAATTATGGAAAAATGGAAATGTAATATTTGCGGTTATATTTATGACCCAGTTCAGGGCGACCCTGATTCAGGAGTAGCTGCAGGAACGGCTTTTGAGAATATTCCAGCAGATTGGTCATGCCCAGTTTGTGGAGCTTCTAAAGACAATTTCGAGAAGGTCTAAAAATTTGAAATAATTTATGCGGGTTCAAGTATATATGCTTGAACCCGCCCTCGAATTATCTATTTAACCTCTATCTTTCTCTCTTTAGCCTTTGCCTCCTCTTTTTTAGCAAAAACTATCTCTAAAACACCGTTTCTCATCACAGCGCTAACCTTCTCTATATCCACATCAGGTGGCAATAATATGCTCCTTGAAAAACTACCATAGAGCCTTTCTTTGAGATAATAGCTTTCATCCTTTATATCCTCAGTTTTTCTATACTCACCTTTGATGGTTAGGGCATCATTCAATACAGAGATTTCAACATCATCCTTATTTACACCCGGCAAATCCACTCTTACAACGACATCAGCCACTCTATCATACATCTCGACGATAGGTGTAATTACTTCTGATTTAGGTTTTAAATACCCCATTCTTCTTTGCAAAACAGGTGAGAAAAACTCTTCAAAGAGCTTGTCCATCTCCCTTTTCATATCGTCTAATTCCTTTGTTGCTGACCATTTTATAATTGACATATTGAGCCTCCTCCCAGATTAAAAAACCTGGATAAATTAGCTTTAATTTATTGAGTTAAGAGAGCCAAAGGCTCTATGTTTGAGAGTTAAGCAATTATTCTTTTTTTCCTTCAAAAACGATACCATCACTCGAATAATCAACCTCTATACTTATACCTTCAGGGAATGTCTTGTTTAAAATCTTCAGGGCAAGTGGATTTATTATCTCCTTTTGAATAGCCCTTTTAAGCGGTCTTGCTCCGTAAACTGGATCATATCCGATTTGTGCAATGTAATCAACAGCCCGCTCAGTCAGAACTATATCGAGCTTCTTTTCTTTGAGGTATTTTTTCATCCTATCAACCTGAATATGAACTACTTGTTTCAATAAATCCTCACTGAGAGGATTAAATATGATTATCTCATCAATTCGATTCAGAAACTCAGGTCTGAAAAAAGACCTCAGATCGTCCATCACTTTTTGCTTTAATTCTTTATCATTAGTTTCTGACCAGTGGACAAATTTTCTCTTTATTCTTTCCTCTAAGATCTCCTGAATATGAATGCTCCCAATATTTGATGTTAGGATGACTACGGTATTTCTGAAATCCACTGTTCTGCCATGACCATCAGTCAACCTGCCATCATCAAGGAGCTGTAAAAGCAGGTTGAAGACCTCTTGATGAGCCTTTTCAACCTCATCAAAAAGTATGACTGCGTATGGTCTCCTTCTAACCGCCTCTGTAAGTTGTCCACCTTCTTCATACCCAACATATCCAGGAGGAGCACCTATCAGTCTTGACACAGTGTGACGTTCTTGATATTCAGACATATCAATCCTTATCATTGCTGATTCATCATCAAAGAGAAATTCTGCGAGAGCTTTTGTTAATTCTGTCTTGCCGACACCAGTCGGTCCCAGAAAGATAAAAGAACCTATTGGCTTGTTAGGATCTTGAAGCCCCGCCCTTGATCTTCTTATAGCATTAGAAACGGCTGCTATTGCTTCATCCTGTCCAACTACTCTATTTTTCAACCTATCTTCCATGAGGATTAGTTTTTGAACTTCACTTTCGAGCATCTTTGAAACAGGAATCCCAGTCCATTTAGATATAACCTCTGCAATATCTTCCTCATCCACCTCTTCTTTGAGCATCTTTCTTTTAGCCTGTGTTTCAGATAAAACTTTATTTTCTTCCTCTAACGCCTTTTTCAAATCAGGCAGTTTGCCATATCTCAATTCTGCAGCTTTCCCAAGATTGCCATCTCTTTCAGCCATTTCTGATTCTATCTTTGTCTTCTCTAACTGTTCCTTTATCTCTCTAATTCTTTGTATAACCTCTTTTTCAGCAAGCCATTGAGATCTGAGCACATCCCTTTGAGACTGGAGTTCAGCGTATTCATGGTTTATCTTTTCGAGCTTATCGAAGGCATCTTTTGAATCATCCTTAATAAGACCCTTTTTCTCAATCTCAAGCTGTCTCATCTTTCTTTCGATCTCGTCTAATTCCATAGGCATACTGTCAATTTCCATTCTTAATCTTGCAGATGCCTCATCAATTAGGTCTATAGCCTTATCAGGCAGAAAACGATCTGTTATATATCTTTCAGAAAGAACTGCTGCTGCAATAAGAGCGGAATCCTTAATCTTAACACCATGATGCACCTCATACCGTTCTTTAAGTCCTCTTAAAATAGATATTGTATCTTCAATTATTGGCTCTTTGATGAGTATGGGTTGAAATCTTCTCTCTAGCGCCGGGTCTTTTTCTATATACTTCCTATATTCATTTACTGTTGTTGCACCTATGCATCTCAACTCTCCCCTTGCCAACGCAGGTTTTAGCATGTTTGAAGCGTCAACAGCGCCCTCCGCCGCTCCCGCCCCAACAAGGGTATGGAGTTCATCAATAAATGTTATGATTTTCCCTTCGGATTGTTCAATCTCTTTTAAAACGGCTTTAAGTCTCTCTTCAAACTCCCCTCTGAATTTGGAGCCTGCTATAATACTCGCTAAATCTATAGTTATCAGCCTCTTTTCTTTCAGGCTGTCAGGAACATCACCAGAGACGATTCTCTGAGCAAGTCCTTCAACTATTGCTGTCTTGCCAACACCAGGGTCCCCTATTAACACTGGGTTATTCTTAGTCCTTCTTGAAAGCACCTGAATGATTCTTCTTATTTCCTCATCCCTTCCGATAACAGGGTCGAGCTTACTGTTTTTAGCAAGTTCTGTTAAATCCTTTCCATATTTTTTTAGTGCCTGATATTGTTCCTCAGGATTTGGGTCAGTCACTCTGTGCACCCCTCTTATCTCTCGCATGGTTGATAAGATATTGTCAGATGTAACACCATGCTTCTTTAAAATATCAGATGCAGGTCCATAACTATTGATTATTGATAGCAATATATGTTCAGCACTTATATATTCATCTGTTAAATGAGTTGCCTCTTCATAAGCCTTCTCCAAAACAGATTTTAGTCTTGGGGAGATATATATTTGACCTAATGGTGTTGCCCCAGTAACTTTAGGATACTTTTCTATTGACTTATCAATCTCATCTTTAAGGTTATTTATATTTACATTAAGCCTCTTTAGAACTTGAGAGGTTATCCCCTCTTCATCTTTCAGCAACGCATAGAGTAAATGTTCAACATCTATCTGTTGATTCCCTTTTCGCTCTGCAAGCTGTTGAGCCTCTTGTAAAGCCTCCTGACTTTTCTGTGTTAGTTTATCTAATCTCATTATCTTCCCTCTTGAATCTATTTAATACTTAATCTTGATTTTGTTTAAATAAGTTTCTTAGCCTTGCCTCAAACTCTTTTCTTACATCATCCTCAACGAATCTCATTATATCCTGCATCTCATCTTGCAATGCCTCAATCCTGTTACGCATTCTTAAGATAATATCAACTCCTGCCTTATTTACCCCAAGCTCTTTAGTCAATTTAATAACAAGATTAAGCTTTTCGATATCTTCTTCAGAATAGAGCCTTTGCTTATTCATCCTTTTTGGACAAATAAAACCCTCCCTTTCGTACATCCTGAGAGTCTGTGGATGAACCTCAAGCATTCTTGAGACAACGCTTATCATATATAAAGGTAACTTTTTATCTTCTTTCTTCCGTACCATTATTTAAATTCCTTTCTAGGGTTTTCTTTATAGAGAGATTCTATTACCTTAATGGCTTCTTTAGCATCTTCAGTGATATCCTTTGGAACGATTATCTTAATCTCAACATATTCATCCCCTCTTTTTTTCGATTTAGGGGAAATAAAACCTCTCCCTGAAAGCTTCAGTCTTTGCCCACCTTGAGTTCCAGCAGGCAATTTCATCATGGTTATTCCATCAATTGTTGGAACCTCAAGTTTAGCCCCCAGAGTAGCTTCTCCGAAAGTTACTGGAAGTTGTATATGAATATCATCTCCTTTTCTTTTAAAGATATGATGGGGTTTAATAGTAACTTCAAGATGTAGGTCACCGCTTGGACCGCCTCCAGTGCCGTCATTACCTTTGCCTCTCAACTTCACAACAGAGCCATCGTCAACTCCTGCAGGAATTTTTACATTTAATGTTTCTGTATGAAGTATTTTCCCTCTACCAGCGCACCTCTTACATATTGAGGTGATTTTTTTGCCCGTTCCCATACATTCAGGACAAACCTGAGCCATTCTAAAAAACCCTTTAGAGCCTTTTATTGTGCCTGTTCCTTTGCATTTATCACAGTCTTTATAGCTCTCAGCCCCGCTTCCACTGCAGGAATCACAATTTATAGTCCTTGTAAAAGTAATCGGCTTTGTAATCCCAGCGAAAGCCTCTTCAAGGGAGAGTTCAATGCCAGCATATATATCTTCTCCCTTTGAATAAGTTTCTCCTGTTTTGATTTCTGAGCTAAAAAGATCGCCAAAAATATCGCCAAAGTCAAATGTCTCTTTAAAATTATAATTTTTGAAACCCTCGAAGGTTGTACCGCCGCTATCATATTCACTTCGCTTCTGAGGATCGCTCAAAATAGCATAAGCATCATTTATCTCTTTGAACTTCTCCTCAGCCGATTTATCGCCGGGATTTAAGTCGGGATGGTATTTTCGTGCTAACTTTCTGAAAGCCTTTTTAATATCATCCTGAGTTGCGTCTTTGTTCACATTAAGAATCTTATAGTAATCCTTTGTTGTCACAGGCATCACCACCTCGAATTAAGATATATTAGTCATAATATATCAAGTATCATTAGTAATGTCAAGTAATATTTAATTTTTGACATTCATAATCTTTCTGCCAGGAAGGAACAAGTCAAAAAATATATTTAGCTTGAAGGTAATTTTGAGTACATTTTTTTTGTAAAAACATAATTTAAACAAATAATATATGATGACAATACTAAACTTTGATAAATAGCTCAAATATTTATATTGTCAGGGACTAAAAGGTTCAATATGAGTCAATACATCCACTACCTCTGGAAATCTTCTTTTAATCTCAATCTCTACAAGATGGGCAATATCATGAGCCTCTTGAACAGATAAAGATGGGTCAACAGTCAGATGTAAATCAAGAAAGACATGGCTGATTGTACCCCTAGTCCTTACTTCATGACAATCTCTAACGCCTTTAACCTGATTGACTACTTCCTTAATTTGTGATTTATTTATTTTAGTCCTATCCACAAGGGTTTCTGCTGCTTCTTTAATTATAATTACTCCTGCTCTGGCAACGAAGAGACCTACAACTACCCCTGTAATGATATCAGCAAAAACAATACCTGCCTTCATCATAATAAGGCTTACTATAACTCCGATAGATATATAAATATCACTTCTTGTATGCTGAGAGTCGGCAAGAAGATATTCACTACCTAATTCTTTACCCTTCCTTACTTCATACTTTGTTATGAAATAATTTATAATAATTGTGCAAAACATGAGTAAAAAGCTGAACTCACTCACTTGAACTATATGGGTGCCTTTGAGCGACTCATAAACCCTCTTAAATATTTCAGCACATGTAGCAAACATAAGCATTCCCACAAATATCGTAAATAGTGTCTCATATTTTCTGTGACCATAAGGATGCTTCTCATCCGGAGGGTGTGATGAAAGGTATAAACCAAGAAGACCAACAATGTTTGATACACCATCAAAGAGAGAATGAAAGCCATCAGATAAAATAGCAAGAGAATTGGACGAATAACCATAAAATATTTTTATACCTGAAACTAAAAAATTTAGAAATAAGGTTATAAGCAAAACCCTCTTAATGTCAGCTATCCTGTTCAAGTATTCCTTCCCAATGATTTTTAAAATCCCTAAATCTGCCTATCTCAGCAGCCTCTCTCATATTCCTGAAAAAATTTAAGTAAAAATATAGATTATGAATTGTATTAAGCCTCATTGAAAGTATCTCCCGTGCAAGAAAAAGATGCCTCAAGTAAGCTCGGCTATAGTTTCTGCAGGTATAACAGCCGCACTCACTATCTAAAGGATTGGGATCATCCTTGTATTCGGTCCTTTTAATGCTGATTTTGCCTGTGCTTGTGAATAGTGTTCCGTTCCTTGCATTTCTTGTTGGCATTACACAATCAAACATATCAAATCCATTCTCTACAGCTTTTAGGACATCTCTAAGGTCGCCAACACCCATTAGGTATCTTGGAGATTCAAATGGCATCTTATTACCTATATATTCTATTATCTCATACATTTCTTCCTTCGATTCACCAACACTTAAACCTCCGATGGCATAACCATCAAATCCAATACTGGTTAGTTCATTCAGACACATCATCCTAAGGTCTTTATACATTCCACCTTGAATAATCCCGAAAAGGGCTTGATTTTGTATATTATTTTTTTCATGAAAGGCTTTGCATCTTTTTGCCCAATCATTAGTAAGTGAAGAGGATTTAAGAACATACTCATAATCAGCAGGATAAGGAGTGCACTCATCGAATGCCATAGCAATATCTGAGGCTAAGGTTAGTTGAATTTCCATAGACTTTTCAGGACTGATAAAATGAAGAGAACCATCTAGATGCGATCTGAATTCTACACCTTGTTCGGTGATATTCCTTAAGCTTGAAAGGCTAAATACCTGGAATCCTCCGCTATCAGTCAGGATTGGGAAGTTCCAATTAATGAAAGAATGAAGACCGCCGAGACGACCTATTATCTCATGTCCGGGTCTTAAATAAAGATGATATGTATTGCATAGGATTATCTCTGCACCTATTTCTTTTAGTTCATCTGGAGACATGGCTTTTACTGTCCCCTGTGTCCCTACAATCATAAATGCAGGGGTATGAATCACGCCTCTGGAAGTAGTAATAACTCCTGTACGCTGACTGTTTTTGTAATTTATTATTCTAAATTCCATATCAGAATATTATAACAGCAAGCTGAGTAATAAAAATTCTTAATAAATCAATTCTTTTATTTTGCCTAAAAATTGCCAATAGAATAGAAATGAGTCATTGCGAGCAGGTGAGTCTTTAGCCCTGAAAGAAGCGAAGATGAAGCAATCTCTAATACAGAAAAAACTCGTCATTTCAACAACTTAAAAATTATGCTTGACAACTCAATATATTGTGGTATAATTTTTATGACACTACTAAATAGAGCTGTTTCAATTTCTCTGATTAAAGATTTTTATTATCAGGCTGATTGTATATTTATCTTCTATAATTCATAAATCGATTAATTCTAAACAACTTTTAATATCAAACAAACTATCTTAAGAGAAGGGAAGCAACTTAAATATCTTTTAAGTTAGCAAACAAAAATTAAATAACTAAAGCTTAAAATGGAGGAAAGATGGAAGCAACTTTAAAGCTCAACCTGACACAAAACGCTGTCAAGGTGCTACAAAAAAGATATCTAAAAAAGGATGAAAATGGCAATATAGTTGAAACCCCCGAACAGCTTTTCAAGAGAGTAGCTAAATTTATAGCCTCAGTAGAAAGGCTTTACGGAAAGGATAATCTTGAGGTGATGCAGACAGAGAGTGAATTTCTCGATTTGATAACATCATTAAGATTTCTTCCAAATAGCCCTACTTTAATGAATGCTGGTAGAAAACTTGGGCAGCTTTCAGCCTGCTTTGTTATCCAAGTGGATGACTCAATGGAATCTATTTTCGATGGTGTTAAATATGCTGCTATCATTCATAAATCAGGAGGAGGGACAGGTTTTAGTTTTTCACGGTTAAGACCAAAAGGCGATGTGGTTGGCTCCACAAAAGGAGTTTCATCTGGACCTGTTTCTTTCATGACAGTATTCGATACAGCTACAGAAGCTGTTAAGCAAGGCGGCACAAGAAGGGGAGCCAATATGGGCATTCTAAGGGTTGACCACCCTGATATACTTGAGTTTATAACATGTAAGGATAATAACAATAAGCTTAATAATTTCAACATTTCTGTTGGAATAACTGAGTCATTTATGAAAGCTGTTTTAGAAGACAAAGAATATGAACTTATAAACCCCCGAACAAAAAAGGTTGTAATCTCTCTTAAAGCTACAGAAGTTTTTGAGACAATAGTAAATCAGGCATGGAAAAACGGAGAGCCAGGTATAGTTTTTCTCGATAGAATCAATGCCTACAATCCTCTGCCTTCTATAGGCGAAATAGAATCTACTAATCCTTGCGGAGAACAGCCTTTGCTCCCATTTGAGTCATGCAACCTTGGCTCAATTAATCTTGCAAAGATGGTCAAATACTTTGATAATAAGCCTGTTGATATTGATTGGGAATTACTCAGAGACACAGTTCACAAGTCCGTCCACTTCCTTGATAATGTGATAGACGCCAATAAATACCCACTTAAGATGATTGAAGATATGACAAAAGCAAACAGGAAGATCGGGCTTGGTGTTATGGGGTGGGCTGATATGCTTATACAATTGGGGATACCATACAACTCACAAGATGCCTTAAAGCTTGCTGAGGATATAATGAAGTTTATCCATGATGAGGCTATTAATACATCTCAAAGACTCGCCCTGAGTCGAGGAGTTTTTCCAAACCATCAGCACAGTATATATAAAGACAAAATTCAATTGAGAAACGCCACATTAACGACTATAGCTCCAACAGGCACACTATCAATTATTGCAGGATGCTCTTCAGGCATCGAACCCTTATTTGCTGTAGCATTTGTTAGGAATGTAATGGAAGGCACAAAATTAATAGAGGTAAATCCATATTTTGAGAAAGAATTAAAAAGACTTGGTATGTGGAGCCGAGAACTACTTGAGAAATTCTCAGAAAAAGGCTCGATACAGCATTTTGAAGAACTTCCTGCTGAAATGAGAAGGATATTTGCTACATCTCATGATATATCACCAGCAGACCATATAAGAATGCAGGCTGCTTTCCAAAAATATACTGATAATGCAGTATCAAAGACCGTCAACTTCAAAAATATCGCCACAAAAAAAGATGTTAAAGAGGTATATCTTTTAGCATATAAACTATCCTGCAAGGGTGTTACAGTTTATCGCGATGGCTCAAGAGAAGAGCAAGTAATATCTAATGTAAAAAAGAAAGAAGAAAAAGCACAGTCAGACATTACATTTCAGAAGATTATTCCTAAAAAACGTCCTTCTGTAATTAAAGGCACCACGACGCTCATGAAGACAGGCTGCGGAAATCTTTATGTAACAATTAATGAAGATACCGAAGGCAAGCCATTTGAAGTATTCACTAATATAGGTAAAGCTGGTGGATGTGCATCAAGTCAGGCAGAGGCTATCGGAAGACTAATTTCGCTCTCTCTCAGGTCAAATGTTGAGCCAGAAGAGCTTATAAAACAACTCATGGGAATATCATGCCATCAACCTACCTGGCACGAAAGCGGTAGAATACTCTCTTGCTCCGATGCTATAGCCAAAGCACTGGAAAAATATCAGCCATTATCTACTAAAGCCCCTTTTGACAATGGTAAACATAAATCTACATATGATAAAACATTGCCCTTAGGCGCCTGCCCTGAGTGCGGCAGTTCCATTCAGCATGAAGAAGGATGCGCCAAGTGTTATACATGCGGATTTACAAAATGCTAAACAAATCTATTCAAGCATAAAACAAACTTTCGGGGTATCTGAGGATACCCCCCCTTCAATAAATTCCTTTAGTCGCATTTTTTGGTTTACATCCTTTCCTGCTAATTGTCCCAAAAAGGACAATTAAGCTTGTTTAATTGTCCCAAAAAGGACAAAATTGTCATAGCTTTCAAATCCCCCTTTACTGTAAATTCTTGAAAATACTTAATTATATAAAATTATTATCAAAGGCATACTCTTTGCTCAACAACAATATAGAATGATTACGACCCCGTTTTACCATGAGATTGCCACCTGTCTGCGTGCAACGCACAGGCAGGTTTGAAACAATATATTGATAAGCAGAGGTTTTACAGCTTTTTGTTTAAAACTTTTGACAATACTTTTAAAGGGGTAATGTCAATAGTTTTATGAAAAAAGAAAGAAAGATATGAAACCACAGAGGGCACAGAGAAAAGAATTTTAAGGTTTAAAAACTCTGTGAACTCTCAAGTTTCTCTTGCTCCGAAAGAATTCCCATTAAAAGGTATAACGGAATAAAACGATTAATAATTTAGAGGTCACAGAGGGGATGAAACAGAATTCCTCTTAACTTATTAATATTTAGTATTTTCTCTGTGTTCTCTGTGGTTAATTTTGACAATACTGATATAAAGGTAATGTCAAAAGTTTCATGAAAAAGCAGGAAGATTTATGAAAAGGACATAAAA
>DYHD01000029.1 GCA_020724365.1 Thermodesulfovibrio yellowstonii | reverse complement strand
CCCGCCAGTGCCCCCCCCTGCAATTATAACTCTCATCTGAAAATACCTCTAATTCATCATTCCCATGAAAACGGGAATTCAGTTACTTTGCTTTCTGGATATCCGCTCCCTGCTTAAGACCTGCAGGGACAAGCTTCGCGGGTATGACAGGAGGGACATTTTCATTTCCCTTTGAGTCTCTGTGAGACATAAATGTTTCATAATGTTTTCTTGAATAATTCCTGATCACAGAGGATAGCCTTGCATCTGGTGTATCCAAGCCCTCTCTGCCAATTCCGTATATTTTTGGCGTGGTTAACTCTATTTACTAAAGTTTTATCATCTATTATTTTTTCTGCCTGCGATAAAGCATTGCTTTCCTGATACCTTGAGACATTTATCAGCAATCCAATAGCCATCATGCTGATTAATAGAGAAGACCCGCCATAACTTACAAATGGCAAAGGAAGTCCTTTCGTGGGGGCAAGTCCGGTTACAACACTAAAATTGATTATTGCTTGAATTGTTATCATCAAAACCGTACCGCAGGCAATATAATAGGCAAAAGGATCTTTCATCTTTGATGCTATAAGAATGCCTCTATAAAATAAGAGGCAGAAGAGAATAATTACAATCGAAGCTCCAAAAAAACCCGCTTCTTCTCCTATTAAAGAAAAAATAAAGTCTGTATGAACCTCTGGGAGAAAGGCTAATTTCTGTTTGCTTTCTCCTATTCCGACGCCTGTCAAGCCTCCGCTGCCTAAAGCTATATAAGATTGTATAAGCTGAAAGCCGCTTCTAAGAGGATCTTCCCATGGATCTATGAATGCAGTCACTCTTCTTAGCCTGTAAGGTTCACTAATAAGCAAGGCAGTGAAAGCTATTAGAGCAATAAAACTTACACCGCCTATAAATCTTAGTCTCACTCCACCAAGCAAAAGCATGGAGATTGTCAAAATTGCAAGGCTAATAGATGCACCAAAATCGGGCTGCATTAAAAAAATAACCTGAAAAATACCCATTATGCCGATTGGGATGATAAAATAGATAAAATTATCCTTTTTGAAAGCCTCTCTGCTCATATACCATGCAAGAAAAAGTATCATAGCAAGTTTTACAAGTTCTGATGGCTGAAAAGAAAAAAGTGTTAAGTTTATCCATCTTGTTGCGCCCTTAACAGATATGCCAAGACTAGTAAAAACCAGAAGAAGCACTATTAGAGATATAACAAGAACAGGCAAGGCACAAATCTTAAGAATTCGGAGGTTTACTCTAGATAATAATAACAAAAGCAAAACCCCTAAGAACAGAGCGTATAGTTGTTTTTTGAGAAAAAAGAATTGAACTGCCTTACCATTCTGTTTTTCTGCAAGCTCAGGCGTAATTACAGATGTTGAGCTATAAACTGCCAATAGCCCAATAATTACAAGGGCAAAAACTATAAAAAGTATCTGCCTATCACACTGTCCATTCATAGTTCCATAACCATCTTTTTAAATTGTCTTCCTCTATCCTCAAAATCCCTGAACATATCAAAACTGGCACAGGCAGGCGATAAGAGTATAACATCACCAGAAGAAGCGATTGAATTTGCCTTAATCACTGCATCTCTCAGATCATTCTCAATGATTGTATGTGTCAGATGTCCAATTGCTTTATTGATTTTATCCTTTGCCTCTCCGATTAAGATAAGGGCTTTCACCTTATCTTTTATCAATGTTTTAAGCAAGGTGAAATCTCCGTGTTTATCCCTCCCCCCTGCTATAAGTATTACAGGTTTATCAAAGCTCTCAAGAGATTTTATAACAGCACCAACATTGGTTCCTTTAGAATCATTAATAAATATTGCACCATTAAGCTCTCTGACAAATTCAAGTCTGTGTTCTAATCCTGGGAAAAGCCTCAATGTATTAGATATTGTCTCCGGGCTGCATCCTGACAACAATGCCATCAGAGAGGCAGCCATTGCATTTTCGATATTGTGGACGCCCTTTATCTTGAAAAGGTTAGGTTCAAGGAAAAAATTTTCTGAAATGTTCTGAATTTTTTGCTTCAAGGAGTCAATCTTGTATTTAGGAAGGTTGAAGAAAATCTTTTTATTGCTATCATCATAGTAGGCTCCTTCTACTTTCGTTTTTCTGCTGAAGTAGAATATTGTCGGGATTGACTTACTGCTATCTGCCTGAGACTTTATTCTTAACAATATTTCCTTTGTTAATTCATCATCAGCATTGAGAACTATAAAATCGGTTTCTTCTTGATTCATAAATATCTTACATTTTGCATCTATATATTTAGACATGGAATCATAACGGTCTAGATGGTCAGGGGTTATGTTAAGTATCGCTGAACCATAGGGTTTGAAATCCAGAATAGTTTCGAGTTGGAAGCTTGAAACCTCGATTATAAAATAATCGGTTTTATATATATCGGTATCACTGGATTTAATTTTTTTATATATCTCTTCTGTAAGGGCATTCCCTATGTTGCCTCCAATGATTGTTCTAAGGCCTTCGACATGGGTAATGTAATAAAGCAATGATGTGGTCGTTGATTTACCATTTGTCCCAGTAACAGCAAGAAAACAGGGGGTATGATTATGCAATTCAGAGGTTTTGTGAATAATATTATATGCGAGTTCAAGCTCCCCGATAATCTTGATTCCTTTTTTATAAGCATTTTCGAGTGGTTTTATATCTGCTGCAACACCTGGACTGATAACGATAAGGTCAGCATCTTCAAACAATGTTTGAGGATGTCCGCCTAATTCACATCTGATATTGGTGTTTAGACCCTTAAGATAGGTCTCAAGCTCTTGTGGCTGTTTAATATCCGTAACGGTAACAATAGCTCCGACTTCTGACAAAAGATTTGCAGCCCCTACTCCGCTTCTCGCAAGTCCTACTATAATAACCCTCTTTCCTTTAAAATCGATCATAACCTTAAAATTCCTTTTTTATGTTTGCCTACGTGGTTTTGTTATTCTCTTTTTTTTATTCTTCTGAGAGGATTTTATTTCTGTTTTCTTAGACTTCTTTGGTTTATTTTTCAATTTGCTAGTTGCTTTTTTCTTTTTAATTGAGACATCTTTCTTTTTATATGATGCAGGCACAACATCCCTTGATTTAATATCCGAAAAATAAATAACAGGCTCTGCCTTCAGACGAAGGATGTCTTCTCCCTTTGCAAAAAGGGCAAATGAATTCTGCCATAGCTCATCCCTTGCCGATTCACCTAAAATAGCTACTATCATAGTAGTATCACCTTTATTTGCAGCGCATACCAGACAATGTCCAGCCGCCCTTGTATAGCCTGTCTTGCCTCCCAATTGATTGTCATCTTTCCAAAGCATATAATTTGTATTTTTTACCAAAAACTGCCTGCCATTTATACTTGAGACATCTTTTGTTCTTGTATTTATAATCTCCCGTATCACGGGGTAGTTAAGCGATGCTTTCATCACCAATGATAGATCATAAGCTGTAATATACTGACCATTGCCCGGTAGTCCTGATGAATTGGTAAACCTTGTATTTTGTAGTCCCAGCGACTCAACTTTTTCATTCATTAATCTTACAAAGGCACTTTCGCTGCCTGCAACTGCTTCTGCCATTGCAACTGCGGCACCGTTTACCGATCTCATCAATGAAAGATTTAAGAGGTCTTTCATTGTGTAGCTTTCTCCTGCAATTAACCTTGGAGTTACGGATTGAGTCTTGGCTGCTTTTTCACTTATAGTTACTATCGAATTCAAGCTTAGTCTATCAATTGCAACCATAGCTGTAACCAACTTTGTAGTGCTAGCGGGAGGTAGTCTCAGATGCGGGTTTTTTGCATAAAGAACCCTTTCTGTATTGCTGTCGATCACTACCACAGCCCTTGAACTGATATCATTCGCATATATATTTGAAGTAAAAAAGAGTATATAAAAAAAGATGGAGAGTATAATTTTTGATATAAAAGAGTATGTTTTTGAAAAGAAAATATCATTTTTTTCATAAGATATTTTATATCGCTGTAGAGGCATTGAGACTTTAGTAAAACATTTCCCGCATGTATTATTAACAATGGGATATGAAAAATCCCTGATTATTTGCATATTTCACCTCAGTTTTAATGTTGAAAGACTAATTAATGCCAAAATAATCCCTATTATCCAGAACCTAACTATAATCTTAGGCTCTTTCCACCCCTTGATCTCAAAATGGTGGTGAAGCGGAGCCATCTTAAATATTCTCTTTTTAGTGCATTTGTAATATAGAACTTGTATAACCACTGAGATAGTCTCGATTACAAAGATACCGCCTACCACTGCGAGAACAATCTCGTGCTTGGTCATTACCGCTAAAGTTCCAAGAGCCCCTCCTAGGCTTAATGCCCCTATATCACCCATAAAAACCTCTGCTGGATGGGAGTTATACCATAAAAAGCCTAATGATGCTCCCAGCATTGCTCCACAAAAAACTGCCAATTCCCCAACTCCGGGAAGGTAAAGCACTTGCAGGTATCTTGCAAACACAGCATGCCCTGAAATATATACAAATGCTGCATAAGTTAGCGTAGCAATAGCTACAAGGCCTATGGCAAGTCCGTCTATGCCATCTGTCAGATTTACCGCATTGGATGCTCCAACAATAACGAAAACCGCAAAGAAAATATAAAAGATTCCAAGATCAAAAAGCCATTTCTTGAAAAAAGGTACGCTTAAAACAGTGCTATAAGGGTCTGTAGGGGCTAAATATAAAAAACCGCAGATAGCAAAAGCGATTATACTTTGGGCAGTAAATTTGTATTTTGCTCGCAGACCATTAGAGTTTTTTTTAATTACCTTTAAATAGTCATCTATAAAACCTACTATACCGAATGCGATAAGAGAAAACATTATTAGACATATATATATATTACTGAAATTACCCCACATAGCCATAGATATTGAAATAGCAAGCAGTATTATAATACCACCCATTGTAGGGGTACCAGCCTTAGAATAATGATTCTTAGGACCATCATCTCTTATTTGTTGGGTCATACTTATTCTTTGCAGCCATTTAATAATATAAGGCGCAATAATAAATGTCGCAAAAAGGGCAGTGAAAATAGCAAGAGATGTCCTAAATGTTATATATTTAAAGACATTAAACGGTGAAAAATATATATGTAAATCATACAAAAACTCATAAAACATAATTAAGCAAGCCTTTCTATGACACCGAGAACATTTTCCATCCTCATGCCACGAGAACCTTTTATTAGAACTACATCACCTTTTCTAAGCATTGTAGAAAGCCTCTCCCCTGCAATCAAGGAGTTTTCTGCATGTATTGCATTGCCTGTAAAAGAGGATAGGGCTTCTGTCATCATCTGCCCTACACCAATGAATATATCAATCTTCAATTCTGAAAGCCTCCTGCCTATATTTTTATGAGCGGTAACAGCATAATCACCAAGTTCGAGCATATCTCCAAGCACAACTATAGTCCTTTTATACCCATTATCATTTTGATTAGGGGAATTAAAAACCCTAACTAACTCTATAATAGAAGATTCCATTGATGAGGGGTTAGCATTATAAACATCATTTATGAAGGTAACCCCTTTGTGTTTTTTTAGCTCAAACCTAAGCTTGACGCCATCAAATGACTCTATGCCCTTTTTTATCTCCTCAAGATTAAACCCTGATGTTAATGCCACAGATGCCGCAGCGATGCAATTGTAAACATTGAAAAGACCTGAAAGCCTTGATTTTATGAAGATTGATGAGCCAAAAGCATCAAGGTAGAAAGTGGAATTGGTCAACCCAAGATTAATATCTCTTGCAGTTATATCGGCTGAAGATGATTGAATGCCGAATGTTACAAGGTCACCCGTAAATTTCTTATAGACTCCGTCCATAAGAAATTCATCATCAATATTTGCAATAAGTTTTTTAACATAAGGCAATATCTCCAGTTCAGACTCCCTTACCATCTCAATTGAACCAAACCCTTCAAGATGTTCATAACCAATATTTGTAATTACGGCAGTATCAGGACGGGCAATCTTGCAAAGACTGTTTATATCATCGGGTCTGTTAGCCCCCATTTCCAATAACATAGCCTGATGATGAGCATCTAAACGGCAAATGCATAAAGGCATCCCAATATGATTATTATAATTTCCAGTTGTCTTCAAAACATCCCATCTTGTTTCAAAAATAGATGAAAGAAGCTCTTTTGTGGTTGTCTTTCCATTGCTGCCTACAACTGCAAAAACATGACCATCAAACCTGTCTCTTATGAATGCTGCCATATCTTGTAGTGCTTTTAAAGTATCATCTACTTTTATGAATATCTTGTTACTAATTGGCACAGCAAGACTATCATGCCAATCTTTTCTGACTACTGCACCCTTTCCTTTTTCAAGAGAATTCCTGACAAAGTCGTGTCCATCATGGTTATCACCCTTCAGGGCAACAAATAGTTCTCCATCTTTTATAGTTCTTGAATCAATTGAAATTCCTGAAAATGATTCAGCAGAGCCGTTTACTATCGCTCCATTTACTGCATTGATAATATCTTTAGTGTTAAGAAATTGAGGCATATTAAAGACCTTTTCTCATTTTTATAGCATTTTCTATCTCAGATTTATCGCTGAAGTGATTTCTTATGCCGCTTATTTCCTGATAGCTCTCATGCCCCTTCCCAGCCAATATGACGATATCTCCTTTTGATGCCATTGCAACAGCCATCTGGATTGCGAGTTTGCGATTGGGAATTATTGTATAATTACTTTTGATTGCACCTTTTTCCATGTCTCTGATAATATCCATAGGCTCTTCAAATCTTGGATTATCTGTGGTCATTATTACATAATCACTGAGTTCTGTTGCTACTTGTGCCATCTTTGGACGCTTTGTTCTGTCTCTATTGCCGCCGCACCCAAATACAGTTATGATTTTTTTATTATTTGATTGCGAATTTGTTGGCTGACAGGCAGACTTCTTAGCCTCGATCTTAATTAACTCTTGTGCTGTATGAAGAATCCCAGCAAGGGCGTCATCAGTATGAGCATAATCAACAATAGCAAGAAAATCTTGTCCTGCATCTATTCTTTGAAATCTACCTTCAACTGCCTTGAATTCTGATATAGCATTTTTAATTGAATGTAGAGGCAATCCAAGATACAAACCAACCCCAATTCCTGATAGAAGGTTATAAACATTGGGAATCCCAAGAATTTTTGAATGGATTTTTCTCCTTAAGCCATCTCCTGCCATCCGTTTAGAGGATAGTTCAAAAGAAATATCTTTGAATGAAATATCTATATTTAAAGCTCTTAGATCTGCCTCAGGATTTTTAATTCCTACAGTCAAATACTCGATAGAATTGCCCCTTGCCATTTTGAGTTCTTGTAGCAGCCTCTGGCCATAAATATCATCAATATTTATCACAGCAAATCCACCTTCCATAAGAAGCTCTGTGAAGAGCCTCTTTTTTGCTTGATAATAGGCTTCCATAGTTTTATGAAAATCTAAATGATCCTGTGTCAGATTGGTAAATATAGCTATCTTAAAACTTGAAAAATCTACCCTTTTTTGAGAAAGGGCATGGGAGGATACCTCTGAGATTACATACTTGCAGCCCTCATCTACCATCTTACGAAGATAAGATTGAAAATCAGGAGCTTCAGGCGTAGTATGGATTGCATCATAAAATTTATCTTTAATCAAATATCCGATTGTGCCTATCAAACCTGCTTCATTTCCGGAACTTTCCAATATATGCTTAATAATATATGAGGTAGTCGTTTTCCCATTTGTCCCAGTTATGCCAATTAGGGTTAGCTTAGACGATGGATTTTCATAAAACCTTGATGATAATTTAGCAAGAACGACCCTGCTGTTTATTGCCTCAATCCATGCAATTTCAGGATATTTAGTTATTAGGGCGGCATCATATTTCTCATGCTCATACACTACAGATGCAGCCCCTTTTTTTATTGCGTCTTCTATAAACTTATGACCATCAAAGTTTTCGCCTACGATAGCCACAAACAAGTTACCTGGCTTCACCATTCTTGAGTCGTAGGCGATGCCAGTTATTTCTATTTTATTATCCTTTGCTAATTTATAATCATTATTGATAATCTTGTCTATTTTCATCTCGATGTAACCAGAATATTCTTATTTTTAAGGTCGTCAGGCGGCACATCCAGATAGGAGAGTGCGTCACCTACAATTTTCCTGAAAACTGGGGCTGCAACAATGCCTCCATAAATATGTCCTCTTGGGTCATGAACTACTACTATCAGAGCTAATCTTGGTTTATCTGCAGGCACAAAGCCTACAAAAGAGCTCACATAGTTAGATTTGGAATATCTCTTTGTAAGAGGGTCATATTTTTGAGCTGTACCTGTCTTGCCAGCAACCTGATTACCTTCAATAGATGCCTCTTTTGCAGTTCCACCAACCTCGGTCACTGTCGTCAATATCATATTGAAATTCTTTGCAGTTTTTTCTGACAAAACCCTCCTTGCCACAGGAATTGTTTTATAAATAGTGGCACCATCGGGAGATTGTATTTCCGATAAGAGATAAGGTTTTACGAGCAGTCCACCATTGGCGATTACAGCATATGCCCTTAATATCTGAAGAGGAGTGGCAGATATCTCTTGTCCGATTGAAAATGAACCGATTGATATTCCCGACCATTTTTCAGGCGGTCTAACCAATCCAGAAACCTCACCAGCAATATCTATCCCAGTTTTTTCCCCAAATCCAAATCTTTTAGCATACTCGTAAAGCCTTTCTTTCCCAAGAGATAAGCCTATTTTTATGGTCCCGACATTAGAAGATTTTTGTATTACCTCCTGAAAAGTGAGCACACCTTGTCTGTGTGCATCCTTTATTCTTCTGCCTCCAACCTCAATATATCCCGCAGAACAGTCATATCTTGCATTGGGCTTTACTAATCCTTCCTCCAATGCAGCAGCGCCGACTATTATTTTAAAGGTTGAGCCTGGTTCATAGCAATCTGTTATTCCCCGATTCTTTATTATCTTTTTGTCTTTTATCATCCCTGGATTATTAAGATCAAAAGAAGGACTATTTGCCATTGCCATTATCTCACCCGTAAATGGGTCCATCATTATCGCTGTTGCATAAGAAGCCTTCCAATGCTTAACAGCCTCATCTAAATTTTTCTCTAATATATATTGCAACCCTTCATCAATAGTTAATAAGATATTGTTGCCTTTTATCTCCCTCATTTCTCCTTTTGAAAGTAAATTCCCCTTTGCATCTTTATATGCAATTATTTTTTCAGTAGGGGCTGTAAGTTCTTTGTCATACATCTTTTCGAGCCCTTCGATGCCTTTATTATCAATATCTACAAAGCCAATAATGTTTGAAGCCAGACTTCTTTTAGGATAAACCCTTTTGACTTCACTAGTGAGGGCTATGCCTTTTATTTTTGAATTCTTGATTCTCTCAGCAACTTGAGGCGATACTTTTCTGTCTATCCAGCAGAATCTTGAATCTGAATTGAGTTTAGTCAATATTGTTCTGGTATCTTTGCCTGTAATACTGGATAACATTGCTGCGACTTTTTGGGCTTCGGATTCTGGGATCTCTGCTGGATTGCATATTATTGATCCCATATCAAGATTAATTGCAAGCTCACGTCCTTTTCTATCGAGAATCAATCCCCTTTTTGTGGGCATATTTTCTGTTTTGACCTGCTGCATTCTTGCCTTTTCAGCATACCATTGGTGGTTAATAAGCATAATATATGATAGCTTGCAAATGACGGCAATAAAACCGACAGACAAAAGGCAGACTATAACAATTAATCTTGTTTTCATAAAGCCCTTTCAGCTTTCTCTTTATTTAAGATTAATTCCCAAATTGAGCGACTCCTGCTTGGTAAGATGCTCAAATCATGGCAGGACAGCCGTCCTGGCTGTCCGAGCAATTTCACCTTTCAAAACAGGCGAGACCTGTCTGCATGCGGACACGCACAGGCAGGCGACTGTCCTACTTTGAATTTTAAATTTTGAATCCACAGGTAGATATCTGCGGCTACCTTTAGCCTACTTCCCCTTAACAAAGGGCAACAACTCCCTTCCCTTTATTAAGGAGGTTGTTGCCTTCTGCTCTACTTGGTTTGTTATAAGAATCGTTCAATTTGCTCCGAAAATACACATATAACGCCCCTTTGTGAGCCAGAGGCTCATGAGGGTTTAGGTTAATTATAACCCTCTTAAGAAGAATGAATATATTATCGAGGGTTGGATTGTTGACTGTATGTAGCAGTGCGAGGCTCAGGTTCTGTAACAGTTTCTATGTTTATGACCATTTTGCGGTCAGGAAAATGAAACCCATCCTGATTTGAAGAGACTTTTTTAATACTGTCTATTGATGCAAGCCTTGCTTTCTCAACTTTTAGAGAGTCGCGATCCCTTATGAGTTGCATTTTCTTTTTCTCAAGCATGCTTATATTATATTCAACACCAGTAAGGGCATTTTTTTGCCCAAGCATAACAAAAATAGATAGAATAAGAAGTATAACCAGAAAAAATTTAAATGCTGACCCTAAAAAGCTTTTCTGTCTTCTTTTCATATCTTTTCCCCTACTCTCAATTTTGCACTTCTCGATGAAGGATTCAGACGATTCTCCTCAAAAGAAGCCTTAATAGGCTTTTTTGTAATTATCTTCAATTTATTAGACCTTGCCCCATCTCTTAAAAAATTCTTCACAATTCGGTCTTCAAGTGAGTGATATGAGATAACACATAGCCTACCTCCAGACTTTAGCACTTGATAAGCTGAAATGATGCCTTTTTTTAAATTTTCAAGTTCCCCGTTAACCTCTATCCTTATTGCTTGAAAAATCCTTGTAGCTGGGTGTATCTTTCCCCTTCTACGGTAAATTTCCTCAGCTATCAGTGCAAGCTCTCTGCAAGTATTAATTGTGCCCTTCTTTCTCTTCTGAACAATAGCTTCGGAAATCCTTTTTGCATAGACATCTTCTCCATACTCAGCAAATATTCTTTCGAGATCTTTTTGTGAGTATTTATTCACCACATCCCATGCATTAAATGTCTGTGAAGTATCCATCCTCATATCAAGCCTCGACTCTGATAAGAAACTAAAGCCCCTGGTTAATTCCTTTAGGTGGAATAATGAAACACCGAGATCAAATAAGATACCATCAACTTTGGTAATGTTTAAATTTTCTATTATCTCGGATAAATCTGAAAAGTTGCCTTGTAATAATGTAAGTCTATTATCCTTTAGTTTTTCTTTTAGATAGTTGATAGCTTCAACATCTCTATCTATGCCTATAACCCGTCCTGATTCATTCAATCTCGATAAGATTTCACTTGCATGCCCGCCAAAACCAACCGTAACATCTACATAAATCCCTTCGCTGCTGGTAACAAGCAGTTCTACGCTTTCTTTTAGTAAAACTGGTTTATGTAGATGCATAACTGAAATAGCCATTCTGGCTCTTTACATGCTAATTGACTAATTTTCTCCTCGAGCATTATTTTTTTCAGAATTTGGTAAAACTAAGTCATCGATAGCTTTTTTAAGTAAAACTATATCTATCTTATGAAAGGGATAATCAAAACTATCAAAACGATGAGAAATATCAACATTAGATTTTTCTATAGTTTCAAAATCGTTTGACATTCTCTTTTGCTCCAACTTAAATTTTTAGAGTCCATAAGCGGCTAAAACTGCCTCAAATGCTTTTTTATCAACATTCTTAGGATCAGTTATTGCATCCCATTCGGACTTTTCCCATATTTCTATCTTATCAATCTGACCAACTATTACTATTTCGCTTGTAATCTTTGCATCTTGTCTGTGCTCATAAGGTATGAGGATTCTTCCTTGCTTATCTAAGCTAATCTCTGTCGCTCCTGCTATGACTCTCCTTAAATAATACTTTACTGCTTCATTCATTGACGGGAGCTTTTTAACCTTTTCTTCAAATTTTATCCATTCTTCTGAAGGATAAATATGGAGACATGTATCAAACCCCGAATTAGTTATATATAACTTATCTGAATTATATTTCTTATGAATTAACTCTCTTAAGGGAACAGGCAGCATAACCCTTCCTTTAGTGTCGAGAGTATGGTAAAATTTACCTATAAATGAGGACATAAATTCCTTACCACTATTTACCACTTTTTACTACATAATATAACTTAATAGCATTAATGTCAAGAGTAAAATGTTATTTTTTCAAACTTTCTATATAATGTGTTTTTTTCAAAAATTAATACGAGATATTGTTATAAAATTTTAGCGGCAGATAAATGATCTTCGATGATGAAATTGAATTATTAAGAAAGAAAGGGCTTTTAAGAATAATAAGAGATAGAAATGCTCTTTTAAAGTCTTCAAGAAAGGATAACGCCTTTCAAGATGTTGATAATACGGCTTTTCAGCCTTATGGAAGCTCTCATATATTGGTAGAAGGTTGTGAATTCATCAACTTTTCTTCTAACGATTATCTTGGCTTATCATCTAACAGGCTTATTATGGAAGCTGCAAAAAATGCTATTGATATATATGGCTTAGGTTCAGGCGCATCGAGGCTTCTATCTGGCGGGACTGATTTGAACTCAAAACTTGAAGGTATTATAGCTCAATTGAAAGGCACTGAATCTGCCTTAATATTCAATTCAGGTTATACTGCCAATATCAGTGTCATACCTGCCATAGCAGATGAAAATGATATTATTTTCAGCGACGAACTAAACCATGCAAGCATTGTTGATGGCTGTAGGCTGAGCAGGGCAAAAAAGATTATATATAAACATGTGGATATTCAGCATCTATCAAGCCTCATTAAAAAAGAAAGCGGGAAAAAGAAAATTATTATCACTGATACTGTATTTAGTATGGATGGCGATATTGCCCCTATTAATGATCTTTATGATATATGTTTAAAAAATAATGCAATTTTGTATATAGATGATGCGCACGGCACAGGAGTTCTTGGCAACGGCTATGGTGCCCTAAGTCATTTTATGATTAAGCCGGAACCATGGATAATTCAGATGGGAACGTTCTCGAAGGCTCTTGGTTCGTTTGGAGCTTTTGTGGCAGCAAGTTCAGAGATAATTCAATGGCTCATAAATAAAACGAGAGGTCTCATCTTTTCCACAGCTCTCCCTGCATGCATTATCGCGGCTTCAATAAAAGCAGTAGAGATAATAAGAGATGATCAAACATTGATAAAAAGACTATGGAGCAATAGAGAGAGGCTTTTTCAGGGACTCATTGAACTCGGTTACGATACATTGAAAAGTCAGACTCCGATAATACCTTTGCTGCCTCCTCCAATTTTTTCAACCGATGAGATTAAAAATGTTAATATCTTTTCAGAAATATTAAAAAAGAATCAAATATACGCCCCAGCAATAAGGCAACCTACTGTAAAAGTACCTCGATTGAGATTCTCCGTAATAGCTACCCATACTGAACAGGATATAGATAAATTGCTAAATATTCTTAAATCAGTCCAAGAATGAGCGAAAAACTGTTCCCATTGTGTACAAAAGATTTAGCTTTTAAAATTGATAAAATGTTATAATATTTCCTTTATGCCTCTTCACATTAAAGAGGCAAGGATTGTTATTCTGTGAAGCACAGCCAATCCTTCTTTGTGCAATATCGTCCAGAGATTTTCGAAAGATGTTATCACTGCTCAGAGTTTGTCATAATGGTAAGCATGCTGACATTTATCAAAAAAGACTTATAAGACTTTTCAGTGAAAGTCATACAAAGCTAATTTTTAAGTGCTGTATGTGTATTAATAACATTTTTAATTTTAAAAAATAACAATAGAATATTTTTCGTTATTTATATCGCTAAAGGGAATGAAATTAGAAAATAGAGACTATCCAATAGGCATTTTTGATTCGGGTATAGGCGGTCTTACTGTTCTTAAAGAAGTATGCAGGATTTTACCAAATGAAAGTATAGTGTATCTTGGTGATACTGCAAGAGTGCCTTATGGCATAAGGTCTGCTGAGACTATTACAAGCTATTCTTTTGAGTGTATAAGATTTCTCTTACAAAAAAAGATTAAGTTAATTGTGATTGCTTGCAATACAGTCTCATCAATAAGTCTTGGTGAGATCGAAAAAAATGTTCATATCCCTGTAATAGGTGTGATTCAACCTGGTGCCAAGACAGCCGCAAATATTACACAAAACAAAAAGATTGGAGTGATTGGGACTGAAGCGACTATAAAAAGCGGTTCATACTTTAAGGCGATAAAAAATCTTTTGCCCCAAGCCGAAGTGCATGAGCTTGCATGTCCACTTTTTGTACCACTTGCAGAAGAAGGCTGGACAGATGATATTATTGCCAAACTTACAGCAGAAAGATATTTAGCAAGCATTAGAAATAAAGGGGTGGATACTTTAGTTTTAGGATGTACTCATTACCCACTTCTGAAAAATGTAATTCAGGATGTAATGGGTTCTGTAAATTTGGTTGATTCAGCAATCGAGACATCAATAGTTGTAAGGGATGTGCTTAATACAAGAGAATTATTACGAGATAGAGATACAGATGCTTTATCAAGCAAGAAATTTTTTGTTACAGACTCTCCCGAAAGATTTGTGAATGTTGGTGAAAGATTTCTTAAAGATAGGATAGCTGATATCGAAAAAATAGTTTTATAACGAAGTTCATAATTTCTATACAAACAATAGTAAACAATTTTATAATTATATATGTGTGAATTGAGATATGATTTTATATAATATTTTTAACTGTGAGGTATTATGAGGCCTGGAGCGAGAAAAAATAATGAAATGCGAAAGGTCGCACTAACTAGAAATTTTATTAAAAACGCTGAAGGCTCTGTTTTGATTGAGGTTGGCAAAACAAGGGTAATCTGCACAGCTACTATAGAAGAGAGAGTGCCTCCTTTTTTAAAAGATCAAAAGAAGGGCTGGGTTACTGCTGAATATGGGATGCTCCCCAAAGCTACCCTAACCCGCACAATGAGAGAGGCATCTGCAGGCAGGGTTGGAGGAAGAACCCACGAAATACAGCGTATGATTGGAAGGGCTTTAAGGGCAGTTGTTGACCTGAGAACCCTTGGCGAGAGAACTGTCTGGGTTGACTGTGATGTAATACAGGCTGATGGAGGGACAAGGACAGCATCTATCACAGGAGCCTTTATTGCTATGAATGATGCCTTTCAAGATGCTCTAAAAAAGGGTATAATTGAGAAGAATCCTATAAGGGATTATCTTGGGGCTATAAGCGTTGGTATCGTTAGTAAAGAGCCGCGGCTTGATCTTTGTTATGCTGAAGATTCTAATGCTGAGGTTGATATGAACATTGTTATGACAGGAAGCGGTAAAATTGTAGAAATTCAGGGAACAGCCGAATCAGAACCTTTCTCAATGGATATGATGAACATACTTTTAAAACTAGCTGAGCACGGAATACAACAATTAATTAAAATAGAAAGAGAGATATTTAAATCAAATATGTTACACTATTAAATAAATGCCTATGGACAAAAAGAATCTTTATAAAAGCCTTTTTATATGGACGCTCGTAGGAGCCACCATCATACTTCTTTATAATTTATTCTCGATCCCGCCCAAAACGGATAAAGAAATTATTTTTTCTGATTTTATCAAAAAGGTCGAGGCAAACGAGATCGAGGAAATAACCGTCAAAGAAAACCATATAACAGGTAGGATGATTGACGGTACAAAATTCAAAACCTATGCCGCAAATTATCCCGACCTCATAAAAGAGCTCAAGGCAAAGGATGTTAAGATAACTGCAAAACCACCCGACCAGAATCCATGGTATGTAACTTTTTTCTTCTCATGGGGGCCTATTATCTTTCTCGTTCTTATCTGGATAATATTTATGAGGCAGATGCAGGTGGGCGGCAATAAAGCAATGTCTTTTGGTAAGGCAAAAGCAAAACTAGTATCACAAAAGTCAGTTAAGATTACTTTTGCAGATGTGGCAGGCATTGAAGAAGCTAAATATGAGGTTGAAGAAATAATAGAATTCTTAAAAGACCCTCAAAAATTTTCAAAATTGGGCGGGAAGATTCCCAAAGGAGTCCTCTTAGTGGGCTCGCCTGGTACGGGTAAGACTCTTCTTGCAAAGGCTATAGCTGGAGAGGCAGGTGTTCCATTTTTCTCAATTTCAGGGTCTGATTTTGTAGAAATGTTTGTTGGTGTAGGAGCTTCAAGGGTTAGAGACCTTTTTGATCAGGCTAAGAAAAATGCTCCTTGCATCATTTTTATTGATGAAATAGATGCAGTCGGCAGACAAAGAGGGGCAGGTTTAGGTGGCGGACATGATGAAAGAGAACAAACCCTGAATCAGCTTCTTGTAGAGATGGACGGCTTTGAGGGCAATGAAGGAATAATCATACTTGCAGCAACCAATAGGCCCGATGTCTTAGATCCAGCTTTGCTAAGACCCGGAAGATTTGATAGGCAGATAGTAGTTCCTATCCCCGATGTTAGAGGTAGGCTTGAGATATTGCATGTGCATACTCGCAAGATACCGCTTGCTGACGGCATCCCTCTCGAGAAGATCGCAAGAGGAACACCGGGCTTTACAGGGGCTGATCTATCAAATTTAGTTAATGAGGCCGCCCTTATTGCTGCACGGAAATCCAAAGATAAAGTTGATATGTCAGATTTCGAGTTTGCAAAGGATAAGGTATTAATGGGTGTAGAAAGAAAGAGTATGGTAATCAGCGATAACGAAAAGAAAAATACCGCCTATCATGAGGCAGGCCATGCACTTGTTGCTAAATTGTCTCCCGGTACAGATCCGATCCATAAAGTTACAATTATACCAAGGGGTAGGGCTCTCGGAGTGACTCAACAGCTTCCATTAGCCGATAGATATACATACACAAAAGAATATCTTTTAAATACACTCAAGATACTTCTCGGTGGCAGGGCGGCTGAGGAGGTGGCTCTCAAACACATGACTACTGGGGCAGGCAACGACCTTGAAAGGGCAACTGAACTAGCAAGAAAAATGGTGGTTGAGTGGGGTATGAGTGAAAAGCTTGGTCCTCTTACCTTTGGCAAAAAAGATGAACAGATATTTCTTGGACGAGAAATTGCCCGGCATAAAGATTACAGTGAGAGAACCTCTGAGGATATTGATGATGAAATTAAGAGAATAATCACAGATGCTTATGAGAACTCTAAAAAAATCCTAATAGATAATTATGGTTTGCTCGAGAAGCTCGCCAATACACTTTTAGAAAAAGAGACCGTTGAAGGTTCTGATATTGATAATTTAATAGTGCAATACAATACCTCCAAATAATCATGGCTATCTCCTGTAGAGGATTCACCATTGATTTCACTCAAAAAACCTACATAATGGGTGTGCTCAACGTTACCCCTGATTCATTTTCTGATGGCGGCATTTATTTCAATAAAGATGCCGCTATTGAACACTCCTTAAAATTGATCGAGGATGGCGCTGATATTATTGATATTGGTGGGGAATCTTCAAGACCTGGCTCTCTGCCTATCCCCCTCGAAGAAGAAATCAGACGCACAATACCTGTAATAACAGAGATTGCAAAAAGGATAAATACTCCAATCTCAATAGATACATACAAGTCAGAAGTAGCAAGACGAGCTTTAGATGCAGGGGCTTCAATAATTAACGATATCAGTGGCTTAAGGTTTGACCCTGAGATGGCAGCAGTCATTGCACAAAATAATGTTCATGTAATACTTATGCACATTAAAGGAACTCCAAATAATATGCAGCTTAACCCTTCTTATGAAGCCCTTATCCCTGAAATTTTAGATTACATTAGAGGAAGCATTCAGATTTGTAGGCAATTCGGCATCCCTATGCAAAATATTATTATAGACCCCGGAATTGGATTCGGAAAGACATTAGAACATAACCTCGAGATAATTGCAAATCTGAGAGAATTTTCTAAATTAGGGTTTCCTATAGCTATTGGCGTATCAAGAAAGGCATTTATTGGGAAAATACTCGACGATGCACCTCCCGCTATGAGGTTTGAAGGAACAGCCTCTGCAGTTGCAATATCTGTTTTTAATGGGGCAAATATTGTCAGGGTTCATGATGTGGCTGAAATGTCAAAGGTTGTTAAAATCGCAGATGCTATAAAGAAGAACTTATATAGAGGATAAGGTGGGATAACAATCCTGAAACCCTCACTCTTACAATTATTTATATCATTCCTCCGACTTGGCTTCATTTCCTTCGGCGGTCCTGCCATGATAGAGTATATCAGGCAGACCATCACAATGGATAAAAAATGGCTTGATCCTGAATCATTTACAAAAGCATTTGTTACATGTCAGAGCTTGCCAGGCGCTATAGTAGTTAATACCGCAGCACATTGTGGTTATCAATTGAGAGGTCTTAGCGGTATGTTTACAGTCTTTATTGCCTTCTTGCTTCCCTCCTTTTTTATTATGCTGATTTTCTCCTATTTTTATGCCCAGACACAAGATTTATCTTTAATTAAATCAATCTTTATCGGTCTTGAGGTCATAGTAGTTGCAATAGTAATTAATGCTACATTCAGATTCTGTGCTGATAGACTTAAAAAAGATCCTAAGGCTATAATACTCAGCCTTATATCCGCTATTCTTATCATGCAAAAAATAGCTCCCTTAATTGTGATTTTGAGCATGGCATGTATTGGTATATTCCTTTATACCAGAGAGATGACCACTAAGATAGGCTTCTCGGGCAAATACGATCTACCTTTAAAGCATATTATAATCGTTGCAACAATGTTCTTTGGTTTTTATTGCCTAATATATCTTTTTCATAGGGATGTCTTTGAGCTTGCATATATAATGACAAAGATTGCCTTAATGTCATTTGGTGGGGTTTATACCGCTATGCCAATAATGTTTCATGAAGTAGTTGAGGTAAGAGCTTGGATGAACAGCAAGACCTTCATGGATGGAGTTGCACTTGGGCAAGTAACTCCAGGTCCTATACTCATTAATTCTGTATTTGTTGGTTATATTACTAATGGGATAGTGGGTGCTGTTGCAGGTGCTATAGCAATATTTGCACCAGGCCCTTTATTATTATGTATCGTCATACCCTTTTTTAATAGGATAGGTTATTCTCAATACTTCCAATCTGCTACAAAAGGCATGATAATAGCTTTTGCGGGGCTGCTTATATTTGTATCTATAAAATTTACGATATCTGTAGAATGGAGTATAATTAAATTTCTTTTGCTCTTTGCATCTATTGCATGGCTTGCAATTAAAAACAATGTCATCCATGTAGCATTAGCTGGTATAGTTATATCAATGGTTGTTTTCTAATTTTCCATAAATCAAGAAAAGCTTACTCATAATCCGAAAAGTATAATTGGTATTTATTTTGGGCAGATGTGATTTAAAATATAAACTCTAATCCTTAGTTGGGCATCCAGAAATACTTGAAAAAACTGGATGCCCGCTAGAGTTACCCTTGTATCACTATTTATTTCCTATCACTCAAAGCAGAAATGCCTGGCAGTTCTTTGCCTTCTAGCAGCTGAAGGGAAGCCCCTCCTCCTGTCGAGATAAATGTTATAGCATCACTGACTCCTGCCTTGTGTACTGCATAGTCTGTGTCACCACCACCGACGATTGTCATTGCATAAGCATCTGCTACAGCATTGGCTACTGCTGTTGTGCCCCTTGAGAAGGCGTCAATCTCAAAAACACCCATGGGACCGTTCCAAATTATTGTCTTAGCATTTTGTATAGCTTCTGAAAAAAGCTTTACTGAGGCAGGACCTATATCAAGAGCCTTCCATCCCTTAGGAATCTCCTGTGAAGTAACGATCTTTGTCTCAGACCCTGCTGCAATTTCCTGTGCAATCACGCAATCAACAGGCAGATAAAATTTAACCCCTTTCTTTTTGAGATTATCCATAATACCTTTAGCGAGATCAATCATGTCTGGTTCAACGAGTGAGTCACCAATCTCGTAGTCAAGCGCTTTTATGAAGGTGAAAGCCATACCTCCGCCAACTATTACTTTATCAACCTTATCAACAAGATTTCCCAAGACGCCTATCTTGCCTGAGACCTTAGAGCCTCCTAAAATGGCTACAAAAGGCCTTATAGGGTCTTCCACTGAACCTTTGAGATACTCTATCTCCTTTTTCATTAAAAAGCCGGCGGCTGATGGCAGAAACTTTGGGATGCCGACAATAGAGGCATGAGCTCTGTGAGATGCTCCGAAAGCGTCATTTACAAAATAATCAGCAAGTTTTGATAAAGCTTTTGCAAAGGAAGATTCATTCTTTTCTTCTTCTATATGGTAACGGAGATTTTCAAGGAGCATTACATCTCCATCTTTCATTTTTGAGACCATACTTTCTACCTGACTGCCGATGCAGTCAGGAGCAAAAATGACCTCTTTGTTTAGAAGCCTCTGGAGTCTTCTTGCTACCGGCGATAGACTATAGCGAGGGTCAATTTTACCTTTAGGTCTGCCAAGGTGTGAAGCAAGGATTACCTTAGCTCCTTCATCAATTGCATAGTTTATTGTTGGTATCGTAGAGCGTATCCTGCGGTCGTCTGTTATCACTAAATTATCATCAATGGGAACATTAAAATCCACTCTTATAAAAACCCTCTTACCTTTTATGGGAAGGTCTTGAATGATAAGCTTATTAAGTATGTCATTCTTTCTTGGCATATTTAACTCCTTTTGCTTAACAATATCGCCAGGTCTCTTATACGGCAGCTATATCCCCATTCATTATCATACCATGCTATGACTTTAATGAGGTAGTCAGTAATAACATTTGTCAGGGTTGAGTCAACCACAGCAGAATTTGGATTGCCGTTGAAATCAACGGAAACTAGTTCCTCCTCAGTGTATTGGATAATACCTTTCATGTAAGTTTCTGAAGCCTCTTTGAGAGTTTGATTAATTGAATCAATAGAAGCAATTTTACCTACCTCTGCAACAAGGTCAACAACGGAGACATTAGGGGTAGGCACCCTGAATGCTATTCCATCCATCTTGCCTTTCAATTCAGGAATAACATCTCCTACTGCTCTTGCTGCACCAGTTGTAGTAGGAATGATAGAGACAGCAGCAGCCCTTGCTCTTCTTAAATCCTTGTGAGGGAGGTCTAAAATCCTCTGGTCATTAGTGTAGGAATGAATGGTTGTCATATAAGCTCTCTGAATGCTGAACTTATTATGGAGCACCTTAACTATAGGTGCTATGCAATTTGTTGTGCAAGAAGCATTAGAGATTATAAAATGTTTAGAAGGGTCAAGTTGTTCTTCATTTACTCCCATGCAGATAGTTATATCAGGATTTTTTGCAGGTGCAGTTATGATAACTCTTTTTGAGCCCACATCTACATGCTTGTAAGCTGAAGCTCTGTCAGTAAACCTGCCTGTTGACTCTATAACGAGATCTATATCCATTGCTTTCCATGGAAGCTTTTCAGGGGATGTGAAAGCAAAAACATCTATTTTTTTGCCTCCAACTATTATATGGTTATCTGAAGCAGATACTTCTGCATCAAATGTTCTGTGTGCTGAATCATATTTCAAAAGGTGTGCAAGAGATCTAGCATCTGTAAGATCGTTGATAGCAACGACATCAAGTTCTTCAATACCCTTACATGATCTCAAAAAAAGTCTCCCTATTCTTCCAAAACCATTGATAGCAACTCTTAATGACATTCACTCCTCCTTTAAACTATTTTATGAAACTGTTAATAATAAGACCAGTCAAAAGCTTGGGGTAAAAATAAGTGGATTTTGGTGGCATCCTTACATTTGCGAGGGCAGACATCTCAACCTCTTCTACCTCTGTAGGATTAAGGAAGAAGGCAGCATCATATAAACCTAAACGTACCATTTTTAATGCCTCATCGGGATTCATCTCATAGGCAAAATCAGTGATTCCTAAAGTTCGCATTAATATCAGTTCATGAAGCAAAACAACATCGAGATTTCTAAGAGCAGGATGGATGTCCCAGAGGGTGCCTCCTTTATATTTTAAAATATACAATTTCTCTTCTTTTTTTGCATAAAGCCCAATAGAATTTTTTCCATAAGAAGATAAAATCTTTCTTATATTATTGTTAACCATAGCAGTATATATCTCAAAATAAGGGTTGATTTTGGTTATTATTTGACTGCTATCTGATATACCTTTTATAAGTCTGTGTGTTGGTAGAATGCTGATACCATCATCCTGTATATTTGCAAGAAACATCATTATAAAATCATGAGGCTGCAAGGTATTGCAGTTATTGTTTTTTATATTAGATTTATTCATTTCTTCTTTGAATTCAAGGGCGACTTCATATCTGTGATGACCGTCGGCTATATAAATTGACTTATCACTGAATTCTTTGATAATGCTTTCATATAATGAAATATCCTGAATTCTGTGTAATTTATGAATAGCACCATCATAATCTCTGGCTGAAATAAGAGGGGTAGAAGATAAATTATTAATAATTTGCGACACAGTCCTCTCAGGGCTGTTGTAAAGTGAATATATTGGACTAATATTTCCTTTGCAAGCCCTCATAAGATTCAGCCTGTCAGTTTTAGGCTTTGAGTATGTAGCCTCATGAGGATAAACTCCTTTGCCGAGTTCATCCAGTTTAACAAGGGCTATTATGCCCTGTAATTTTTTGTTTTCCCCAAAAACCGAATAATCGGATTCATAGATATAAAAATATGGTATTTCATCTCTTAAAAGTATATCAGTTTCAATCCATTCACTTAGATTATGCTTAGCTCGGGTGTACTTATTGTTAGTATCAGAGTCTCCTGGCAAGTCTTTACCGAAGTCAATTCGCACTATGTTATAAGGGCTTTTATCATATAAAGCCTCTTTGAAATCAGGATTAATTATATCATAAGGTGGAGCCACGATATCATCGCCATTTATTTTTTTTGTGTTATAGAATATCCCTTTGAAAGGTTTTATGAGTGCCATTTATTAATCCATAAATAAAAAGATTTTAAGGCTTGTATATTAGCATTATTCAAGCAGAAAATTAAACACTACCCAGAGTTTTTGAAATAGACATAGAAAATTAAATTTCCTTGAAAGTCCCCTCCCCTTGCGGGAGGGGATTAAGGGGAGGGGTAACCATCTGGGTTATTCTTCACCATCACCCTCTCCCCGAAGGGAGAGGGTTGTTAAATAAGTCCATCTCTTGACGGGAGGGGTTGGGGGAGGTTGAATAATCGTAATTTATGGACAGACATTAATTATATAAAATCCCT
>DYHD01000028.1 GCA_020724365.1 Thermodesulfovibrio yellowstonii | reverse complement strand
GTATTTTAGGTCAAAGCCAGCTTGATGAATTACTTACAAATAGGGAACAATTGAATGCTGAATTACAAAAGGTTATTGATCAACAGACTGAACCTTGGGGCATAAAAGTTACAACAGTCGAAGTGAAAAATGTTGATCTTCCCACAGAGATGCTCAGAGCTATAGCAAAGCAGGCTGAGGCTGAAAGGGAGAGAAGGGCTAAAATAATACATGCTGAAGGTGAATTTCAGGCAGCTCAACAACTTGCTGATGCGGCTAGGATAATTCAATCAGAACCCGCAACTCTCCAGCTAAGATTTCTGCAGACTCTAACTGAGATTTCTACTGAGAAGAATTCAACTATAATCTTTCCGGTTCCAATAGACCTGATAAAGATATTTTTTAAAGAGAAATAAACTTACAAAAGGATTTTCGATTAAGATAGAGGGAAAAAAGCTTACTGATGCATCATGGGTAAGACTGCTTATTCTGGTTTTTATTCTGGGTGGAATAACAGTTTTATTTTATAAGGTAGGTCTGTTTCATTTTTTTCTTGACAAAGACAGGCTAATTAAATTTCTTGACGATTTAGGTCCGCTTGCATTCTTAGGTTTTATTGTTTTGCAGGCATCTCAAGTAGTTGCTGCTCCTATACCAGGTGAGGTAACGGGACTACTTGGTGGTTTTGTTTTCGGTAAATTTTTAGGGATAATATTATCTACCATAGGTTTAACGATAGGTTCATTTGTAGCTTTTATGCTCTCAAGGAAATTTGGCAGACCTTTTGTAGAGAGAGTAGTAAGCCCTTCAACGCTTGGAAGGTTTGACTATTTACTTCATCATAAGGGTGCTTTTATCGTTTTTCTTATGTTTCTTATACCGGGCTTTCCAAAGGATTACCTATGTTATATATTAGGATTAGGCCATCTCTCAACTGCGGAATTTCTTGTAATCGGTGGCACTGGAAGATTGCTGGGAACAGTTATGCTTACATTAGGTGGCGACTATTTAAGACACAATGAATATTATAAGTTCTTTATCCTTACAGGGGTTGCGCTTATCGTCATACTCTTTGCATTTGCATATAAAGATAAGTTAGAAAGGTTTTTCAGAATGTGGCATATCAGTAGCTATAGAAAGAAAAAGGCAAAAAGAACTAAGCAAAATGGCTAAATATATCAAGACGCTTATTTTGTCAATTCTTTTTTTGATAATGCCAGTAAATGCGTCTGGTGCATTCCTGCCTCATGATTATCCTGCCATTTATATTCATATGATCGGAAGGGTTTTTTTCTTTGTTGCTATGATGATAGTAGGCTTATTTATTTTACATCACAAACTGCTAAAAGAAAGGCAATGGAAATATTTTCTTATCTCTATAATATTATTTGCTGTTTGGGACATTATGGTTTTTTTAGGACGTTTTCAGGATCTCCAATTAGTAGGCGAGACATTAGGCTGGCAATATTTTCTAAGAATGGTTGTAATTGATAATTGGATTGATTATTTTTTTTATATTATGAGATTTGATTTTTTAGTTCTTAATGCAGGGATGTTCTTTTTTTACTTATCTTTGAGAAACCATCTAAAAAAAAGCTTCGAAGTCACTAAAGAAAGCTTTGCTCCACTTATACTGCTGCCTTTTTCGCCTATCTTGGCTATTCAGATAATGGGCGGAATTGTTTTCATAATACTATCAACATTATGCTTAATAAGCAGTATTAAGCTTTTTTATAAAGAAAGAGATAATATTTTATGGAACTATTTGGTTTGGCTTTCAGCATCTTTTTTTGCGTATTCTATCTCAAGAGGATTTGTATATATACTTCAGCATGTTTTAGTATCGAGCAGTAGAATCGATATTTGGGAACAAATCGCTCCTTTAAGCGGAAGTATGAATACTATATTCTTTTTCTGGTTAGGTTTTGTCAGTCTCTTTTTTATAATGATGTATAAATCATATTTAAAGATTCAAGATGATGAAATCAAACTACAGAGAGTTAATCTTGATCTTATACAATTGAACAAGGAGCTGGAGACACTTGTTGCTGAAAGAACAATGGCTTTAATGGGATTGACAGTAGCTGATAGAGTGAGAAATCCTGCTGTGCTTATAGGCGCTCTGTGCAAGAGAATAGTTAGGAAAGAAGAGAAATTAAATGAAGATCTTCTTGATGTCATAGATGAATGTAAGAAGCTTGAAACTATCGTCGGAGAGTTTGAAAATCTTTTAAAGACAAGACAAAGTGTTTTTGAATATGCAGACCTAAATGAATTGATTAATTCTATCGTTTATACGCTTGAGCAAGAGGCATCGGATAAGCAGATAGACTTTATCCTTAATCTTTCAAATGAGCCAATGAGAATCAACTTACAGAGAAACTTATTGAAGGCTGCAATCTATCATATTATTAGAAATTCTATTGAAGCAACACCTGTAGGGGGCAATATAACTATAAGCACCGCAGAAGAAGCAGAAAAAATTATTTTATCTATTACAGATACTGGTAGAGGAATACATCAGGAAAATCTTGAAAGAATATTTGACCCATTTTTTAGCACAAAAGAGCTGAGGTTTGGGATGGGACTCCCATTAGTCAGGCAAATTGTCACCGAACACCTTGGTGAGCTGAAAATAATAAGTGAACTGGGGAAAGGCACGACTGTAAAGATGGTTTTTCCAGTTAGGTGGAAACCTCAGAGATAAGCATGGTTAAGCCTATTTTAGAAAAATAAAATGGTTTAATTCCGGAGAATTGCATTATTCTATAGTCTTCAACATTTTTTACAAAATCATGTTCATTTCCCGTGCATTTTTATAAAATTGCTCACCGATCTGTCATAGGTCTTCTCGAATTCTTTGGTGAAAAAACAGGCAGGTAGTTGATTGCTTTTTCTATGGTAATGTAAACATTCACAGCATTTAAGCTTTTTCGAACATGGTTCATAGGTGCAATTGCAGTAGGCTTTATTTTTTTCCATTGTGCATTCCATAAAATTATCTCCTAATAATTTTTATGCTTGAATTATAAACTTTTTTAGTTTATAAATTAAATGGGCTTGCTATAGTACAAGCCCATTTCGATAATCATATGTTTTCGACCATTTCCCATACCCCGCAGGGGCAGATGCCAGCACAGAACCCGCAGCCGATGCACTTTTCCTCATCCACAATATATTCATAGCCACCATTTGCAAGTTCAATTCTGCTTATTGCCCCGTAGTAACAAGTAGCCTCGCACATCCGGCAATCTCTACAAGTAGCGCATGATAGACATTTGTTGCCTTCTGTTTCGGGAGAGAAGCTTCCCTGGCAAGCTTCATAATATGCAGTCTTAATTCTCTCATAAGGAATTAGCTCTCTTTTTTCAGGAAAACGAGGGGCGTGCATAAGTTGATAGTGGATTGTCTCTGCAGCAATTCTGCCTTTTCCGATAGCGTGAGTGACGAGACCAAGCCCTGTTGCATCTCCAATAGCAAACACCTTAACATCTGTTGTCTGCCAACTCTCGTCTGTTGATATCCAACCTTTTTCGATATGGACGGATGGTGGTAGAAAATCGAGTTGCGGTACATCCCCAATTGACATGATTACAAAATCTGCATCGAGACTCGTTCCATCTTTAAAATAAATTTTCTTTTTTGCTTTATCGTATCTCTGGGTAATCTTGGGCCATTGCACCTGAGTCCCTTTAACCATTGCCATCTCTATTTCCTTACCAAAAGCAGCCGGCTTCTGAATATCTACTGCAATAACAGACTCTGCCCCACAATTATATGCTTGCAAGGCTGCATCCATCCCAACATTACCTGCACCAATGATGACAACTTTTTTATCTATTAATCTTGGAATTTTGCCTGAATTGATATCCCTTAAAAAGTCGTAGGCTGATACAATATGCTCTGAGCCTTCAAATGCAATGATTCTCGGCTTATGAGCGCCGCAAGCAACTACAACTATCTCATGTTCATTATAGATTTTGCTAAACTTCTCGATATCTATCTTTTGATTTAAATGGACATTAACTTTCATCTCTAAGAACCTTGAGAGTTCTTTCTCAAGTATTTCATGCGGGAGACGGTCTTGAGGAATACATAATTCGATCTTACCCCCAAGCCTATCTGCAGCTTCATAAATATCTACTGAATGTCCCTTAATAGCAAGCTGCCACCCAGCGCTCAATCCCGCAGGACCACCTCCTATGACTGCAATCTTATGTCCTGTGGGAGGGTTTTTTGGTGGTGCGGGCAGATTTAATGCAAGACTCCCAAGTTTATCTATTGCAAGAGGTTTATCGAATCTTGCTCTTGTGCAACTATTCATGCAAAGGTTTGGGCATATCTGCCCACATACTGTTGCTGGTAAGGGGCTATATTGCAAGACCAGTTTCAGAGCATCTTCAACCTTTCCCTGCCTAATTAATGATGCCCTTTGATGTGATGGTATATGTGTAGGGCATGTATAAGCACATGGGGGATCATATTTCATATTAGCCCAAACAGGCTTATTGCGTCTTTCTTTACCTGTAGTGATATAAGGTAGCAATGTCGTTTCATGATTTAGATAATCTATAAAAAGACCACCCTGCCCGATTTCCTTTTCCCATCTCTGTTTGCGGAAATCTGCAAGAGGCATTTTGAACCATTTTTTAGACCTTCGGTCAGCAGGTGTAAGCGGGATAAACTTGCGCCAATCAGCAGATGATATTGTTAACTCGTCATAATATGATGCTCTATCTATTTTTTGTAAAAATAATTTTAGATTTGTCCTGAGCCATTCCCAATCTTGCTCGGATAATTCAAGAAGCTTGACATCTGTTTCGCTATAGTTTTCTATAGGTCCTCTAAAATATACAGTTCCGCCAACCATTCCTACACAAGGGCGGTAACCAAGAATATTTCTTCGGTTTCTTGGATTGACCCCGCATACGACAGCAATGCCTCCAGCCTTGAACTCTGCAAATGAGTCTCCGACATCTCTGAAATACCATGACTGCGGCGGTTCAAATCTTGGATTATATTTAGTCATCGTATCACATCTTGCACCACCGCTTCCTTGAACATAGAGGATTCCTTGAGCTGCAGCGTTGAATGCGCCATTGGTTACATCACCTAATACGGTAATTTCAGCCCCACAATTTAACCATCCTACATCATCAGAGACGCTGCCTTTAACTATTATTTCAGTTCCAAACATTCCCATACTTCCAAGCCTCTGCCCGACTGACCCCTCTACAAATATTTTTACTTTTTCATCTCTAGGGTGTATCCTGCCTGCGATACCATGCTGTCCGTCAGCTATTATATGAAGATTTCTTGCTCCTTTAGTTACAGCAGCCTGAATCTGTTCTTCAAGAGACTTAGAGGAGACTCTTAGCCCACCAGAATTGCCATGAATAATAACCATTTTTTCTGAGAGTTCATTTTTATGTTGCTTGCTGATTTTTGATGCTTTTGTTTCTATTTTTTCTTTCTTAACACGCATAACTTATCTCCAATCTCTCTGCCATTGCTTTATCATCTATACTTAAGCCATCGGACATACCTATTGGCAATTCTGTGCTTCTGCCCATAGGAGCAAATATCTTTTTAAGTTCGACATCTGCAGATTTGAAAATCTCAACAACCCTTTCAGCGACCTTATCAGGGTCAAGCCTTCTATAAAGTTTTGGGTCTTGTGTTGTAATACCTCTTGGGCAGTAGCCTGTGTTGCATAGATTGCAGCGATTATATTCATCCCCAAAACACCCTGCCGCGGCTTGCATAATATATTTACCGATTGAAACAGCAGAAGCTCCAAGCATAATAAGTGCAGCAGCATTAGCTGCTAAATTGCCTTTTTTGCCTATGCCTCCAGCTGCTATTAAGGGTAGTTCATTCTGTTTGCCCTGCCTTACTAGGTCGAGATAGCATTCCCTAATATTCGATGCGATCGGATGCCCCATTTTATCCATTGAAACATTATAAGCTGCACCTGTTCCGCCGTCTTCACCATCTATAGATAGTGCAGAAGCAAAAGGATTCTTTGCGAGATTATTCAATACAGACTTTGCTGTTTTTGTGCCTGAAATCTTAGGATATACAGGAACCCTGAAGCCGAATGCCATAGACATTGACTGAATCATTTTTGCAACCGACTCCTCAATAGAATACATTGTTTGATGAGTTGGCGGAGATGCTAAATCAACTGACATAGGGACCCCCCTTATTTTTGCAATAAGGTTCATAACCTTTTGTGCCATGAGGAGTCCACCGTCTCCAGGCTTTGCGCCCTGCCCGTATTTGATCTCGATACCTGCAGGGTCTTCAACCATATCTGCAATAGCGTGTATTATTTCATCCCAGCCAAAATAGCCTGAAGCAATCTGGAGTATAAAATACTTTAGAAATCTCGATTTTAAAAGTTTAGGAGGCATACCCCCTTCACCAGAGCACATTATAACTGGGAGACCTTCTACCTCATTAAGATATGATACTCCCATAGCAAGCCCCTCCCACATATGTGGCGAAAGAGCGCCTATGGACATACTGCCTATCATGATAGGGAATATTTCCCTAACAGGTGGTATAAACTTTTCAATATGATTTTCAAGTGCAAGCTTGCCATCAACTATCTTTATAGGAAGTTCTTCTGCAGGAAGAATTCTGCCGAGAAATGACCTTATTTTAAACTCATGCCTACCTGCATCTAGGGCAGGGTCAGTGAGCATAGATATCCTTGTAAATTTGAGCCTATCGAGTGTTGAGACTGAAGGATCATTTCTTCTGCCTCCCCTTTTATAGCCTTCGCCACCTTTATTTTTATAAAATAGAAACTTATTTTGTGGATTAAACTCAGGCTCTATAGCATCATTAGGGCAAACAAGGCTGCATGTCGCACATCCAACGCAAACTCTATCCATATCGGTAACTTGTTCAACAACCTGAATCACCTTCCTTGATACTGAAGGCATTGGCATGTCTCCTTCTGATTGGACAAACCTCTTTACCTTTACTGCAGGCACTATAGCCTTTACAGGGCAAACAGCCGTGCACCTGCCGCATCGAGTACATCGGTGATCCTTCCAACGAACTATGTATGGAAACTCCTTAAGTGAATTGTCATGATTATGATTTAATTCATAAAGTTGCCTTGCTGTTGATTCCATAGCCTTACCTCCTCTGCTTCTGGCGAAACAATTACCATATCATATTTCATTGGGAAGATATCTTTTGATTTATCCCTGTTTGGGATGACCTTATCTAGTCCGCATTCCTCTGACATAAGTGCGTATTTACCATTGATACCCCCGACTACGCCCGGACGCAGTTTTTTTGAATCATGCACCATAAAACAAGCGCCATCTGGAGTGAATCCAATAACAACATTAGGACCATCTATGCAGAGAGGCCTGAGTGACTGCCTGATAAGCCTTAAAGCATCTTTATCAGTTCTAATATCAATCTCTGAGCTTTTAAGTGGGGTAATAATATCTTTATAATAATATAATGGGACTTCAAGTTGTCTAACTGAGTAATGCAATATATGTGTAAAAACCTCGCTGTCGCTATTATAACCAATGTACCCTGGGAAGCCTCTGCTTATTAAAAACTCTTTGATTGGCACAAAAGCAGTATTTTCTCCATTAGTCATAGTGCAATAACCCTGAATAAAAAATGGATGACAAGCATATAGATAGACAGCGTAATTAGTATTCTGTCTGCCTTGTGCAAAGATTATCTTAGCCTTTATAGAATCTCTATCCAGCCCTAATGATTCGCCCAACTGGAGAGGGTCTCCCACCTCTTTTAATGTGATAATATCAGGATAAAATGAGAAAACGAATATTGACTCATCAGCCTCTCCAAGTTTTCTGATATTTAGACGAGTATTAAGAAGGAGATCTTCCTTTTCTTTAAAGGATTTTTTACGATATGTATCAGGGTAATCATAAACCCTGGCAAAATAATATTCGCGAAGCTTTACGCCTTTTATTCTTTTTATTCTTGGGGTCCAGACATGCTTGAGTTTAAAGCCTAATCTGTCCATATAGTTATCCAGAATCTCTACGCCTTTTTTAGAGCAAATGCCAGAGAGTATAGGATACTCCTTGAACATCTCGAACTCACCATTTAAATTTTTCATTACAATACCAAGCCCCGAGCCGTCATGACCCTCCTTCATTGTTTCCAGAGCTAAAATAGGCTCCATTGGGGAAATATAATCACTTGAAGTTACAGCAGCAAGCCTGCACATAGTTGACCTCTTTTCTAAATAAAGCATAATTATTGCTTTATTAAAGTTAAGCTAAAATTAATAAATACAAATAATCTCCGAATTGCTTGTTTACTAATATCATATCTCAATTCAGAAATTTTTCGTATAGATTTACCCAGAATTAAACGGTAACCGTTTGCCGTTTAAGTATATATTAATAAAAAAATACTTGGTATTGTCAATAAAATTTTCTTCAATCTGCCAAAAGTTATGAAAATAAAGAATTTTAGATAAAAAATATTTTTGATCCAGAGACATTCTTATCATTTATATATCATAGTTTATTCAGAAATTCTTGACAAAATAGCTTAATGAATGTTTAAAATTTAAGACAATAGGTAACCGTATGCCATGAATAAGATATCCTCAGGTATAAATAGCCTCGATTCATTAATAGATTCATTCTATATTGGAGATAATGTTGTCTGGGAAGTAGAAGCAGGCACCAATTATGATTTATTTATTGAGAATTTTGTTAGACAGTCATTTGACGACAATCATGGACTTATCTATATCAGTTTTAATCGTTCTCCTCAAAGTATCCTTACTAATATAAAAGACTTTATAAAGAAAGAACATTTTGTTTTGCTTGATTGTTTTACTTCTGGAAAAGGTAAAAATGATATCAAGTTTCTTAAGTTCTATGAAAAACAAATTAATTATAATATCATCAAGGCTGAAAATCCCTCGGATATTGAAAGCTTCAATATCTTATTAAATTCTATAGAAGAAGGTCTTGCATCGGGCATAAGGTATATATTTGACAGCCTGACGGGTATGCAAGACTTATGGGGTAATGAGGAGAATACTTATAAGTTTTTCACATATATATGTCCAAGGCTTTTTGATATGGGCACAGTTGCATACTGGATTTTAGAGAAGGATGCCCATAGCCAGAAATTCAAAGCTAATCTCAGACACATAACTCAGGTCGTAATAGATCTCTATAAAAGAAGAGATAAATTGTATATTAAGACTTTGAAACTTGAAGGAAGACAGGACAGGGAGGCTTTTAAACCACATCAATATGAAATAGATCGTGAAAATATAAGGATTACCCTTCCAAAAAAAGAGGGGGTTACAGATATAGGAATTACTATAAGAGAGTTTAGAATGAAGCTTGGAGTTAGTCAGAAAGAATTGGCTGATAAAGTTGATCTTACTGCAAGTTTCATCTCTCAGCTTGAAAATAATCAGATAAGCCCTTCATTAAATTCTTTCCTGCAGATTTGTGATGCCCTTAAAGTTAGCCCCTCTCAGTTATTAGAAAAAAGAAAACAAACTGCAATTCCATGGCTTATTAATGAGAAAACAGTATTATCTAAGGAGCCAATTATTCTCAACGATGTAAGGTTATATAGCATAAAGAACAATGATAATATATCTGCCAAAATGGTTATATTTCCTAATAAAACCGCGATTAAAAGACATTTTTCAGACAATATATCGAGTGAGTATATCCACATAATACAAGGAAGTCTCTTCGTTACTATGGAAGGCAGAAAGGAGATGGTCTCTCAATGTGATAGTCTTTTTTTCAAAGATAAATTTCCATCTGAGTGGAGAAATGAAGGTGATGAGACGGTTAAATTAATTTCTATATCATGCGATTAAGAATTACTTAATTGTTTTAAATTGAAAGATTGAAAAATTGCCATTGGCATATTTTTTTAACCAAATGGGCAATTAATACTTATTTTTTTGCCCTTATAATTAACTTATACTTAATCAGGAGGTCGTATTTATGTTAGTAGGAATACCGAATGTAAGCGCAGCAACAGGCACAAAAAACAGAGTCCCAGATCCATCGCCATATTCAGGCATCTGTTCTGTTTGTCTTGATGGATGCCCTGGATTATGTGAGGTTGGAAAATCATCATTCCGTGGCAGAGAGGTAATATACCCAAGCCCGTTTGGAAAAATTACTGCTGGTGCTACAAAAAAATATCCTGTAGATTATTCTCATCTCAATATTCAGGGAACCTGCGTAGGGGCAGTGGGAATTAAGCCAGACCCTGATGAGGCTATCTTTCCTGCAGTCTCAACAGAAGCTGAAATAGGCAATAAGCATAAAGTAAAGTTGAGCCTGCCTGTTTTTACTGGGGCGCTTGGTTCAACAGATATCGCAAAAGACAACTGGGAAGGTCTTGCAATTGGTGCTGCATTATCAGGCATTATGGTTGTTATTGGTGAGAATGTAGCAGGTATGGATCCAAAGGCTGAAATTAAAGATGGTAGAGTGCTGAAATCACCTGAATTAGAAAGAAGGGTTAATTGCTTCAAGGATTGGCATAATGGCACAGGTGCAATAATTCTTCAGCAAAATGTAGAGGACTCAAGGCTTCAGTCGGCTGAATATGCAGTTGAGAAACTTGGTGTTGAGTGTGTTGAGCTTAAATGGGGGCAAGGGGCTAAAAATATCGGTGGAGAGGTTAAACTCAAAACCCTCGAAAGGGCTCTTGAACTTAAAAATAGAGGTTATATAGTTCTGCCTGACCCTACAAACCCTTCTGTTCAAACAGCATTCAAAGAAGAAGGCTTCAGGGAGTTTGAAAGGCATTCAAGGCTCGGAATGGTTGACTTTGACAGCTTCGTTAAAACAGTAGAGCATTATAGAAGTGTCGGTGCAAAGTTTGTCTCATTAAAAACAGGAGCATATAAGATTACAGATCTTGCAAGGGCATTGAGATTTTGTTCAGAAGCAGGGGTTGATTTCCTAACGATGGATGGAGCAGGCGGAGGTACAGGAATGAGCCCATGGAGAATGATGAATGAGTGGGGAATCCCTACAATATATCTTCAGTCAATAGCATATAAATTTGCATCACAACTGAAGGCAAAAGGCAAGTATGTTCCAGACCTTGCTATCGCAGGGGGGTTTTCATTAGAGGACCATATTTTTAAAGCTCTCGCTCTTGGCGCACCATTCTTTAAAGCAGTCTGTATGGGAAGGTCATTGATGATCCCAGCTTTTGTAGGCAAAAATATCCAGAAGTGGTTGCAGGAAGAAAAACTGCCTGCTGAGATTAAAAAATATGGAGATGTCCCTGAAAGAATATTTATTGCCTATGAAACATTAAAATCAAAATATGGCAAAGATTTTGAGAAAATTCCTTATGGCGCTATTGCTATGTACACATTTAGTGATAGGCTTAAATTAGGACTTCAACAACTCATGGCTGGAGCCAGAAAATTTGCACTTCCATATATAGATAGAAATGATTTAGTCTCTTTAACAAAAGAAGCAGCAGAAGTTACAGGCATACCCTATGTAATGGAAGCTGACATGGAAGAAGCAGAAAGGATATTGTTTAGTTAATCAAAAAATCTCAAGGCTAAAGACTGAAGATAAAAAACCTTTAGTTTTTAGCCTTAGATAATTTTATAGTATAATGCTTAAACTGTATTAGAAAAGCTTTAAGTTTTTTTGAAGATAAGGAATTCATTTTATGAATAAAACAATGCTTGCAATTCTAAAGGTGCTTGATAAACATGGAGGTATTATAGGGTCAAAAGAAATTTCAAAGGAACTTGAATTTTATGGAATTGACCTTACCGAAAGAACTGTTCGTTACCATCTTAGAATTCTTGATGAAAGAGGTTATACAAAGATTTTTGGAAGGGAAGGAAGAAAAATTACCCAAAAAGGTAAGGATGAATTAAAACTATCTCTCGTTTCTTCAAAAGTGGGATTTGTAATAAGCAAGATAGAGGCTCTCTCATATCAGACAACTCTTAATTTGGATTCATTAGAAGGAGAGGTGATTTTAAATATTTCATATTTCCCTGAAGATAATTTTCAAAATGCTTTAAAAATTATGAAGCCTGTTTTTTCATCACCTTATATAATGAGCGACAGATTGATAATCGCAAAAGGTGGGGATATGATAGGCGATGTAATCGTGCCAGAGGGGAAGATCGGTATTGGGACTGTTTGCAGTGTAACGATAAATGGGATATATCTCAAGTCAGGTATTCCAGTTACATCCCGTTTTGGCGGTGTAATTGAAATTGACAATGACAAACCGAAAAGATTTATCTCTCTAATTAGTTATGAAGGCTCATCATTAGATCCACTTGAAATATTTATAAGCAGCAGAATGACTGATGTTTCCGGGGCAATCAAGAAAAAATCAGGCAGAATACTGGCGAGTTTCAGGGAAATTCCAGCGGTCTGTCTTGATGAAGCAAAGAATCTGGCAAAAAAGATGTCCGGCAAAGGTATTAAGGGAATATTGATGTTAGGAAGTCCAAACAAACCTTTGCTTGAGATTGATGTAGGTATAGATAAAGTGGGAATTGTTATCGTAGGAGGACTTAATCCTATTGCGGCTGTTCATGAGGCAAATATCAGCACTGATAGCAAGGCAATGTCAACCCTTTATGAGTATTCTAGATTGTCAAAGTTTCATGAAATTGTTAAATAAAATCTTCTTTGGCATTTCTCAGATTATTTCAGGATTTAGAGTTTCAGCTATTCATACCCAATATCTTCAAGTCAAATGCATTTGATGGTGTTATAGCCTGTTTGACAGCTTTCTTAGAATGTAAAGCTTTTTTGGTTTAGAAGAAAAATTTTTCTTGACAAAGGCAGAAAACTATAGTTATATAACCAGATATAGTTTTCAATTATGAGGAGGACTTGATGAATCCCGAGGAATACAAATTCCACAAAGAACACACATGGGTAAAATTATCAAAGAAAAAAGCTTTAATCGGCATTACAGACTATGCTCAGGATGCACTTGGCGATATTGTTTACATTGATTTGCCTGAAATAGATGCCTTTGTTGAGGCAAATACTGAAATAGCTGAGATTGAATCTACAAAAGCTACTTCAGCAGTCATTTCACCAGTCAGCGGCACCATTGTAGAAATTAATGAAAAACTTATTGATAACCCCGAAACTATCAACGAAGACCCTTATGGCAAGGGATGGATTGCAGTTATTAAGATCAAGGATACTTCAGAACTTGAAGACTTAATGGATTTTGATGACTACGAAGTATATCTTGAAGAAGAAGCGAAATGATTATAGCTATTATAGGCTCTGGACCAGGAGGTTATGTTGCAGCATTAAAGGCTTCTCAGCTTGGTGCCAAGGTAAGTGTAATTGAGTTTGATGAAGTAGGCGGCACTTGCCTTAATTGGGGCTGTATTCCAACGAAAGCTATTTTAGCTTCGACAGAGGCACTCCAGAAAGCAAGAAGCCTTGAGGATTATGGAATAGATTTATTTGGCAATTTCTCTCCTAATATAGAAAAAATTATGGAGAGAAAAAGAAAGATAGTTTCCACACAAGCAAAGGGTATACGTTCCCTTTTTAAGAGTTGGGGAGTAAATCTTATTGAAGGCAGAGCTAAACTACTGTCCCCAAGAAAGATTGAGATTCAAAAAAAGGATGGTTCTATTGATACTATAGATGCAGACAAGATTATTATCGCTACAGGGTCAAAGCCAGCACAATTGTCTATGGCACCTTTTGATAGTGAATATATACTATCAAGTAATGATGCTTTGGATATTAAGACTATACCTAAAAGTCTTTTAATTGTAGGAGCAGGCGCAATCGGCTGTGAGTTTGCTTCTATCTTTAGTGAGTTAGGAACTGAGATTACATTGCTTGAGACGATGCCAAGGATATTGCCGACAGAGGATCATGAAATATCAGAAATACTTCAGAGAGAATTTAAGAAAAAGAAGATTAAGTTATTGACAGGACTCAAGCTTGAAGCAGTTGATATTAAAACTGACGGTATCTATGCATATCTTCAGGACAGCAAAAAGATAGTCGTTGAAAAGGTTTTGATATCAGTTGGAAGGCAGTTTAATTCTCAAGGCATAGGATTAGAAGCGGTTGGAATCCACACAGGACAAAGAGGTGAGATTCTTGTAAATGAAAAGATGGAGACAAATGTGCGAAATGTTTACGCCATTGGAGATGTTGTCGGCGGAACCTTGCTTGCTCATAAGGCATCAGAAGAAGGAATAGTTGCAGCATATAATGCCTGTGGAATTGAAAGAAAGGTTGACTATTCTGTTATACCGGCAGCAATATTTACAAAACCTGAAATAGGTTCTGTTGGACTTAGACAATACGATGCAGAAAAAAAGGGAGTTGAGATAAAGATTGGATATTCTCACTTCAGGACTCTGGGGAAGGCACATGTGATAGGAGAGATAGTGGGAATATTTAAGTTAATTGCTGATGCAAAGACAGATAAACTGATAGGGGTGCATATTATTGGCGCAAATGCCTCGGATATTATACATGAAGGTGCTCTTGCTATTAAAGCTGGTCTTACAGTAAGAGAAATTGCGGAAATGGTTCATGTCCATCCCACTATTTCTGAAGGTTTCAAAGAGGCAGCATTGGACATACATAACATGGCAGTTCATGCTCATTGCAAAAAATAAGTAATTAAACTTTATAATGTATTGTATAATTTTTTATAATTTATCTCTAAAATTAAGGGAGGTACTGTGAGCGAGATTGTAGATATAATTGCATTAGAGGTTATAGATTCCAGAGGGAACCCTACTATTGAGGTGAGTGTTTTATTAGAAAGCGGTGCAATTGGATCTGCAATTGTTCCCTCAGGTGCTTCCACCGGCGTAAGAGAGGCATTAGAACTAAGAGACGGTGATAAAAAAAGATTTCACGGCAAAGGGGTAACCGTTGCTGTTGAGAATATCTTAAAAATAATCACCCCTGAAATCCTTGGTATGGATTCAGATGATCAAGCTTTAATTGATAAGGCTCTGATAGAGCTCGATGAGACCGAAAATAAAAGCAGACTTGGCGCAAACGCTATCCTTGGAATATCTATGGCTGTATGTCATGCTGCTGCTAATGATATTGGGCTTCCACTTTATAGATATATAGGAGGCTGTAATGCTAAGGAACTTCCCATCCCTATGATGAATTTTATCAATGGTGGTGCTCACGCAGATAATAATCTTGATATTCAAGAATTTATGATAATGCCCACGGGGTGTGAGGATTTTTCATCAGCACTTCGAGCCGGGGCAGAGATATTTCATACACTAAAATCTATTTTGAAAAAACAAGGGCTTAATACCGCAGTGGGTGATGAAGGTGGTTTTGCTCCTGATCTTAACTCCAATGAAGCAGCCCTTTCTATTATTATGAAGGCGGTAACTGAAAGCGGTTATTTAGCTGGAAAAGATATATTGCTTGCACTTGATGTGGCATCTTCGGAATTCTATAAGGATGGTAAGTATAATTTTGAGGGCAGGATGATATCATCTTCTGATCTTATTGATTATTATTGTGCCTTAATCGAAAAATATCCTGTTATATCTATAGAAGATGGTTTGGCTGAAAATGATTGGCAGGGTTGGGAGCTTCTCACCAAGAAATTAGGAGGCAAGGTGCAGCTCGTTGGTGATGACCTCTTTGTAACAAACACAAAAATTCTCAAAGAAGGGATACAGAAATCAATCGCGAATTCTATCTTGATTAAACTTAATCAAATTGGAACTGTTACAGAAACCCTTGATGCCATTGAGATGGCAAAAAGAGCAAAATATACAACTATAATATCTCATAGGTCGGGTGAGACTGAAGATACTACGATTGCCGATCTTTCAGTGGCATGTAATACAGGTTTTATTAAGACTGGTTCTCTATCAAGGAGTGAAAGGATAGCTAAATATAATAGGCTGCTTAGAATTGAGAGGGAATTGGGAGAATCGGCAATTTTCAGGGGTAAAAACTATTTTTATAATTTAAATCTATAGCAATTATGAAAAAAGGTAGTAGGACAAAGAATCTCAGGCAGCAGATTGAGGCTGAAAGAAGAAAGAGGAATATTTTTTTCTACTCTATTTTCACTATAGTTTTTTTATATATATTTATTTCAGGAGTTTTTGGTAGCAGAGGATTCCTAAAATATTATGAACTAAAAAATATAGAAAGCAATTTGAAGGTAGAAATAGAAAGCCTCCAAAAAGATAATGAACACTTAAAAGGGCAAATTGATTCATTAAATAGTGATTCTTTTTTGAGAGAAAAATATGCGAGGGAGAGTTTCAGGTTAGCAAAACCTGGAGAGTATATATATAATTTTAAGAATAATGAAAGATAATCCTCTTTATATTGCTTTTCTATGGCATTTCCATCAGCCTAATTATAAAGACCCGCACACTGGAATTTATAGACTTCCTTGGGTTCGACTTCACGGCACAAAGGATTATCTTGATATGGTTAAAAGGATTGAGAAATTCCCATCTCTTAAGCTTACATTCAATATTGTCCCATCCCTAATTGAACAATTAAATGACTATGTTTACAATTCAGCAAAGGATATTTATTTAATTCTTACATTAAAAAATCCTGATAAACTCACAGAAGCTGAAAAGCTTTTTATATTGGAAAACTTTTTTCTTGCAAATTGGGATAATATGATTAAACCTTATCCAAGATATTATGAACTTCTTCAAAAGAGGGGCTTCAGGTTTACAAAAAATGACTTAGCAAAGACAGCTCGTTATTTTTCAAATGCCGATATAAGAGATTTGCAGCTATTATTCAATCTGAGTTGGATTGACCCAATGTTTATAAATTCCGATCCTTTCCTTCAAGGTTTAATAAAAAAGGGTAGGGATTTCAATGAAGAAGAAAAACAAATCCTCATTGATAAACAGATCGAAATCTTAAAGGAAATAATCCCTACATACAAATTAATATGCAAGCAAGGTCAGATAGAGTTTTCAGTGAGCCCTTTTTATCACCCAATCTTACCACTATTGCATGACACTGATGTTGCAAAAGTTGCTATGCCTGATATTATTTTGCCTAAAAAGAGGTTTTCATATCCTGAAGATGCTGAAAAACAGATTGGTATGGCGATTGACTACTTTGAGTCTCTATTTGGATATAAACCAACCGGGATGTGGCCATCCGAAGGCTCTGTGAGTGAAGAAATTATTAATATTATAAAATCACATGGAATTAAATGGGTCGCTACTGATGAGGAAGTATTATCAAGGTCGTTATCAATGCCTCTAAGAAATGCACAGGGATATCCAATTAACGCTGACGCTCTTTATAAGCCATATAACTTCAAAGACATATCTATATTGTTTAGGGATCATATATTGTCAGATCTTATAGGATTTTCCTACTCAGGATGGAATACAAAAAATGCCATTGATGATTTTATCGATAGGCTCCTGCAGATAAAAAACGCTTTGCCTCATGATCGTCCTTATTTAGTCCCTATCATTGTGGATGGCGAGAATGCATGGGAATACTACACAAATGATGGCAATGATTTCCTTGATGGCATTTATGGTGTTCTTACTAATGATAAAAGATTTAAGACTGTTACCATAACAGAGTTTATCGAGAAACATGGACGCGATGATAAGCTTTTTCATCTTCACCCTGGTTCATGGATAAATGCTAATTTCAAGATTTGGATAGGTCACCAGGAAGATAATCTTGCATGGGACTATCTTGCCCGAACAAGAGAAGAACTATCTATATTTGCTGCTTTAAACCCCGATAAAGACCTAACAGATGCATGGGATGCAATATATATTGCAGAGGGGAGCGATTGGAACTGGTGGTATGGTGACGAGCATGCAACTGAAACCCAGGAAGACTTTGACGAATTATTCAGAAGTCATTTAATAAAAGTTTATGAAATAATGGGGATAGATATACCTCATTATTTATATGTCCCGATCAAGATTGAATCACGAAGCATACTACCTCAGATTGAACCTCGTGGTTTTATATATCCCAAAATAGATGGCGCTATGACAAGCTATTTTGAGTGGTATTTAGGTGCATTTATTGATGTTAAGAGATCAGGCGGTAGTATGCACAAGTCAGAAAGCCTTATTTCTAATATTCATTATGGTTTCAATAAAGATAATTTATATGTCAGGGTAGATCCATCTAATTCTTTCAGCGAGATAAACGATGATATCTTTTTTCATATAAATATATTACACCCCTCAATTTTCAAGTTAATCTACCATCCAGTAAATTCATCATTACATCAGGCACTTTTATATAAAAAGATTGACTCTCAGTGGGTTATGATTAAAGATAATATTAGAGCGGCTCTAAAAGATATTTTTGAGATAGAGATCCCATTTGAAGACATAAAAGCAAAAGAAAATGATGAAATTCATTTCTGTGTGGAGCTTATTATCAATGGCAAAAATGGTATTTTGCCTGCAGAAGATATTGTTAAACGAATTGATGTCTTAGAGAGATGCCCTTGGCGAGGTTATATCACGGTAGTTGTTCCTACTCCGCACTTTGAATCACTTATGTGGTATTAACCTGTTTATTAATATTTATATTTACTATAACTGCCATCCAGCATCCAGAATAATATTCAACTAGATATATGATAATATTACAGATACTAAATGATTCATTTTGGAGAGGCTTAATTTGCCATAATAGTATCAGATTGTTTATAATGAAAATGCTTGGTTGTAAAAGAAGCTAATGGAGCATTGTATTTTATTAAAACCCTCTTATTCTCTCTCCACAGGTTTTAAGATTTCCTCCTTAACTTCAACCAACAGGCAATTTTTAAAGATTAAATTTTTATAGTGCATAAGCACTGCTGAGGAGGAAAGATGTCAAAAAAGCTTTATGTAGGGAATCTACCCTACAATGTATCTGAGGATTCCGTTAGACAAGCATTCGCTGCAATTGGAGAGGTTTCATCTGTTAGATTAATTACTGATGAGACAGGTAGGATGAAGGGTTTTGGATTTGTAGAGATGGCTTCAGATGAAGCCGCTGCAAAGGCTATAGCATCTCTCAATGGAACTACATTCATGGGTAGGAATGTCATTGTAAATGAAGCGAGACCACAAACAGAAAGAGGAAGAACAGGCGGTGGTGGTTCAAGAGGAAGGCAGGGTGGAAAGCCTTTCGGAAAAGGAAGGGAACCCGGTAAGTGGAGATAAGAGTTGATGGTAATGATATTGAAAAAGCCTTAAAAATTCTCAAAAGGAAGCTTCAGAGAGATGGCCTTATAGGTGAGATTAAGAAAAGACAGTACTATGAGAAGCCATCTATAAAATTAAAAACCAAACAAAGGGAAGCATTGAAGAGAAAAGCCCGAAATACAAGACGATGGACTAAGAATACGCATAATAGCTAATTGCAGTTCTGAAGGGGCTTTTTGGGATAAATATTTTGGAGTTTATAAAAGAGAAAAAAAGAAAGAAGCGACTCTAAAAATATAGATATCGCAAACGACCCAATTTCTGATAACTTATAGGGGCAGGTTTTGAACCTACCCCTATATTTATGATTTTTATTTTTAGATATTTAAGCCTTATTCTTCTTTGTGAAGCTTCTCAGCAACTATTTTTGTTACAGTCCTAAAGTCTATCTTTCCGCTGCCCATTTTAGGGAGTTCTTCCATAACAAATATCTGTTTAGGCAGAGCAATCTTTGGGAGATGCTCAGACATTTTCTTAAGTATCTGTTTCTCATCCAATTTCTGCGTCACTACAGCTACTATCTTTGACCCCTTGAGTGGGTCGGGTATCTCCACCACTGAGCATGCAACACCTTCGGGGAGAAGTTTTTCAAGAACATTCTCTACATTAACAAGAGAGACCATCTCACCGCCTACCTTTACAAATCTTTTGAGCCTACCAGCGTGCCATAAAAAGCCATCCTTGTCAAGATAGCCCATATCGCCTGTATCATACCAACCATGTCTTATCCGCATAGATGTCTCTTCAAAATCATCAAAATAGCCTTTCATAACGATATCGCCCTTAACCATTATTCTTCCAGTTACCCCAGATTTGCAGTCCTCGCCTGTCTCGAAGTTCTCTATTCTCACCTGAACATCAGGCAGAACAACCCCTACGCTGCCCGGTTTATTCTTGCCGGGCACATTTGCTGATATTACTGGTGATGTCTCTGTAGTTCCATATCCCTCATAGAGGGTGATATTATGTTTTTTAAAAAACTCATCTCTCAAAGTATCAGGACATTTATCTGCGCCGCATACGGCAAGTCGTACAGAATCAAAATCACCTTTCTCAGATTTTCTAACATATCCCCAGAAAAAGCTTGGTGTACCAAACATCAGGGTTGGTTTTTCTTCCCTTACAATGTTGCATAGAGTCTTGAAATCGAGCGGGTTGGCGTAGGAAACAGTTGTCATACCATAATATAAAGGTGTCCAAAGGTTAACAGTAAGACCAAATACATGAAAAAAAGGTAGATTAGCAAGCATAATATCCTGATCGGTAACTGTTGTAAGCTTGGTAAAGCTTTCTATATTAGACAGAATGTTCCTGTGAGTCAATTGAACAGCCTTTGGGTCCTTTTCACTACCACTTGTAAATAGTATGACAGCATTTTCATCGTCATTGCCGATATGGACAGTCTTTAATAGGATTGGAAAAGGGAGTTTGGCTTTTAATGCTGCAGATAATTTATCTGTGATAGAGACACTTTCCATAATATCCTCTATGAAGACCATTCCATCAATGACAGGACAGCTTATTTTCTCCAATAGTGCCTTAGATGTAATGATAGTCTTAAATCCGCACCTGTTTTGAGCATAAAGGGCATTATTAGCAGCACCAGTGGAATAATTAATCATTACAGGCGTTCTGCCGCTCATAAGTGCACCTAAAATGGATAAAGCACAACCTGCTGAAGTGGGAATCATAATGCCTATGAAGCCTTTATCATATTTTTCAAATTTGCCTGATAGTATCAGAGATGCTATAAGTGCTTTTGAATATGTAATCCTTTTGTCAGAAGTCCTATCAATAAAAGCAAGCTTTTCATTATATTTTTTAGCTGTTCTTATAAATTGCTGGTGTAAGAGCATTGATCTTCCTAAAATACCAGTTTTAATTGGGCTCCGATAATATTCACATGAGCCTCATAAGTTCCGATTAGAGAACCGCGAGTTCTGTCTTCATTAGTTGGTGTGGCAGTTTTTCTGATTTTAGGGTCATCTGTAAATATATGGACATAACCTAAATCAACACTTGCAGATTTAGATATCTGGTATCCAGCACCAATGGCTATCCAAAATCTATCTTCGCAAGGGATACGAGGAGTTCTATAAGTTTCATCTCTTATAGGTGTTTTATCAAGGGCTATACCTGCTTTGAAAATCCATTTATTATCAGGCTTATAAGAAGCTCCTATTGAATATCTGAAGCTGCTTTTCCAATTGGTAGTGGTTACATTATCTTGAAGTCCTGAGTCGAATTTTATTCTAATCTCATCGAAGACTGACCAATCAGTCCATTTTATATCTCCCATAACAGCCCATTGAGGATTGATTTGATGGTATAGACTAAGGGAAATATCAGCCGGAGTTGTGAGTTTTGCAGTAATGGCACTATCTATAAAAGCAGTATATATTGGTGAAGGCATCCCGGCTGGGATTGTGAAGTCAGCATCTCCTTTGAGTTTATGCTTTACCTTGGAGTGATAGGCAATGCCCATCCTTGTGTTTTCACTAAACTCATATAAAAGACCAACATTAAAGCCAAAAGCCCAGTTGTCACCTTCAAGCTCGACAAAGCCATCAGCACTTTGCGATTGCCCAGGACCAAGCCCTATCAAACCAAAATCAACAGCATTCGTAAGCTCAGCCTTCGCATACATCAGATTAATACCGCCTCCGACACTCAATTTATCGCCTAACTTATAAGCTAAGACAGGCATAATATTAATTGTTATTAAATGTGATTTGACTCCATGATATCTGCCTACCCAGTCATTATCATATTCAGTAGTAAGTCCGAATGGGGCTGTAATGCCAATCCCCACAACTGCTTTATCAGTTAGTCGGGATGCAAAGTATAAATTAGGCACAAAAGACGCACCTCCACCATCACCTCCGTTACCGCCTATCATGGGTGCTCCCGTGACAACTTTTGAGCCTTCATTAGTAAACTTAGCTGAGGGGATTATTATATAGCCAGCAGTTATGAGCTGATTATCTTTAATTTTTGTCAAACCAGCAGGATTATAGTATATCGTTGAAGCATCTTCCACACTTGCAGCTCCACCTGAGTATGCATTGCCAAGCCCGCTCACGCTTTGTTCAATAAGAGCAAAGCCTGCTGCTTGGGTAAGGCTCGGGGATAAGAAAACAATACATAAAGAAATAAACATAAATAACCTAATACAGTTCATCCTTTTCTCCTTATAAGATTTTCTAAAAAAAATGCTATCTTACACTCCTTTGAGTTTAAAGTCAAGAAATTTCTTCCATCCAAATCCTGATATAGAATTTTTTAAACATCCCTAATCCAGTAGGACAGCCATCCTAGCTGTCATGGTGAGCTTGTCGAACCATGACAGTCACCCTGAGCGTTCGACTGAGCTCACGCCGAAGGTTTGTAGAAGAGTCATCTTTCAGGACAGGCGAGACCTGTCTGCATGCGGATAGCATAGGCAGGCGACTGTCCTACTTTCAATTTTCAATCTTGAATTTTCAGCCTTTTTAGGTGTTAAGTGTTTTGAATCTTAAATCTTGAATCTTGAATTAGGCGAGGCACCTGCCTTTATTTTTCTCTTCAGCCTTCAGCCTATTGCCTTCAGCCTAATTACAGCCTTCAGCCTAATTACATTGCCTTTATTTTTCCTTCAGCCTTCAGCCTACTGCCTTCAGCCTTAATAAAAGGAGTTAGGGTGATTAGTTTTGCCTAATTTAAATATATGTTTTTCTGACAATTTTTGTCACCCCTCGTGACAAAAATTGTCACTTTCCGTCTGTTTATTTTCATATCTGAACCTGCAAACACACTTTTATCAAGGGTTTCTATTTTTTATAAAAACTGGCATAAAAGATGCTTATACATATATATTGGTAGCAGCAGGCTTTAAGAGTTAGGAGTAAGAAGCCTGCTAATTTAAGATTTAAAATTCAAGATTCAAAATACTCGATACAATCCCCGCCTTTGGCGGAAAAAATCAAAACGAAGGCTTTGAGCCTTCAAAAGGAGAAAAAGTTATGATGAGGACAATCCATCAAATGCAGGTAAGGGATCAAAGGGGTTTTACCCTCGTGGAATTATTAATCGTTGTAGCAATCATCGCCATCTTGGCAGCCATCGCAATACCCCAGTTTGCAAGGTATAGAGAGGCCGCTGGAAAGGCAACATGCCAGTCAGATGCAAGAAACTGCGTAAGCAAATGCGCCGCCGAATATGCAATGACTCCTGGTGTAGCAGTAGCTGATTGTGCTTGCGTCAATAGTGTAGGAAGTACTGTTACAGGCTCAGTTACTGCTGCAGGTGTTGTTTCAGCCTCCGCAGTTTGCGCAGGGGCATATGCAGGCACTTGCACATTTAGTAATCTAACCAGTCAGATTACTTGCACATAACCTAAAATAGGGACATGACCGTTAATTAGGCTGAAGGCGATAGGCTGAAGGCAGTAATAGGCTAAAGGCAATAGGCTGAAGGCTGAAGGAAAAATAAAGGCAATGTAGGGGCGAGGCGATGCCTCGCCCACCATATAT
>DYHD01000027.1:8104-24181 GCA_020724365.1 Thermodesulfovibrio yellowstonii | reverse complement strand
GGGTAAACATACCTCCCTTTGGCAAAGGGAGGTTAGGAGGGATTTTATATGATTAGAGTCTGTTTATAAATTACGATTATTCACCCTCCCCCAACCCCTCCCATCAAGGAGGGGCTTATTTAACAACCCTCTCCTCTTGCGGGAGAGTTCTTTTATATCCCCTCTCCCCTTGTGGGACAAGGGGAGATTTTTCAATAATGACGCCTTACTTATGCACTCCTTAGTAAAGAAAGTTTGCTACAGAAAATCGCTTAATTTAAGCTCAAATAAATCTAATTCTCATCTAATATTGCCCTTAGCTTCTTAAGTAGTTCCTTAGGTGCAATGGGTTTAGGAATAAAGTTTATACCCTCATCCAGTATCCCCTTTTTATGTATAATATTAGCAGTATATCCACTTAAGAATAATGCCTTAAGCCCAGATTTCTCTTTCAGCATCTCTTGATATGCCTCTTTACCATTTTTTCTTGGCATAACAACATCTATGAGTGCAATATCTATTTTATCTTTGTTTTCTTTAAATTTTTCAACAGCATCCTCACCATCAGATGCTTCAATCACTTTATAACCGTAACCCTCAAGAATAGCTCTTATACCGTAACGTACTTCTTCATTATCTTCTGCTAATAATATAGTTTCTGAACCGCCTTTGACTGATTCAGTAAAAGAATACTTACTTTTTGCAATAGCTCCCTCAACTGCTGGCAGATAAATCTTAAAGGTAGTCCCCCTTTCAGGCTCACTATAAACATTTATATATCCATGGTGTTGTTTTATAGTTCCATAAACAATTGCAAGCCCTAACCCAGTTCCTTTGCCGATATCCTTAGTAGTGAAAAAAGGCTCAAAAATTCTTTCTCGAGTATGTTGATCCATACCTATGCCTGAATCTTCTATAGAGATTAAAATATATCTGCCGGGCTTGCCATATCCATGCGTTCTGGCATATTCAACGTCAATATCTACAATGTCTGTGCTGATTGTCAAAATACCCCCATCGGGCATTGCATCGCTTGCATTTACAGTAAGGTTCATTAAAACATGCTCTATTTGTCCAGCATCTACCATAGCAACTAATCTATCATCTAATAAAAAGGTCTTCAGTTCTATGTCTTCTCTTAAAATCCTCAATAATATCTTTTCGAAATTTCGTATGATATCATTAATATTTTCGGGCTTTATATTTATTATCTGCTTTCTGCTGAATGCTAGTAATCCCTGAGTCAGATTTGCAGCCTTTTCTGTAAGTGATAGAATAAGATTTGCGTAATGTGTTGCTGGACTATCTTCATTTACTTTAAGCTGTATAAGACTGGCATAGCCAACCATAGCAGTTAGAATATTGTTAAAATCATGAGCTATCCCACCTGCAAGCTGTCCTATTGCCTCCATCTTTTGAGCTTGCCGTAGTTGCTCTTCCAATTTTATTTGTTCGGTTATATCTCGTGAGATGCTTATAACATTTTTTACTATCGCATTTTCATCTTTTAAAGGGAAGCTTCTCACATCCCAGATTTTTTTATCAGGGGTAGTAACACTTATCATTGCTGGATTGCCTGTCTGAAAACTTTGCCTAACTGCACAGACATTGCAAGGTTCTGTCCTGTTATGCCACAATTCATAGCATAGCCGACCTATAACCTCATCTTTGTCTTTATTAAGATATTTTAATGAAAAATCATTCGCCCATATAATCTTCCATTCTGCTGAAATAAGGGTTATCCTATCAGGCAATGCATTTAAAAGGGCTGAGAATTGTTCATTCAGACTTTTATATTGCATTTTATTTTGTATTAGAGATTCTTCGAGCTTTATTCTGTCTGTGATATCATAGCAAGAGCCTATATAACCCGCAAATTTTCCATCAAGATCATAATATGGGGCACCTAAATCATTAATCCACCTATATTCACCATCATATCTTCTTAATCTATATTGCATCTCAAAGGATTTGCGATCACGGAATGACTCAAGATAGATATTAAGACACTCTTTAAGATCGTCAGGATGCACACATTCTAACCATCCATTATCCAATTCCTGTTCTAATGTCCTGCCAGTAAAGTTAAGCCAGCTTTTATTAAAATAATCACATTTGGCGTCAATATCAGATCGCCATATTAGAGCAGGGAAGTTTTGAAAAAGAGTAAGATAGAAATCCCTCGCTTTTATAAGATTTTCTTCTGCTTCTTTTTGTCTTGAGATATCCCTTATAACTCCTAAGTTGCCTAGTAATGAACCAGTTTCATCAATGAGCTTCATCGCATAGACTTCAGCTGGGAATATTTGCCCATTCTTTCTCTTGTAATTAACCCGCAATATCCGACCTCTGATGTAATGCTTTGAGTCATAAACTTCTCTACCTGTATAATGATACCCCTCTTCATCTGCAAAAAGAATTACGGCGCTTTTGCCGATTATTTCATCATTATCATATCCAAAAACTTCTTTAGTTGCCGGCTGATTGGCATTTATAATGCGTCTTTGTGAATCAGAGATCATTACGACATCCCTCATATTATTGAAGAGGCTTATATATTGCTTTTGTTTAAAATCCATCTTAGACTGGAAATCTACAAGCTTATCTAAAAGAATACTGTTATGTTTTTTAAGATAGTTATTTTCATTCATTTCTACAGACGATGCATCTTTTGTTCCTGTAATTATAATAAGAATCTTATTCCACAACTCCTTTAGTTCCATCTGTTTGGTGATAAAGACATTCGCTCCCAGAGAGAGGGCAAACTCTTTTTCTTTACTGCTCGTATATAAATTAGAATTAAATATAAATGGAATATGCTTCAAACTTTCGGAGCTTTTAATTTTTCTCAGGAAATCAAAACCATCCATGTTGGGCATAAGCCCACCTGATATTATTAAATCAGGATTATGTATATAAGCTGCCTCAATCCCTTCAAAGCCATCCTTTGCTTCGATTACCACACAATTTTTTTGTTCAAGAAAAGTTTTTACTGACTCCCTATAAGAATCGTTATAATCTACTAACAAGATCTTCATGTGATAACCTCTTTTTTTGAGAATATATTGTTAAAAGTATTCAAACCCAAAAAGATTTAAAAACCTATACTATCAATACATTACTACAATCAGGCTTACCGAGCCTGTCTAAAAACTCGCATGTTGTCATTGTCCGGCTTGACCGGACAATCCAGACGCTGTTCCCACGGAAGTGGGAAACCAGTTCCTCATATTTGCTGGATTCCCCGATCAAGTCGGGGAATGACAGTCGAGTGAAATCGTAGTTTTTAGACAAGCTCTACCACCCTCTAAAATTCCCACTTAGAAATAGAAAAAGATATTTTATGTTTGTGATTCTTTGATTTTAAAAGCTATATCTTTTGCTATCTTATCGAGGATGCCATTTATAAACGAGGCTGATTCAAGCGTGGAATATTCTTTAGCAATTTCGAGGGCTTCATTTATAGTTACAGCAGGAGGTATATCCTTTCTATATATTAACTCATAAGCTGAGAATCTAAGAATATTTCTATCAATTGCAGCCATTCTGGATAGCTTCCAGTTTTCTGCAACTGATTCTATAGTAGAGTCGATATTTTGAAGGTTTTCAATGGTTCCTAAGACTATATCTTCTGTAAATACTTTGATTTCTTTATCTTTCTCCTGAGATTCATCCCAAAACAATTTCAATTCATCTTTGAGATAATCTGAACTATTACCACATGCTTTTTTTACAAAATCCATAGCATATAGAAATTTCAGTGCATATTCACGAGCTTTTCTTCTTTTCATAAGGTCTTAAAGTTTTTTGATGACCTGAGCCATCTCAATAGCTGTTACGGCAGCATCCCACCCCTTATTTCCTGCTTTTGAGCCTGCCCTTTCAACCGCTTGCTCAATTGTATCTGATGTAACAATTCCGAATGCTACAGGTATGCCGGTCTCGAGAGATGTTACTGCTATTCCTTTAGACACTTCAGATGCAACATACTCAAAATGGGGTGTTGCTCCTCTTATGACCGTCCCAAGACAGATAATTGCGTCATAAGAACCCTTTATCGCAAGTTTTTTTGCTATTAAAGGAATCTCGAAAGAGCCGGGGACTTTAACTATATCAATATTATTATCATCGGCTCCATGCCTAATTAAGGCGTCAATAGCCCCCTCAAGAAGCTTAGAGGTTATAAAATCATTAAATCTGCTAACAACGATGCCAAATCTGAATCCATGCGCTTGCAGTTCTCCTTCTATAGTTCTCATGTGGTATCCTCCAGTAAGAATTTTGAGAGTTATTTTAACACATTAAAAATAGGAAAAAGCCTATCATAAGTGTCTAAAATATGCTCAGGTATCGACTTAATATCTGCTGTAACTATCATAAAGTTCGTATCCCCTGCCCATCTTGGCACTATATGTATATGCAAATGTTCTTCTATGCCTGCACCTGCTGCTGCACCAATATTAATCCCGACATTGAATCCCTCAGGATTGAAAACCTTTTTAAGGCAGTTTATAGAATATTTGGTTACTAACATAAGTTCTGAAACAACATCATCATCTAGCTCTATTAGTTCAGATGTATGAATATAAGGCACAACCATGATATGTGAATTATTATATGGGTATTTATTCATTATTACATAAGCCTTAGAACCTCGATATAGAATCAGATTGTCTCTATCTTTATCTTCAGATACTTTAGTGCAGAAAATACATTCGCCTTCTTTTGGTGATAGAATATACTGCATTCGCCATGGCGCCCATAAATTCTTCATTCAGTCCTCCTTAGTTTCTCTAAAACTACAAGGGCATCGCTCCATGTAAGATGTTTATCTTTTGGGTTTCTAAGAAAATAAGCAGGATGAAAGGTTGGCATAACAGGGATAGTCATACCGTTTATTTTATAATCAAAAAATTTTCCTCTTGCCTCAGATATAGAAAATTTATTGAGAGGAGTTTTCAGTCCCATAAGAGTATGGGTTGATATCCTACCAAGAGAAATAATGATCTTTGGGGCTATAACTTCTACCTGTTTGTTCAAGAATTTAATACAAGATGCAATTTCATCAGGCTGAGGATCTCTGTTCTCAGGAGGTCTGCATTTCACTATGTTCGCTATAAAAACATCATCCCTTTGAAAATTAAAACCTTTTTCTTTGCCCATATTATTAATTAAGCTTGTGAGGATTTGTCCTGCCTGTCCAACAAAAGGTCTGCCCTGAATATCTTCGTCTCTCCCTGGCGCTTCCCCTATAAACATGATTGGTGTATTTACATCTCCTTCACCAAATACAATATTTTTTCTCCCCTTAGAGAGCTTGCACCTTTGGCAGTCCCCTATCTCCTCAAGTAATGATTTTAATGCCTGAGCTTTTTCCTCTGATGAGAGATTTATTTTCACTGCATTAGCAATCACATATTCAGAAGATATTAAGTTACTTTTTTGAACAGTTTCTTTAAATGAATCTGCCAAAGGTATTGATTCAATGCCAAGTGACTTATAGAATTTAAGAATACTTATTAAATCTTCCTGCAAGTCCATTATTTGAAATTACCTTTCTCCCCATTTAAGCTTTTTTCTCAAAACCTGAAAATAATCCCTATCTGGAGGTATCATAATCTTAGTTTTAAACTCTGATTTTCTAACCTCTACCCTATCATCCTTTTTAAGTGAAAAACCTACCTGACCATCTAATGTCAAAACAACATCCTCTTTCTCAGAATCTAAAATTACCTCTATCGTAAAAGAATCAGGCAAAACTATTGATCTATGCGTAAGAGTATGGGGACATATAGGAGTTATAACAATACAGTTAAGGGTAGGATAAAGAATAGGACCGCCTGCAGATAAAGAATAGGCAGTAGAGCCAGTTGGTGATGATATGATTAACCCATCTGACTTGAATTTAGTTACATAAGTTTTGTTCACAAATGTCTCGAGGTCTATAATTCTTGCGAGTGTGCCTTTATTGATGACTACATCATTAAGAACGAGAAAATCTGCGATTTTTTCTTCATGCCGAAATACCACCGCATTCAGCATTATCCTTTCTTCAATAGAATACTTGCCAGCAAGCACCAGTTCAAATGCTTCATATATTTCATCTTTATTTATTTCTGTTATAAATCCAAGCCCACCTAGATTAATCCCAAGAATAGGGATATTTTTCCCGCCTATAAGTCTTGCAACGCTGAGCATAGTGCCATCACCACCAAAGACGACTATAAGGTCAACCATTGAAGGCATTTTTTCCTTCTCTACGCCTTTTTCGTTTAGAAGGTTAGCTATTTCAGAGTCAATAAATACATTAATGTTCTTATCTCTTAGCCAGGGCAAGAATTCCTTTAATATCTCTCTATCCTCAAACTTGCCCCTCTTGCATATTATCCCAATCCTTTTCATCTATGCCCTCTATAATAATTTCCCTTGATTCCTCACCCAAAAATTTTAGCTTGACCTTAATGCTCTCTTCAGGAATTTCAGAAAGCCTCTCAGCCCATTCGATAGCGGTGATGCCTGATGAGTCAATATATTCCCAAATTCCAAGTGATTCCAAAGCATCATCTCCTTCGATCCTATAAAGGTCAATATGATAGAAGGGAGGTGAAGTCTCATACTCTGCTACTATAACAAAGCTTGCACTGCCGATATCTCTTGGTGCAATACCATAAGACTTAGCAATGCCTTTTATCAATACGGTCTTGCCTGAACCGAGGTCGCCAAAAAGATATATTGTAGTAGGTCCCCCGAGTTTTTTCAGGATATTTCCAAGTTTAAACCCTATGAGTTCTGTTTCATCTCTTGAATTTGATATTGTTTTGATATAATTCAAATTAATAAAGCCTCTTTATTTGAATTTTTGAACCGTGTCTTACAATATTTTCAATGCTTCATATAAACCTGCTACGAGTTCTTCCATAAGTTCATAATTTAAAGTTGAGGCAGTATCTCCAGCTTCATGATAGTTAGGATTTCTATAGAATCCTGTATCTGTAATCATAAAAGCTGGATAGCCAAATTTCCAGAAATTTCTGTGATCAGAAAAGTCAACGCCAGGAATGATAGAAACTGAATTGAGAGACTCCACTGGCAGAGATGATTTATCTACAAAGTTATCTTTCACCTTCTTAGTGAATCTTAAGGAAGAAATATTTCCTACAAAGGCGATAAAGTTGCCTCTGTCAGGATAAAAATAATTAAAAAGAGGGTTAGGATAATATTGACTTCCCTTAAAATCTGAATAATATCCGAGCATTTCAAGAGATATCATACCATAAATATCAGTTTTTGAATCCTTAAGGCTCTTGGCATAAACATAGCTGCCCATATTTTTTGTCATATAAGCTGGGGGTTCTTCAAGACAGAAGGCAACAAAAAGGGTTGTTCGTCGAAAAGGCTCATAAGCAGCAAGTCGTGCAAGTTCAAGCAGCACAGCGATTCCGCTTGCATTATCATCAGCTCCGGGAGTGCCTATAACGGTATCATAATGAGCACCAACAACTAAAATCCCTCTGTCTATCTTTTTAGTTCTATGAACTTCACCGATGATGTTGTAATATACATTATTTCTATAATTGAAAGGCTGTCTTTTGGTAAGGCATCCGTATGATGCAAATTTATTCTCTATATATTCGGCTGTTTTATTTAGATTTTCTATATCAATAAAACTTCTTTGCCCTATATCTTCAGACAAATAATTGACTATTTCAATTAAATTTAGCCTTATTTCTCCCATTGCCTTAGTTTGTTTTGAATAAATTCTATGATTTTTTGATGTTCTTCGCTCCCGCTACCCTTTATCCACAATGGTTCGCCAAAGGCAAAATAGACCTTTTTTGATATATCTATTTTGCCAAAATCCTTTAAATATTTCCCAACTTGCCAAGCATCAGTCTTTAATGCGAGGGGAACGATGGGAACATTAGCTTTTTTAGCAAGTTTTACCCCTATTGTATTGAATTTCTGGGGTTCAAAGTCAATATATCTTGTTGTCTGAGGAAATATCACTATTGATATGCCCATCTTAAGTCTTTCAACCCCTCCTTCCATAACTGCTCTGAAATCTTCTCGTGGGTTTTTTCTCCCAACTGTTATAGTCTTGGCTGCGACCATTGCATGTTTAAACAAAGGATAACTTGCTATTTCTTCCTTTATTACAAATGTCATCTTCTTGAAAGGCACTATTATAGAGGCAAGTGCAAGGGTCTCAAAAGTGCTCATATGATTGGCTACAATGACACAGGGACCTTCTGGCTTCTTAAGATTTTCAAGTCCTGTTATCTCTATCTGAACACCCACGCTCTCAAGGGCTCTAAAGACAGAAAGGGAACTGTCGTGCATCTCTTTATCATTGAACCTTGATTTTTTAGCAACCCAGCCAATCTTTGCTACAATGATAAAAGATTTGAAATAAAGAACAACGGAAGGTAATAGACGTGCTATAAATGATATATGCCTATCCTCTGTCTTATATGAATTATTCTTAAAAGTCAAACCTTGCATATTAAAATTTCATACTGACTCTATAGGTTAATTTTGTCTCCTTATCTTTTGCAACAGGCACATCGAATGAGATTGTATATGCATCATTTTTTTTGTATTCATGAGAGGATTGAAGCATTCTCCAGTCTCCTGGGATGGATTCGATAACCTTTACAACAATATCTTCTTTTTTATGATTTCTTATGGATATCTCAAAGGCTGCCTCGTAGAGTTTATCAGTAATCTTCTGCCATTCAGTCTGTTTTTTTGATGCTATTATATCAAAGGCGTCTCCAAGTTTAATCTTTATTTTTTCATTTTTTGGTGTATGGTCAATGGTATTTTCACCGATAAGTTGGAGACTTTTATCATGGTCATATTTATAGACTCGGATAATACCCTTTGGAAGTGGGATACCAAGGTTGCTCTGCTTATTATTTTGAATCTCTATGAAAACAGGCACTTTTTGGTTTGATATTATCTCGCCATATTTCCCTCTGTAATAATATTGTGCACCAGAAAAAATGAAGGACTTAATAACTGAAATGTTGTTAACATCTAAAAGACTTATCTGTTTAGTTTGATTATCTTTTAAATCAGAAGTCCTATCGAGGGTATAAATATGATATTCAAAAAATTCCTGTTCTGCAAATTGTGTCTTTGCCTCAGCCGAAAGAGCCATTAAAGGCATCTTATCCCTTTTTGGTTGAATCTCATCAACCCTATTTATATCGCCTGCAATCAACTTTAGTCTTGCATTTTTATATGTTGCACCGCTTTTATTGTCAATAGTAACCCATCCTGATAAGTCTGCCATATCATCTTTCTCGTTAAGCACCATTACATAACTTGCCCTCCAATTAATGCCATTTGTAAGATACCGGACTTCAAACCTTTGAGTGCCTGTAATCTGATTATCAATCAACCAAATAAGAGTGGGTTTTGAGATAAGATTCTCAGGTATCTCAGGAAAAACAATCCTTCCCGGATGTCCAAATGTGATATCCTTTCCTATTTGAAAAACTGGATTGCCATCATTATTGGAAATTATCTTTGCAGAGATGATCTCCTCTTTATCTGTATATGGATTTTTTGAATATAGCTTAACATCTTTTCCGACATATTTATTAAGAAGCCTCTGAGGGCTAATAAGATCATATTCATAGTTCTGTTCTATTATCTTAAACCCTTCTCGGCGACCTGTGGATCTAATGCTAACGCTAGTAGGAATTATTTGTGATGCCACATCCATAAATTGCAATTCCTGCAGTCCAACACTAAGCTTGACATCTCTTTGATCTTTCACAAGACCAAGATTGCTGTTATACACTGTTACCTCAACTGCAATCTGAGCATCAATATTAGAAAAGTTCTTTTGCATTGCAAATGCGTTAGGAATAAGCATGAGAAAAAATAGTGCAATTATAAAATTGAGTATATACATATTGTTATCTCCTTTAGTTAGATAATTTTAACTTGTAAATTACCTGTGGTCTTGCCACAGGGTTTCCTTGTAGTGTCATTCTCTGGCTTGACCAGAGAATCCAGTTCTTTTGTTTCTGGATTCCCCGAACAAGCAGGGGAATGACAGCACTTTCTTGATGTTTGATACCCTGTAGTCTTGTCGCAGAGTTCTTCATTTTAGTGGCAAGATAAACGGTTAGCTTTGATAATAAACTTTAAATAGAAATAGTTTTTATTACCAAAATGATTTTATACCGCTAAGAGATTCAATAGCGAGCCTGAAACCGCTCAACTCTCCTGTTACCGATGCCTTAAAATCCTTAAACTCTTCTTTGATTTCGCCTAAAACCAAATCCCTGATCTTTTCTGCAATTTTTTCCCATTCCATAATTGCATCTCCATTTAATATTCACTTATATAATCTAAAATAATAGCAAAACATCTTATTAAAATCAAAAGCTATATTTATTAAAAATGATAAACCATACATTCATTTTTTCTTTTTATGATAAAATTACTTATACACCTGCCGCAGACGGTTTCCGTCCGCAAAGGGTGCTTTTGGAAATATATTTTGACAGGAGGCGAGATGATAAAGAGATTAACAATTTTGACATTAGCCCTGCTGTTAATTGCAGGTGCCGCATACGCCAAGGATTACGAGGTGAAGAAAAAGGCGGGAGATTATGAGATTAAGGCAAAGATTGATAAAAACCCGCCCGTGGTCGGGGTTAATCAGATAAAGGTCGAGGTTAAAGACGCATCAGGCAAATATATAAATGACGCTAAGGTAAAAATTGAATACTCGATGCCAGCAATGCCAGGTATGCCCCCCATGAATTATAAGACGGACACAGAGCTTAAAGGTTCAGAATATAAAGCCAACCTTAATTTTTCAATGGCAGGGCCATGGAATGTCGTCATAAAGGTAATCCGTGACGGCAAAACAAGCAGCATGAAGTTCAACATCGATATCAGGTAACATTGATGCAGGGACGGGGACAAAACCGGAACAGCTATATTATCCGTTTTTTTGCTGTTTGGCGGCTTTGCCTCGTTCTTGTTTTTTTATTTTTAGCATCCTGCAACTTTTTTCCGCAAACCTCTTTTGCTGCAGATTTAAAACTGCAGGACTTGATTGAAGAAGCCTTGAGGAATAATCCCGAAATACGCTCCGCTCAAGCGAGGGTTTCTGCTTCAAGATTCAGAATTCCCCAAACTGAAAGCCTCCCTGACCCGATGTTTATGGTCGGCTATCAGAATGAAGGCACAAGAAGCCTTTATACCTTCGGAAATGAAATGGCCCCCGACTCCCAGTGGATGTTTTCGATATCACAGATGATTCCTTTTCCGGGAAAGCTGTCGCTAAAGGGAGAAATGGCGGCGAGAGATTCGGAAGGCTTGGGCGCCCGTTACGAATCCTTGAAACTCAAAACCATATCGAGAATCAAAGAGCTTTACTACTCTCTCTTTTTAGCGTATAAAACCATTGACCTGATAAAGGAAAGGACTGTCCTGTTTTCAAGGATTGAAGATGCAGCGCTCTCGCGTTATACGTTGGGGACTGCGCCACTGCAGGAAGTGCTCATGGCTCAGACTGAAAAATATATGCTTCTTGAAAGAGAAGAAATGCTCCTCCAAAAAATTCAGTCCATTGAGGCGATGCTCAATTATACGGCGGGCAGAGATATTAATGCCGTTGTCGGTAAACCATCCGAAACAGACTCAACCCCCTTCAACTACGACCTGAAAGACCTTCTAAAAATGGCTGCTTCAAACTCGCCGGACATAAAGGCTATTGAAAGGATGGTATCCGGTTCGGAGGCAAAACTGAGGATGGCTCACAGGGAATATTATCCCGATTTTACCTTAACCGCAAGTTATTTTGCGAGAAGCACGCAATTTCCGGATATGTGGAGCATCTCTACAACTGTCAATATCCCTTTATTCTATAGAACAAAGCAGCGTCAGGCTGTCAATGAGAGCATGTCGTTACTTTCCGAGTCAAGAAACGAACTTGATGCGGGAAGGCTTATGATTTCTTCATCAGTAAGGGACGCTTATTCGATGTTTAAGACATCAGAGAGGCTGATGGATTTGTATAAAAACGGCATTATTCCAAAGGCACGTCAGGATGTAGAACTCACGATATCAGGCTATATAGCCGGGAAGTCGGATGCTTTAACGGTCTTAACAAGGATAAAAACAATAATTGATACCGAAATTTTATACTGGGGGCAGTTCGTTGAGAGGGAAAAGGCAATCGCAAAGCTTGAAGAGCTTACGGCTATGAAAATTCCCGCACGAAATGGCGAAGCGGAAAAACAGGAGGAAAGTCGGCAATGAAGAAAGGATTTCCCTTGATTATTTTATCGCTAATTTTGGGTATTGGGATTATTGTATATTTCTCGCTGTCAGGCTCGATAAAAAAACCCTCCACTGCCGAAAAACAGCAATCTTCATCAGAGCATCAGGGGCACACATCCGGGACTGTAAAACCTGAAGGCAAGCCCGAAGCCAATAATCAGGAGGGCAACAATGCAGCCGAAACCCCAGCGATTGAAATATCTCCTGAAAAACAGCAGTTAATAGGGGTTAAAACCACCTCGGCAACCGTGAAGCCATTGCAGAAAATTATCAGAACAGTAGGACGCATCGAGTATGACGAGAGAATGCTCGCAACGATAAACACAAAATTCGAGGGTTGGATAGAAAGGCTCTATGTAGATTACACCGGCAAATATGTGAACAAGGGAGACCCCCTTGCCGAGGTTTACAGTCCAGAGCTTATTGCATCCCAGCAGGAATTTATAGATTCATTGAGATGGAAAGCAGCCTCAGAGTCAGTGAAGCCGGATAATGGATTGAGCAAAATGCTTTCCAGAGATGCAGAACAGATAACCGCAGCAGCTAAGCAAAGACTTGGTTACTGGGATATAACGGAAGAACAGATAAAGAAAATTGAAAGAACAGGAAAGCCTATAAGGACTTTGACTATACATAGTCCTGTCAGCGGGTATGTCGTTCAAAAAACGGCATTACGGGGTATGCGAGTCATGCCCGGCGAGAAGCTTTTCGATATAGCAGATTTATCCTCAGTCTGGATTATTTCCGATATATACGAATATGAACTATCCCTTATCAAGGTCGGGATGAATGCCCGGATATCCCTTAGCTACCTGCCGGGAAGGGAATTTTCTTCAAGCATCGAGTATGTCTATCCAGAACTCTCCGGAGACACGCGAACCGCCCGAGTCAGATTCACCTTGCCAAATCCAGGAGGACAGCTCAAGCCCCAAATGTTCACCAATGTCGAAATCAAGATAGAACTCGGCAAAAGGCTACTTATCCCGAAAGACGCCGTAATCGATACAGGCACAAGAAAGATAGTTTATGTAGATAAGGGCGAGGGATATTTCGAACCGAGAGAGGTCTTGCTCGGTCTCAGGGACGATTATAATATCGAGGTTTTAAAAGGACTGAAATCGGGTGAGAAAGTCGTTTCATCGGCTACATTTCTTATCGATTCCGAGTCGAAACTTAAAGGCGTTGTCCCGCTCCATTCTCACTGAGATAGAATTCATATGATTGCAAAAATAATTGAATACAGTGCAAGAAACAGCTTCATCATTTTCATATTAGTTGCTTTCCTTATAATATGGGGATATATATCCCTTCAAAAGACCCCCCTGGACGCTATTCCTGACTTGAGCGATACACAGGTAATAATCTATACAGAATGGACGGGCCGAAGCCCCGACCTCGTGGAAGACCAGATTACATATCCTATATCCTCAAGCCTTCTCGCCGCCCCAAAGGTTCAAGCGGTGCGCGGATTTTCCTTCTTAGGAAGTTCTTTCATATATGTAATATTTGAAGAAGGCACCGACATTTACTGGGCAAGAAGCAGGATACTCGAATACCTTCAGGCGGTCAGAAATACACTTCCCAGCGACGTCAACCCTGTTTTGGGACCCGACGCAACCAGCCTCGGCTGGGGATTCTCATATGCACTTGTTGATGAGACAGGCAAGCATGACCTTTCCGAACTACGTTCCCTTCAGGACTGGAACATAAAACTTTCCATCGAAAGCGTTCAGGGCGTTTCACAGGTTGCAAGCATCGGCGGGTTTGTCAAGCAATACCAGATCACCATTGAACCCAACCGTCTTCTGGCATACAACATCCCGCTGACAAAGGTGCTTGATGCCGTCAGAAAAAGCAACCGTGATGTAGAAGGAAGGATAGTCGAGTTCTCCGGCATCGAATATATGATACGGGGAAGGGGATATATCAAAGACATCAAAGACCTCGAAAACGTCCCGGTCGCCGTTAATAATGCTGGAATACCCGTATATATAAAGGATATTGCAAATGTCCAGCTCGGCCCTGAAATCAGAAGGGGCATCGCAGAACTCGACGGCAAAGGGGAAGTAGCAGGCGGGATTGTGGTTGTACGGTTCGGCGAAAATGTCCTTAACGTAATAGACAGGGTCAAGGAGAAAATCAACACCGAGATTGCCCCCGCTCTCCCGGAAGGAGTAAAAATCGTCACGACCTATGACAGATCAGACCTCATACGCCGTTCAATCGACACCCTCAAAGATGAGATTATTAAGCTTACTATCGCTGTAAGTGCTGTCTGCATAGTTTTCCTCTTCCATCTGCCAAGCGCCCTGGTGGTAATACTGACATTGCCGGTTGCGATAATAATGTCTTTCATTCTGATGTATCACCTTAATGTAACCTCCAATATTATGAGCCTGAGCGGAATAGCCATTGCTATAGGGGCAATGGTTGATGCCTCAATAATAATGGTCGAAAACGCCCATAAGAAGCTTGAAGAATGGGAATTACACGGCAGGCAGGGAAGCAGAAAAGATGTAATCATAGAGGCGGCTAAGGAGGTAGGGCCTTCCCTCTTCTTTGCCCTGCTGGTGATAACGATCGCCTTTTTACCCGTATTCGCCCTTCAGGCACAGGCGGGAAGACTCTTCAAACCACTCGCTTACACCAAGACATTTGCGATGCTTTTTGCATCCTTTCTCGCAATTACCCTTACACCTGTTCTGATGACATTGCTAATCAGGGGAAGAATTAGACCTGAAGAAAAAAACCCGCTCAGCATTATATTGCATAAAATATACGAACCTGTCGCATTGCTTACACTCCGTTTTAAAAAGACGGTCATAATTGCAGCAATCATTATCATGGCTTTAACGGCTTACCCCTTTATGAAACTCGGCTCCGAGTTTATGCCCCCCCTTTATGAAGGAACCCTTTTTTATATGCCTGTGACGGTGCCGGGGGCATCGATAACAGAGGTTTCCGACCTTCTCAAGCTTCAGGATAAACTATTAAAGGACATTCCGGAGGTATCTCAGGTATTCGGAAAGGCAGGACGAGCTGAGACAGCAACCGATCCGGCACCTCTTGAGATGTTCGAGACCGTTATAAACCTGAAGCCCGAATCCCAATGGAGAGCAGGGATGACAGTGGAAAAATTGAAGGATGAAATGAACGATTCCCTTACCATTCCAGGGGTTGCAAATTCATTTACAATGCCGATTAAAGCCCGTATAGATATGCTCGCAACCGGCATAAGAACCCCAGTCGGGATAAAAGTGCTCGGTCCTGACATTGAAGAAATTGAAAAAATAGGGCTCGAAATAGAACACCATATCAAGGAGGTGCCGGGCACAAGAAGCGCATATGCGGAACGTCTGACTACGGGATATTTCCTCGATATCTTAATAAAGCGGGAGGAAGCCGCCCGTTACGGTTTGACAATAGATGATGTGCAGGAGATAGTGCAGTCTGCAGTAGGCGGAATGAACCTGACAACCACTGTTGAAGGAAGGGGAAGATATCCTGTAAATGTGAGATATTCCAGAGAATTGAGAGACGATATTGAAAAACTCAGAAGGGTGCTTGTGCCTGTAATGATTCCTGGTTCTAAAGCTATGGGGGAGTCTGCCGACAGGACATCCTCCTTCGTCTCGCAGCCTCCACCATTATTGCACATACCGCTCGGTCAGATTGCTGATATCAACATAGTAAAGGGAGCCACATCCATAAAAAGCGAAGAAGGCCTCCTTGCATCGTATGTATTTATTGATTATTCCGGGAGGGATGTAGGAGGTTATGTAGAGG
>DYHD01000027.1:0-8094 GCA_020724365.1 Thermodesulfovibrio yellowstonii | reverse complement strand
CCCTGCAAATTCCTGAAGGATACCGAATCCAGTGGAGCGGCGAATATGAATACCTCATCAAAACCCATGAGAGACTAAAGCTCGTCATACCGTTGACTATCCTCATTATATTCGTCCTGATTTATTTGAATACCAAATCAGCGGTAAAGACAATGATAGTCCTCCTTGCGGTTCCATTCTCCCTTGTCGGCTCGTTCTGGCTTCTTTACCTGCTCAATTACAATATGAGCATAGCTGTATGGGTCGGGATAATAGCTCTTGCTGGGCTTGATGCGGAAACTGGCGTCATAATGCTGCTTTATCTTGACCTCGCTTATGAAAAATGGAAAAAGGAAGGAAAACTGAAAAACCCCGATGGACTGAGAGAGGCTATAATGTATGGAGCCGTAAAGAGGATTCGGCCAAAGATTATGACAGCCTGTATTATACTTGCCGGACTTGTGCCCATTTTATTCGCAACAGGGACGGGGGCGGATGTTATGAAAAGGATAGCTGCCCCTATGGTAGGCGGTATAATAACATCTACCATACTTGAGCTTTTAATATATCCTGCCATATTCATGATATGGAAGCAGAGAGAACTTAAGAAACTAAACCCTGAATAAATATCTAAAAATGTTCTGCTTTTTGATTTTTACTTGCTGTTTTCTCTTTCATCTTAGAGTCGAATTTTTTCTTATTAATTATAAACCGCTCATGTCTTCCCTTAGAGATTACATCTACCCCGTCATGAGCCTCTACTTCAAATAAAAGCAGCCGCCCGTTCACCCCGATGAGTTTAACCTTCGCGGTTACTTCAAAACCGGGCGGAGTTGCAGCGATATGGCTTATATCGATATGAGTGACGACAGTCTATCATTTATATGGCTGGCAGGGAATGATGCCTGATCATAAAAGACAGACTGATATGCAGTGTTAAACCATCTGAATGAATAATGGGGAAAAAGCCCCTGTCTAAAAACTCGCATGTTGTCATTGTCCGGCTTGACCGGACAATCCAGATGCTGTTCCCACGGAAGTGGGAAACCAGTTCCTCATATTTGCTGGATTCCCCGATCAAGTCGGGGAATGACAGTCGAGTGAAATCGTAGTTTTTAGACAAGCTCAAAAGCCCTTAAAAGAATTTACACAAAAAGATTGACATTACCTATGGGCAGATTTGTAGCAAGGCATATGTTATGTTAAAATTAAGTGTATTCAAGATAATAGGGAGAGAATTTATGTCTAAAAGCCTTCTGCACCTCTACCGAATGCCTGCTTTAAATCTATTTGAGACTAAGAATTTACTCCAAAAGATCAAAGATAAATCAGGTATCGAGCTTATAAATATCAAATCTGAACTATGCTTTAATATTGAACTCGAAGATTTCCTTTCAGCCGAAGAGATGAAAATCTTGAAATGGTTATTATCGGAAACCTTTGAGCCCCAGAATTTTTCAGATAAGAGTTTTTTAAAATCTAACACAATTCTTGAATTTGGACCTCGTCTGAACTTTACTACAGCTTGGTCAACAAATGCTGTATCCGTCTGTCATTCATGTGGATTATCCAAGATTAACCGCATTGAATATTCAAGGCGCTTTCAATTAATACCTGATATATCCAATAAACTTTCTGATCTTCATACAATATTTTATGACCGCATGACCGAGTGCCAATACTTTGCTGAACTTGAAACATTTGAAACGGGGATTAAACCCAAAGATGTCAAGATTATACCTCTTCTTCAAGACGGCAAAGATGCCTTAATAAGGCTTAATAACGAACTTGGACTTGGGCTTGATAGCTGGGATATTGATTATTATTACAATCTTTTTGCTAATGAATTAGCAAGAAATCCAACGGAGGTAGAATGCTTCGATCTGAGCCAGTCCAATAGTGAACACTCCCGCCATTGGTTTTTCAGAGGAAAACTATTCATTGAAGACGAAGAAATTCCTGAGACCTTAATGCAGATCGTCAAAGCACCTTACCAAAGAAACCCCAATAACAGCATCATAGCCTTCAGAGATAATTCAAGTGCAATAAGTGGTTTTAATATAAAAACAATCATGCCTGAAAAGCCATTTAATCCTTCTTCCTTCAAAGAAAAAGATGTTCTCTATCATTTAATCTTCACCGCAGAAACCCATAATTTTCCGTCAGGCGTTGCCCCTTTCCCCGGTGCTGAAACCGGGACAGGTGGAAGGATAAGAGATGTTCATGCAACTGGTAGAGGAGGGCTTGTCATAGCAGGTACTGCAGCTTACTGTGTAGGCAATCTACAAATACCAGGGTATCAACTTCAATGGGAAGATAATTCCTTTATATATCCTAAAAATCTTGCCTCCCCACTACAGATAGAGATAGAGGCAAGTAATGGCGCATCTGATTATGGGAATAAATTTGGTGAGCCTGTAATACAAGGCTTTACGAGATCATTCGGTATGTTGATGCCTGATGGTGAAAGAAGAGAGTGGATAAAACCAATAATGTTTACTGGGGGGATTGGGCAGATAGATTCAAGACATTTAGAGAAATATATCCCGGAAAAGCAGATGGTTGTTGCAAAAATAGGAGGTCCAGCATACAGAATTGGCATTGGCGGCGGTTCTGCATCAAGCATGATACAGGGGGATAATGTTGAAGACCTTGACTTTAATGCCGTCCAACGCGGCGATGCTGAGATGGAACAAAAACTTAATAGGGTAATAAGGGCTTGTATAGAACTTGAAGAAGATAATCCAATATTAAGCATCCATGATCAGGGTGCCGGAGGCAATTGTAATGTCGTCAAAGAGATAATATACCCTGCAGGGGCTAAAATAGATATTCGGAAAGTAATAGTTGGAGATGCAACCCTCTCGGTCTTAGAGATATGGGGAGCTGAATACCAAGAGCAAGATGCAATTATTATTAATTTTAATAAAATTGAGCTTCTTAAAAGCATATGTGAAAGAGAAAGGCTTCCATTTTCTATAATTGGAGAAGTAACCGGGGATGGCTTCATTGTGCTTTATGATAGTTATAATAATTCTATCATTGAAAATTTAGAACTCCAAAAAGTATTGGGAGATATGCCCCCAAAGACATTTTATTTAAATCGTCTATCTCCGCATACATTGCCCATTAGCTTGCCGTCTGGAATAACTATTAAAGATGCCCTTCAGAGAGTTTTAAGGCTTTTATCCGTGGGTTCAAAGAGATTTCTAACAAATAAGGTTGATAGGTCTGTAACAGGACTTATTGCCCGCCAGCAATGTGTTGGTCCCCTGCAGATTACCCTCTCTGATGTTGCAGTGGTTGCACAGAGCCATTTTAATAATGAAAATGGCGTCTATACAGGCTCAGCAATAGCGATAGGTGAGCAACCTATAAAGGGTCTTATAAATCCTTCAGCTATGGCAAGGATGAGTGTTGCAGAGGCATTGACAAATATAGTTTGGGCTAAAATAAGCTCTCTTGAGGATATCAAATGTTCTGCCAATTGGATGTGGGCACCCAAGCTTTCTGGTGAAGGGGCAAAACTTTATGATGCGTCAGTCGCATTAAGAGACTTGATGTTAGATCTCGGGATAGCTATTGACGGTGGTAAAGATAGTCTCTCAATGGCTGCCAGAGTTGTGCATCCATCAGGTGATACAGAGACAATCAAATCACCCGGGTCTCTTGTAATCTCAGCTTATGCACCATGTCCTGATATTACAAAAGTAATTACTCCAGACATAAAGTCTCCCAATAAGAGCAGATTAATATTTATTGACATCTCTGAAGGCAGAAACAGATTGGGAGGTTCAGCCTTTGCTCAATGCTATAAACAAATTGGGGACAGCTCACCTGATATAGACAAGCCTAAACTTCTCAAGAATGCCTTCAATGCGATACAGTATCTTATAGCTCAAGATTTAATACTCTCAGGACACGATAGAAGCGATGGAGGTCTTATTGTTACTTTGCTTGAGATGGCATTTGCGGGCAATTGTGGGTTAGAAATAAATCTCCAAATGCCTGCAAAATTTAAAGAAGATGATATTTTTGCAGTCTTATTTTCTGAAGAATCGGGGCTAATAATCGAATATTTATCTGAAAATGAGAAAAAGGTTATATCAGCCTTTAATGAATTTAATGTTCCCTTCCACTTAATCGGAAAACCAATGCAAGATAAGTGTATCAATATAAATCTAATAGATAATAATGCAAATCTCACAAATATAATATATGAAGACATGAGAACTCTCAGGCACTTATGGGAAGAGACAAGCTTTCATCTCGATATGCTGCAGGCTAATCCAGAATGTGTTATTGAAGAAAATAAGAATATATATGATAGAAAAGGTGCTTCTTATCATATATCCTTCATGCCTGAGCAGACACCAGAGATATTAATAAAGAAACATAACAAACCAGCAGTCGCTATAATCAGGGAGGAGGGCAGCAATGGCGACAGAGAAATGGCTTCTGCCTTCTATCAAGCAGGCTTTGATGTATGGGATGTTACCATGAGTGATCTTATAAGTACGAGGATTGACCTTGCAATTTTTAAAGGAATTGCATTTGTTGGCGGTTTTAGCTTCGCCGATGTTCTTGGCTCTGCCAAAGGATGGGCAGGGACAATTAAGTTTAACAGATTGGTGAATGAACAGTTTGAGAAATTTTATAACAGAAAAGATACCTTCAGTCTTGGTGTGTGTAATGGTTGTCAATTAATGTCTTTACTCGGATGGGTTCCATGGAGAGGCATTCCTCTTGAGATTCAACCTCGTTTTATAAGAAATAAATCAGGCAGATTTGAATCAAGGTTTTCATCTGTCAAGATAATAAAGAGTAATTCCATCATACTTCAAGGGATGGAAGATTCGATTCTTGGCATTTGGGTTGCACATGGCGAAGGGCGGCTCTTCATGCCTGATGATAATATGCTCAATGAAGTAACTCTTAAGGAATTAGCTCCTATTAGATATGTTGATGATGAAGGAGAATTCACAGAAAAATACCCTTTTAATCCTAATGGTTCACCTCATGGGATTGCTGCTCTATGCTCAATTGATGGCAGACATATTGCTATGATGCCACATCCTGAAAGGACTTTTCTTAAATGGCAATGGGCATGGCTACCTGAATATCTAAAAAAGAACATCAAGGTATCACCATGGCTTAGCATGTTTCAGAACGCAAGAAAATGGTGCGATGAAGGATAATCCATGTCAAAGTCAATCTTCTATATTACCAAAAAGGCTAAATCTTTAGCAGACAGAATTAAGTCATTATATTCTGATGCCAACATAATCAAATATAAATCTGGCTTACTCCCAAATGAATGGGATAGGAACAAGCTTTTCATATTCATAATGGCTACTGGAATAGTTGTAAGAGCAATAGCTCCACTTATAAAAGATAAGAAAACTGACCCAGCGGTATTGGTAATAGATGATGACGGCAATTATATTATTAGCTTGCTTAGTGGTCATCTTGGAGGGGCTAATGCAATTGCACAACAGTTATCAAATTTTTTGAAGGCTCAGCCTGTGATTACAACTGCTTCAGATGTAAATAGATTAACCGCTATTGACCTCTGGTCGCAGAACAATAATCTTATCATTGAAGATTGGAGCTTACTTCCGCACATCTCTACAAAATTACTCGATAATAAACATTTGAAGGTGTTTGATGAGTCTAACTTACAACTCCCAGCAGAGTTCAAAAAGGTTAATTCCCCTGAAGATGCTGACCTGCTTATTACCAATAAAATAACCCTTCACTCCAAAAATATAAATAAGCTTTACTTAAGACCAAAAAATATTGTCTTGGGAATCGGATGCAATAGCGGGACAACGGATGAAGAAATTGAAAAAGTTATTAAAGAAGTCTTAGATGAGAATAACCTCTCATTTTCAAGTGTTTGCTCTATCGCTACAATCGTCAAAAAGGCATCCGAAGAAGGTCTTTTAGCTTTTGCTAAAAAATTTGGTATCAATATTGACTCATTTACACCTGAGGAGATTAACTCAATTACAGATATTGAAAAATCAGAAGCTGTGTTTAAAGCAACAGGAGCGAAAGCTGTAGCAGAACCTTCAGCCATCCTTGCTTCCTGCAATAATAAACTTCTTATTAGAAAACAAAAAAGAGGTAATGTAACCGTGGCAGCAGCAGAAAAAAGACCATCAAAGCATGACAATTCGAGCCCACCTCAAAAAGGTAAGATTTATGTCGTAGGCACTGGACCTGGAGACATCGAACATATAACCCCAAAAGCACAAAATGCTCTTAAAGAGTCAGAATTCATAATTGGATACGGGACATACCTTGAACTGATACCAGATCTTTTAAAGGGGAAAAAAGTTATTTCGACAGGCATGACAGAAGAGATCGAAAGATGTAAAAAGGCAATAGAACTCGCCAATGAAGGCAAATCAGTATCTATTATCAGCGGTGGCGACCCCGGCATTTATGCAATGGCTGGGCTTATTTTTGAATTATTAAGCAAGATGGAATATGCCGGCAAGACTAAAACTATCAAACCCAATGCTTCAAAGTCTTACCCGCCTGACATTGAAATCATACCGGGTATTTCTGCACTTAATGCTTGTGCATCAAGGCTCGGCGCTCCCCTTATGCATGACTTTGCCTCAATAAGCCTTTCAGATAGGCTGACACCTTGGGAAGTTATTACAAAAAGGCTTGATGTAGCAGCATCGTCTGACTTTGTGATAATTCTTTATAACCCTAAAAGCAAAGGGCGTGTGGAGCATATTAACATTGCGGTTTCAATAATCCAAAAATATAGAAGCCCTGAAACACCGGTTGGCCTTGTTAAACAGGCTATGAGAGAAGGAGAAACAGTTATAATTACGGATTTGAAGCATCTTATTGAACATGAGATTGATATGCAAACCACTATTATAATAGGCAATTCTCAGACATTTGTTTGGGACGGCTGGATGATTACACCGAGGGGCTATAGAGTAGTTTAGATATTATCTTAACATCAAAGAATAGTTCAAAAATCAACAGACTGTCAAGATTCAAAATTCAAAAATCACTATCATTTTTCTACACAGTCGTAATATCGCACTATTTTTGCAGCATTGCACTAATATCCGGATATGAAATATGCTTTTTTATCATACATTATTATTGTTATATTAAACTTCGCTTCGTATTATAGTGAAAGTCAGCTTTTTGATTACTTGATCCCATTCCTTCTTATAGTTTTACCTTTAATCACTGGCAATACTGTAAGATTGTCTTTTTCGAAAGAGCACTTTTTTATTGGACTCTCCATTTCTTTAATATTTATTCTGCCTTATTTCTTATACGAAATAAATCATGGTAGGACATTCAGTTTTCCATCCTTTTCTTTATTGATTTTTCAGCTAATAGTTGTTTCTGTCCCAGAGGAAATTTTTTTTAGAGGGTTTCTTCAGGAGAAAATCGGAAACAATATAAAAGGCATTCTAATAACGAGCTCAATGTTTTCCTTTGCTCATTTCCCGTCTTTTATTTATTATCAAGACATATATGCCCTTTTAACCTTTTTCCCTTCTCTCATCATGGGAATTATCTATATGAAGACCAAAAATATTATGCCTTGTATCATTTTTCATTTTTTGGCGAATACTATTTGGGTAGGATTCAGATAACTAAACATAGATTTTATTGACTATTCTGTTGTCTTGGGAGAATATGGAGGTGATACAAATAAGGGAGAGAGGCTTATGTGAGGAGAATAGAGGGGAACATCGCAGAAGGTCTTGAGATAAGAGAAAAAGTGATTGGGCAAAGCATACTTGGGAAGATAAGTTTATAGAATGGGTAAGGGAGAGGATTTTAAAGAAGGTTAAAGGAAAAAGAGAGCTTCCTGCAAGGAATCTCGTCTTTCCGCTCAGGATAAACCATGCACTGAGCAAAGCAAATGTATCCGCGAGGAATCTTTATTATCAATGGCTTATAAGACCCTCCTTTCGCTTGGGCGAAGAACCAGTCAGTCAAGACGGACTCGCCCTTCAAGCGGCCGCTTACTGCCGCGATTATGTGTAAAAATTAATACCAATATCCATCAAAATTGAATATAATAAGCTTGCCATGGGTCAATTAACATTCCTCGAAGAAAAA